>JAETNQ010000008.1 GCA_021772075.1 Lachnospiraceae bacterium
AGCGAACTGCCGCAAGCCTGATAAAAGTGAAGTGAAATAAAGACTGGAGCAAATCTGTTTCTATCATACAGGTTTGCTCCAGTTTTGTATAGGTACGGACTATCTACCGTTTACGATTCACGGGGGAAAGGAAGACAGAAAAATCGAATAAAGATACAATGCCAAAGGTTTTGTTTAACAGAGCTGTTTGCGGTTTTGTTTGAGAGGAAGGTCCCGAACTCATGTTGTTATTTTGGGAAAGCCTTGATTTTACGGGCTTTCCCGAAGATTTATTATAGCGGGAAATAGGGAAAAGTCAAGTCCCTTCCAGCTATATCAACAGACAGGATTCCCATCTTACATTAATGTTATAAAAAATTACGTGTATTATATTTTAAAAGAACTTCTTTCTTTCGGGAAAATGATACATGGACATATTTTCGGGTAATCGAAATATCAGAATGGCCCAAAAGATCTTGAACACTGCATAAATCAGCCCCATTATTCAGCAATTCAGATAGCGATAGGTAAGGTTTTGCGTTTCCGCGCCGCCTTTTCCCCCGCTCCACACCGTACATGATACTTTCGCATCATACGGCGTTCCATCAATAATATATTGACTAGTGGCCGTCCCTCCGCTGCTTATTATCACAGGTTCATTGGTACCATGCCACCGCTTTCACTGATATAAAAACGGCTTATGAATTATTCCGTTACCGCGTTATAGATGGCAATATCTCTGCGTTATCAGCTTACCACGTTCCGGCATTCCTATCTTTGCATATATTTTTAGGTATCACCTCTGGATTTGGACAACATTTAATACCTGTAATATTAAAAGGCTGTTCATATCGCCCATATTACTTAGCCCTGTACCATTATTCTGCTGCATTTCTGCAGAGAAGCCACCCGTTATCAGTGATTTGTCCGTGCAAGCACATACTTACCATGAATATTTTATAGACCACCAGCTTATTAGCAACAGAGATTTCGTGGCAATTTGCCTTACGGTTGCTGTCAGCCGACTTTACCGAGCTTAAAACATATGGGAAATTGCCTTCTTGATGCTTTTCGGAGATTATGGATGAACCTTTCGGGCGTTACTCCTTCATTTGTTCATTCGGAATGTCAGTTCTACTATGTAAAAATAGTGTGCTGCCTTTTAAGCAGCAAACGTGTCGACACTGGCGAATGTATGGCGCAAATAATGGGGAGTAGCTTCAGGGGTGATATTGGAAAGCTTTCTATATTTGTAGAAAATATTTTCGATACCATATATGGAAATAGCGTACCCATATTTATTAATAAATAATAAATTACAATGAGGGTTCAGCAAAGGCCGAAGCCTTATCCAATTGGACAGTTCCTGGACTACTTCAGAAGAAGATATAAATAAAATTCGCTCTTTTTGTCCTTTTCCCCGAATTAACAGAGTGTTTGTTGACGCTTGGTAATCCTGCAGGCGAAGAAGGGAAATCTCGCCAATTCGCATTCCGGTGCAGATCAGCAGATCAATAATGGCCAAGTTGCGTGCAGCTATCAGAGCATGATAACCATTTTGATTAGCAAGGTCTTTCTTGACGGCGGAAATTAAAGAAATAAGTTCTTGCTTTTGCAAAACTTTAGGAAGTGTGTATTCTCTGTTGGTTTTGCATGTGAAAGAACGGAATGGATTGTCTGAAATGGAGCAGGATGCTTCCAGACTGTTAAAGAACTTATGCAGGGTAATAAATCTTCTTTTGATCGTGGAAGACTTCAGGCGTTCTGCATGCATGAGTCTTTGAAGATAAGAATTAAGTAATTGGGGAAAACTGTCAATTTCGATATTAGGGGGGAATGAAGAAAGGAATTTTTGAAATTGACGTAAATCACAAGTATAAGACTTCCTGCTATAGGAAGAAAGATCAGCTGCATTTGTGATTTGAATTTGATAATGTCCTAAATGAAATAAAAGTTTTTGATAAGTCAAATATAACACCTCCAATTTTGAAATATGATTATTTGCATTGTATTATAACAGAAAAAAGGATTGCAAATAAACGGGAAATATATCATAATAAAGGATGTAAAAATAATAATTTGTTATTTGGAGGTTGTATGAATAGCAAATTACAGATTTGTTGCAAAAAAATACAGCCCATAAGTGAGCTGCATTCATTAAAGTTATTTAATATGATGCAATAATGTGGCTTCAATCCCATATTTTGATAATAACTGGTTTTTAATTTCAAGCTGTGCTTGTAAATCTTCTATAATATAACGAGATACTTCGTTCAGCTGTTTTTGCTGTTCATTTAATAGCTTTTGTTGTTCATTAATTTGATCCTGCTGTGTTCGAATCAACGATAATGAGGTGTTTTCAAACCCCTCTATAATATTGGAGTCAGGAGATGGATTCCGTTTCTCTTTTTGCTTTGAAGAAAACTGTCCGAATAGGCTGATACAATTATTTACAAATGATGTTACCGCATCTAACGGGGAAAATACCGCATTTATACTGTTTAAAACAGCCATCACTATGGGCCATTCCCCAATCATGGTATAAATAATTTCCCATGGACACTGGTGCTTCATTTCAATATTATATGTAATATTCCCTGCGCCAATAGCATCAAATAACTGTTCAATTTCACCAATAAGCAAGCCCAGCTTCTGGGAATCGGTATTTTCAATATTTGTTTGCAGGCGAAGTTCCAAAGTTGTTTTTTGCGAATCATTAAATAGCAATAAATTCCGTATTGTACCAAGATGGATAAAATAGCTTTTCTTTTCAAACTCTGTCATAGGGCCAAAAGCAGTTGCGTCATAAATTCGATCATAAATCGCCTGTAACTGTTCATTGGTAAAAATATGTCCATCCGCAGCGAGCTTGCATAAAAATTTCAACATGCGGAAATCTTTCTTCCGGGCAGCATTTTCAATGCCCCTCCTGATAGTTTCATAAGCATGAAGCAAGTCGCCGCATGCCAGATAAATATTTGCAATAGGAAAATATTCTTCATAATGCTTAAAATAACTGATTATATCCGGCAATAGCTGCTTATATTGGTCTGGATATAAAACAGGTCCGTTTTTCGTATCCGGCCCAATGTATACATCCTCATTTGTATGAAGGAAATAATCTATTCCTCCAAAGACATAAGGAAGCTGGTAAAAAGGAAGAGAAACATGTTCCATATGAACTTGGGCAAATTCGGAGAAACATAAATTCAAATCACATAATTCTACATTTTTAAAAGTGCAGTTACTAAATTTACTATTTTCTACCGTGGACATAGAGATAGTTACATCCTCAAATTTGGAATGATCAAAGGAAACGCTATCCAATGTAGAATTTGAAATTTGAATTCCTCTGAATTCACAGTTTGAGAAATTTGAAAAACTAAAGTTAGTACCGATAAACGGCCTATATATATTATTAACAAAATGACAGGAATCAAAATTACAATATTCTACATTTGTATGCTTATATTTGATATTTATAAAATCAGTCCGAACACATCGGGAATCGGCAAAAATAGCATTCGTAAAATCAGAATCGTTTACAGTACAGCCAACCAGACGAGAGCGGCGCAAATCTTCTGCAATATAATTGCCGGGAGGTATCGTAATATTTTCCGCATTTTTAAAAACAGAAGAAAATATTGGCATGCTATATCCGCAATCTTTAATATGCTTTAAACTATTTTCAAAGTCTAGACTATCGCTTGGCAGAAATGGGTTTTGATAGCTATTCATACAACCTCCAAATAACAAATTATTATTTGGCTGTGAGAAAGGGGCAGATTATATGGATGAAATATTAAGTAAAATTAATATAAGGTTGAGAAGGTTTAAACCGATTATGCGGAAAGGAGCCAACTATACAACCTGGATGGAAAATAAAGTATTGCAAGTGACGTATAAAAGCAGGGGATGCCGCAATTCGGCGTTAGGAAGCTGCCTGATGTGCGATTATGGAGCAGGAAGAAATTTGAATCTGGAAGAATGCACGCAAATCCTTCCGGAGGTTCTTTTGAGAGAAACAGGACATATTGAGGAACTGATATTGAATACATATGGAAGTTTCCTGGACGAATATGAAATTCCGAAAGAAAACCGGCATGCGGTTTTAATGCAGGTTGCAGAAACAAAGATCCCATATATTACTTTTGAAACACACTATAAAACAGTAACAAAAGAGTGTATTGAAGAAATTCAAAGAGTGATTGGGGATAGGGATATTGCATATGAAATGGGATTGGAATCGGTAAATCCTTATGTGCTGCATAATTGTTTGAATAAGGATATCAATCTGGAAGAGTTGAAAGAATGTATCCGGTTAATTCACAATTACCATCATGCCGTAATTTTTAATATCTTATACGGAAGTCCATTTTTAAGTGAAAGGCATCAAATGGAAGATGTGCTGCAGTCAATTCAATGGGCATATGAACAGGATGTGGAGGTAATCGTGCTTTTTCCTGTAAACATAAAGCCGTTTACAGCATTGGAGCATTTATACCGGGGCGGGTTTTACCAGCCGGTTTCCCATTGGGGGTTTATAAAATTATTGGATGCTGTTCCAGAGAACATTTTAAACAGAATTAGTATTGCATGGTATGGAAATCGTGAGATTAAATACGATAGTTATGATTTTGCCCCCGTTCTGCCAATCTCATGCAAAGTGTGCCATGAGGCCATTATGGAATTTTATAAAAATTTTATTAAAAACAGGGATATGCAGCATAGAAAAGAGTTGTTGGGAAAAATGATGTCCCAACCTTTTGAGTGCGGATGCAGAAACCATGCATTGGATGCGTTAACCCACCCGGCAGTATCCGAAGACTTTCGTTCGGAGGCATTGGAATATTTAAAGAAAACGGTATTAAAGGATGGAAAGTATGCGATACCATGGAAAGAATATTGATACTTTTGAGAATGCGCTATCTATGCTTTATAGAAACAGCGGTTATATACCGGAAAAGCATGCGGACTGCATTTCAGGGAGGGCGTTTGTCTTTAAAGCAGAGCAGAATGACTTGAAAAATTGGTTGTCATCGGGAGTGGCTGTGGATGATGCAGTACGGAAGGTTGCCGCATATAATAATCTTTTACAAGAAACGGATATTTTTTATAGTATAGAGGACTGCTGCCGGGCAATGGAATGGGGATGCTTCCTTGGGCCGGTAGATATTCTGGCGCAGGATGATATACAATCATTTTATTATAACGGGAAAAGAAGATATTTATATGTTTGCGGACAAAAGGACGGGATATATGCTGTTCATGATCCTGAAGGATTTCCGCTAAGATTATATAGAAAGGAAGAATTGCTGCAAGAATATGATCTGAGCCAAAGCATAGCGGTAAGGATGCGTTCTGGCGGCTGCCAGAAAAAGAAGGCGCTTATAGCCGATGTCATCAGATATCAGCTGATTCATAGAAGGTCTAAAGAGAATTGGGATCTTGAAGGCGACATGGGAAGCTGGCTGTATTCCGGGGGAGGAAGAAAAAAGGATCTGGCATTGCAATTTGGATGGAACTTATATCTGCACCAGATATGGAAAATTGTACAGATCCTTGAGACGGAGGGGCTGGGCGCAGAAGTATTTTGTGAGAAGCTGGAATATATGCTGGAAAAACTATATGGTTATGTATGGAAAGGAAACATGCTGGAGATTTTATTGTGGAGGAATAATTTTTGGAAATGCATGGAAGAGGCTGTGGGGATGGATGATAAATGGGGAGCAAGGGGCGAGGGGCATGATGCTGGAAGTAATGGACAGTGAACAACAGGAGAAAATAAAAAGCAATACGCCGTGTTATGTATTTGATGAGCGGCATTTTTATGAAACTATTCGCCAACTGCGGGATGAATGCGGACAGGGAGTAAATATCTGCTTTTCTATAAAAAGCAATCCATGGCTGGCACCGTATATAGAACATTATGTTGATCAGGTGGAGGTTTGTTCGGAGGGAGAATTGGAATTGTGTGAAAGAGCCGGCATCAATATGGGATGTATTTTGGCAGGAGGTGTCAGCAAAAGTCTCAGAGAACTTGTACATATGATTAGGGCAGGGGTTGGAATGATTTCCATTGAATCCAGGCTTCAGTTGGAGTTGCTGGAACAGGCTTGCAGACAAGAGGAGAGTAGCTGCCGCTGTCTCCTGCGGGTTTCCAGCGGCAATCAATTTGGGATGCCGATAAAAGAAATTAAAAAAATTTTATCAGAAAGAAAAGAAACTTCTTTGGTACGCTTCGCAGGTCTGCATTACTATAGCGGAACCCAGAAAAGGTCGGCGAATGAGATTTTGAAAGAAATGGATGCCTTGGAAACGTTTGCAGATGAAATAGGAAGCTGTTTTGACAAGCAACCATTCATTATGGAATATGGGCCGGGGATAGGATATCCTTATTTTATAACAGATAAAAAGGAATATCATCGGGAAATAATCCGGACGATTTCCAAGCGCTGCTCCCGATGGGCGGAAAAATACCATTTTGTGTTTGAAGCAGGACGGATCTGCGCTTCGGAGGCAGGGGATTATATTACAAAGGTCGTGGATATAAAAAGAAATGAAGGAAAACTTTTTTATATAGTGGATGGGGGATGCCACCAATTAAAATATTATAATCAGTCGAATGGCTACAGAATACCGTATTTTGATGTGATCCATATAGAAAAAAGAACGAGGGGAAAGGCGGCTGCGACGGTAAATGGTTCTTTGTGTACAGCGGGAGATGTTTTGATGCGGGATGCAGAACTTGAAGAATGCGATATTGGAGACTTATTTGTATTCCATAATGTCGGCGCATATTCTTCAACAGAAGCAATGGCGCTTTTTTTAAGCAGAAAATATCCAGGCATTTTTGTTTGGGAGCAGAACCGGGAATTAAAGCAGATATTTCAGGGCAGGGTACTGCTTTGAGAAATGCACCAGAAAGATAAGAGGAGGATAGAAATGAGAAAACGAATAGAGAAAAAGGTATTGGAGTTAGTGTATGAAACGATTGATAAAGGCGAAGATGTGCCTGGAGATGTATTGGCGGATAGAGAGTCCATGTTAATGGATCTGGGATATGATTCTATTTCTATGATTCATCTTCAAGTGGAAATAGAAGATGAGTTCCGCTTCATGTTTGATCCGGTAGAAGATGATTTTGAAGAAATTTTTTCTACGGTGGGCAAGTTGTGCGATTATGTGGTTCAGCGTGTAAAATCAGAAAAAAGCTGGCCGGGAATGGGGTGATGGCTGAATGCTTTATCATCTGCTGATGGGAGGGAAGGAGGATTCAGAAAGGACGGCTCTCCATATTAAACGGGAAAAATATACTTTCTGTGAACTGCATAGATGGGCAAAAGCCTTTTCTGTATTTTTGCAAAATAAAGGGATTAGACAGGGAGACAGGGTTGCGATTATTGCTAATGTAAATATTGATACAGTTATTGCAATTCTAGGCTGCATCTTTTACGGTGCAGTCTTTGTTCCGATAGATGCAAGATTTTATAAAGAAAACGATTGCCGGATTGCGAAGGAAATTGAAGCAAAGCTTATAATAAATGGTCTTCCGCAAGAACTAATGAAAAGCAGCATGTCGTATGAAAATAGAATCAGGGAAAGGATGAATGAGAAAGCACAGGTTTACATTTTATATACATCTGGTTCAACAAGCAGGCCTAAAGGTATAATAGCATGTGTGCGGCAGGTGGTGTTCTGTATAGAGAAGATTAATTTAAGGCTGCAAAATGGTACGGAGGATAAGATTTTGTGTGCGATTCCACTTTCCTTTGATTATGGATTATATCAAATATTTCTATCTTTGGCTTCCGGATCAGAGTTATACTTGGAGGATGGCAGGGTTTTACAACATCTTCCGGGAATTTTGCAAAAGGAGGGTATCACTGCGTTTCCAGCCGTTCCGTCTATGCTCGCCTTGCTATGCCGTGCAAAGCTTTTGCAAAGAGTAAAGCTGCCTTGTCTGCGCTATATTTGTTGGACAGGGGATCGGTTAAGCCTGCGGATCGTTGAAGAACTCCATAGCGTTTTTCCAGATGTGGAACTTTTGCCGATGTATGGCTTGACAGAATGCAAACGAGTATCCATCATGCCGTTGAATTGTTATGAAAAAACAAAAAGGGGTTCCTGTGGATTGCCGTTGGATGACGTTCAAGTATGTTTGCAGAATGTGGACAGTAATAGGGTGGGAGAACTCATTGTAATTGGTGAAAATGTAATGGAAGCTATTGGAAAAGATGAAACATTTTCTATAGATCCAATGACAGGACAAAGAATGTTGAAAACAGGCGATCTGTTTTTTATAGATGAGGATGGTTTTTTATATTTTTACGGCCGTAAAAAAAGAATGATTAAATCTAATGGTTTTCGAATAGGAAATGCACAGATTGAAGGAATACTGGAAGTATTAGAAAGCGTATCGGAAGTCCGTATCGAAGGAATACCTGACGATGTATCAGGGGAGAGGATCGGCGCTGCTATTTTTGGCAACGAAGAAGCATTTCAGCAGGAATATGAGGGAATAAAAGATAGCATATCCACTTTGTTGAGACCCCAGGTTTTTTACTTCAGCAGGAAGCCGTTGCCTAAAAATAAAAATGGAAAGTTTGACGATAAAAAGATCAGCAGGATTCTTGCTGAAAGAGGGAGCAAATGGAACGGGAAATAAAATATTATATTGGCAAAAATACATTTTGTGCTTCCTATGCGGTTTTGAATGCAGCTGGATGCGAGGGAGATGCGGAATTATTTGAATTGTCAATGGGAATACCCTTCGGAATCAAATGCGTGGATATGAAAAGCGAGAGGTTTTTAACCCCTTACCGCAATCCGAATGATGGAATTGACATAGCGGCGGCTATGTGGGGAATTCCAGTCCATAAGTTTATATTTGATCAAAAAGATCTGGCATTTGCCCAGCTGTGCAGGGAATTAGAGAGGGGATGCAATATCGTTCTTGGACCGCTGAATATGGGAAAATTATTTTATATTCCGTTATGCAGCTTGTATGAAGGAGTTGATCATTATATACAACTGCGGAAGACAAGAAATGATATTTTTGTGATAAGGGATTCAGAGGGCTATGTTTTAGTCCCGGTAACACGTAAAGAATTATACAAAATGTGGAATGTGGACGGGGTATATGAGGCAGAGGGAAAGTATACATTCCGTAGCATAGGGACGCAAAATAAGATGCCGGGGAGGTACTTTACCCGTGTGGGGCAGCTGCTGGAAATTATATATAAACAGATGAAGCAGAATTTAAAACAGGCTGAGCAGTCTGGGCAGGGGTCCCGGGCGTTTTCAAATGTTTTTGAAATTTTGAAAATGTATAATGTGAATAAATGGAAACTGAGTTTTTTATATGAACTGGAGCATTTGATTCAAAGAAAAATGCTGGCGCTTTATTTTTTTGAAGAGATAAAGAATATGAAATGCGAGGAAAACAAAATTGTGAAAGAACAAATTTATTTAATAGCTTGTCTGTATCGTGAGATAAAGAGGAAAAATATAATTGAGGAAGAACGGCTTTTGCAGCTTGGGGAACTGGAGCGGCAGTTAGGCGAAGTTTAAAAATAGAAAAATTGTAAATTGTCACCAATAAATGTAAAAAAGGAGTGGAAAAAAAGTAAAAACCAACAAAAAAATAGACGAAACAGGTTGACAGCATGGGGTGGAAAATATATTATTAATATGATACATTAGCGTGATAAAAGAAATATGACTATGCAGTAAATGACTTGATATAATCTGAGGGCCGAATCTAACAGTTCGGCTTTTGCCAGTGGAGAAAACGGGATATGATTCGGCAGAAATGAGGGATTCTTTTGATTATAGAGGAAAGAAGCATGGTGAAGAGTTCGGAGGTCGGATGCTTTCCTACGGTGGAGGCGCTGCAAAGCACTTTGCCGAGGAATGTCCGGATACATATGAAACGTGTGGGAAAATACGCGGACATACTTTACCAGTATATGCTGAAAAGGAATATAGAAAATGTGCAGGAGGATCTTGGAGGGGATTTTACCCGGCATAGCGAAGAGATCTTTGCATTACACGATATTGGGAGGCATTTTATTCCTTTTGCCCTTTGGAATAAAGTAGGAGGATTGAGCGAAGAAGAAATACAGACCATTAAGAACCATACGGTAAATGCGCGTAAAGCGATTAAGAGCATTTATATACAGCCTTTTTCCGATGGAATGATGGAGCAATGGGAAAAAATTGCGGTATACCATCATGAAAGGTTTGACGGAGGGGGATATCCGGAAGGGAAGAAAGGAAAAGAAATCCCGATAGGGGCAAGAATATGCGCGATTGCGGATACTTATGACGGAATCGTGAGCTGGAAGCCGTATAAGAAAAAACAGACGACAAAAGAAGAAGCGGTCCAAATCATCGAAGGAGAGGCAGGAGGACAGTTTCAGCCTGAATTAGTGGGGATTTTTAAAGAATGTGTCGACAGATTTTAAGTACTTGGTTCCAAACAAAAAAAGTAGTCTGCCATGAAGAAAAAGCGGGAGGAGTTTTATGAAAAAGGGAAAACGTTTTCTTAACAAGGGGCAGAAGGGAAATAAAATAAAGCGCACACTGGTCAGCAGGGTGGATCCGATTAACAAGTTCAGGCATTGGTATATGGGAGGCATCAGTCTTTTCCGCAGCTTTTTCCGTGTCCATGCGGCGAAGCAGACGATTGCCATTATCCTTTTTATTCTGTCGGCGGCATTTATTATGGCGGCGTTTTATACAAACGCCGGGGAATTTGTAGTGAAGGTGGACAGGGAAATGGCCAGGGACGGGTTTTACCTTTCGGAGATTCCTAATTTTGATGAAAGGCTGATTACGCTTCATGCGGACGCGTTGGTGGACGCTACGAATGTGAGCATATACAATATTGACGAGGATGTGATGGATATTGACGGGGAGCATCACAGCGATGATGTGTTTGCCTATACATTTTATGTGAAAAACCTGACAGGGGAAACTAAAGATTACAGATATACGCTGTTTATGAGAAATAAAACGCAGGGGATCGAAGAGGCGGCCTGGATCATGTTATTTCATAATGGAAAACAGGAGATTTTTGCAAAGGCCAACCAAGAAGGGCATCCCGAATGCCAGTATTCGGAATTCGAGTTTCCGTTTCAGGAATATGCGCTGCATCCGGAAAAGCAGCAGACAATGATCTCCAACAGAAATCCGGGATATATTACACAGGAGGTTATCGATTATCATGATTTTGACAGCCTGGACGGCATCTATCAGCTGCAGACAGTTCCTTTTGCCTCCGAAAAAACGATTTGCACCGGGTTAAGGCCGGATTTTGAACATGATGGGATGGATAAATTTACAGTGGTCATCTGGCTGGAGGGAGAAGACCCGGAATGCGTGGATGCTATTATCGGAGGAGAAATAGAATTGGCGATGAGTTTTACTTATTAAAGGAAACAGGGAAATAGGATAGAGAAGTGAAGAAGAGGGACGGAGGAGGCAATGGGAAAGCGGATGACGGGGAAAGAAGAGAAGACAAAAAAGAAAAAAACAGAAGAGACCAGAGGGGAAGGCGCGGAAACGGAAGAAAGTAAGGAAAAACAGGGACTGAAGGCCAGACTGCTGATGTGTCTGCTATATCTTGCAGTATTGTCCACCGCGACTTATGCATGGTTTACGATGAATAACAAACCAAAAGTGCTGAATCTGGCGCTTTCGGCCGCAGCGGCAGGGGATCTGATGATCGCCGATGATCTGGGCGGAGGGCCGGGAGAGTACGATGAAGAGCTGGATCTGAAAGCGGCTACGCAAAAGTTTCCCATGGAAGAGGTATTGCTGAACCCGGTGACGACTACGGACGGGCAGATGTTCTACGCGCCGGTATATACGGGAAAGGCAGTAAGCGATGTCAAAGAGATCACAGACCTGGATGAACTGAACCAGCAATACGTATATGAGAAGACTTTTTATCTGAAAGCCGGGAGCTTGAAAAACAGCAAGGGAAAAAGGGTTTCCCAAGGAGCAATGAAGACTTATGAGATTATGTTGTTAGGACCTGAGCAGGCCGGGGAGGAAGTCAGCGGCTGCTGGGTGCGCCAGGCAGACGGGGCGGAGAGTACGGTGCCCGGAGATACGGCGGCGAATTCTATCCGCATTTCTTTTGAAGTAGAGGGGCAGGAAATCGCCATATGGGAGCCGAACAGCGATAAGCACAACAGCGATACGGAGAAAGCCATCGATAACGTGAAAGATTCTTATGGGACATATAAAACGCTGCAGCAGACAAGCGGCGGGGATTTTGTAGGCGGCGAGGGCGGCAATTCGGAAAAGCTGTTTGAAATTGAGGAAGAGCAGGACGTGAAAGTGACGATGCGCGTCTGGATGGAAGGCACGGATGAAGATTGCACCAATTCCAATGAACTGGATGAAATCATCGGAAACATACAATTTATTTCTTCGGAGGTAAAAAGCGGAAGATAGGGCAGCGCTTGGGCAAAAGGGTATAGCGGGAATGGGAGAGAAGGATGAACGCATTTTTTTATTACTTTTATAATTTTATGAGGAGTATCTTCGGGCATATCTGGAACGTACTGGTTGCGATCAAGGATGCCATTTTTGGAATTTTTGATATTCGTTATTATATAGAGCTGTTCAATACCTACCGTGATGATTTGTCCCCCTTGGGATGGATAGCGGCGATCATTGTACATATTCTGCTGCTTATGCTGCTCGCCTTGTTTGTATTTCTGGTATATAAAGGGTTGAAAGTAGTTTTCCGCTTTAAGGTTCCTGTGGTGGAATATGAAAAAATGAAAGATGAAGTAGTGACGTTGAAACGGGAGATTATGAAAGCGAATTATGAAAAGGATAAGATCCTTGCGATGAAAATATCGGAGCTGGGCATGGAGGTGAATGCGGATCTTCTGGAGACCCCGAATGAGCTTCTGGAAAAGGGGATGGCTGAGGAAAATACGGATACTGCTGCGGAGAAGGAAGAAATAACGGCGGAAGAGGAAGAGGCGGAGGTCATCGAAACGAAGGAAAGGCGTTTTCCAAGGCTTTCCGCAGTGGATCTGTATTATGCGGATCCCGAATATACGCCGCCGGTCTATAATAATACGATCAGTTTGGAGGAGATATGCATTAATTTCCGTAATTATGCGGCAAGCAAGCTTGGGCTGTATTATGAACTGGAAGTGATGAAACAGGCGTTTGCCTCTTTTGGAGCGGCCAAAATGCTAATTCTGCAGGGAATATCAGGAACGGGCAAGACTTCCCTTCCTTATGCTTTCGGGCAGTATATCCAGAATCCGAGCGTGATCTGTTCGGTGCAGCCTTCCTGGAGGGACAGGACGGAGCTGTTTGGCTATTACAATGATTTTACGAAAAAATATACGGAAACGGATTTCCTGAAAACCTTATACGAGGCGCATTATTATGAAGATCCAAGAATCGTGATTCTGGACGAGATGAATATCGCAAGGGTGGAATATTACTTTGCGGAAATGCTTTCCATCCTGGAACTGCCAAGGGAGGAAGAGCGGTTTGTCACGGTGGTATCCAATACGGCGGCAAACGATCCGGCTCTGATGAAAGAAGGGAAGATATGGATCCCGAATAATGTGTGGTATGTGGGAACGATCAATAACGATGATTCCACCTTTGCGGTGGCGGATAAGGTGTATGACCGTGCGATCCCGATCGACCTGGACGACCGTGCCGAATTCTTTGAAGCGCCGGATACGGAACCGTTGCGCTTAAGTTATAAACATCTGGAAGAGTTATATGAGGAGGCAAAGAAAAAATATCCGATATCGGAAGAAAGCCTGATCCTCCTTGATAAATTGGATAAGTACCTGATCGAGCATTTCCGCCTTACATTTGGTAACAGGATTATGCGCCAGCTAAAGGAATTTGTTCCCTGCTATGTGGCCTGCGGCGGCACGGAGATTGACGGGATTGACTTTATGTTTTCCAAGAAAATCCTGCGCAAGTTTGAATCCCTGGGCTTAGGATTTATCAGGGATGAGCTGGACGGCCTGATTGTATATCTGAATCGCCAGTTCGGCGGGGAGAATATGAAAATCAGCAAGGCATATCTGGCAAGGCTGAAGAGGATGAGCGCGGGATAAATGGAGAAGATTATGGAGAACACGGAAGGCATCGGCTATGTGCATGAGACATACCGGAACATGAACCGGGAGGATGTGCAGGAACAGCTGAAAGACGACAAATTTTATAATTACTTTTATAATCTGCTGGAAAATGCGAGCAACTATTGCAAGTTTTCCAATGCGAAACTTGTGAAGAGCATCGACGAGGAATGGGTCAGAGAGATTGAAGAGGCGATGCCGTCCCTGCATTATGTCATTGTCCATCCGAGGAAATTTATTGAAGAGGAGAGGGAAGTCGTGAATGTGGCTATGGCGCGGAACATTACGACGGAATCGATCCGGCATTTGCTGCAGCACAGCAATCTGATTGACGAATACAAGGAAGATGGGACGGTAATTCCCAGCAGGATCCTCAATGTATATAAAGAAGAGAGTATTAATATTTATGAGAACCGTTTTATCTGTACGTTGATGGCAGAGCTTCAATATTTTGTGAATAAGCGTTTTAATGTGATTTTTGAAGCCAGCAAGGATGAGATCGGAACTTTTTTCGAGATGGAATCCCGTGTGGACAATTATACGGAGGTCATAGAGTATAATCTGTCTGTAAAAATACAGGAGAAGCAGACGGATGTGAACAACGAGGAAGAAAACAACAATATTTTTGCCCGTATTATAAAAATACACCAGCAGGTGAACATGCTGGCGGCGACCGAGTTTATCGCCATGATGAAACGGTATCCGGCGGTCGTCCATCCAATCGTAAAGACGAATGTGATCGGAAAAAACAAGGACTATAAGGCATGCCATAAACTGTGGAATTTTATCCATTCTTATAACAGGGTCGGATATAAAGTAAATATCGTAAAGCAGGAGCCGACGATATCAAGGGAGTTTGAACGGGATATTTATAATACGGTGATCAGGGACTATGCCATGCTCCATCATAATATGAAGTTTGCGAATAATATTGATATTGACCGGCCGAAGAAGGAACGGGAGATGGAAGCAAAGCAGATCCGGCAGATGCTGGAGGAAATGGTGCTGAAAACCAATCTGAGCGATGCAGCCCTGAAAAAGCTGGTAGTGAAAGAACTGGCCGATCTGCAGATGAAACGGAAAGCGGAGCTGGCGGAACTGGAACGCATCCAGAGGCAGAAGCGGAAGGAAATCCGCAAGAACCGGATGCAGCAGGAGGCGGGAGAACTGACGCTGGAAGATGTGGACAACGAAAAAAATATTGTATTGCCCGGGGAAGAAGATAAAAAGAGCAAGACAAAGGCAAAGAAGCAGTCGTTGCGGCAAAGGAGACAGGAGAGGGCCGCAAAACGTAAAGCGGGCGGCAAATGATGAAGAAATTATTGGCAGGAACAGGAAATCTCATATTTATAGCGGTGACATTGTACCTTTGCTATTTTATCGTATCGGCTGCATATAACAGGACGCCGGCATTTTTCGGATACCGCATGCTGCGCGTGGTCACAGACAGTATGGAGCCTGTATTTGCGGGCGGAGATTGCATCATTATTAAAGAGGCAGGGGAAGAAGAATTGGCGATAGGGGATATTGTGACTTTTGTCTCAGGGGATCCTTCCCTGGAAGGGGCATATAATACCCATCGCATTTATGATATTGCCAGGGATTATACGACGGGGGAGGCCGTTTATTATACGAAAGGGGACGGCAATACATGGACGGATGAATATACCGTTTCGAGAGAGGATATTGTCGGGAAATATGTCGGCAAGATTCCTTATGGGGAGGCATTGACCCTTTTTTTGGATAAGCTGGCGGAAAAGAATTTTTATTTTGCTGCAATTATTTTACCGATCGTTTTATGCCTGACCTCCTGCGTAGTGCAGCTGGTAAAGGAAATCAGGCGGGCGGCGCGGAAAAGAGGAGAAGATGAAGAGGTTTAAGAGGTTATTAACTTTACTTCAGGAAAAGATTATACTTTCTTTTGTGATGTGCCTGTTGCTCTGCGCGGTGCTTTTTTCGGCGACGACGGCATGGTATGCGGCCAATAATACGGCGGTGATGCATGGCATGGAGATGGGGACAGGAGGGATCGGAGGGCTGAAGGTAGCGATAGAACCGGGAGGGCCGGATATTATGATGCTGCCGGAAGTGAACCGGGAAGGGATTCCGGTGATTCCGGTTAAGCTGACAGAGCTGAACAATGTAAAAGAGCAAATGATCGCGCCGGGATCATATGGCCCGATGACTTTCTATATTACTTCGCTGGGAGAGACGGTGACAGGATATTCGATAAAAGTCAAGCTTTCTTACCGGGAAGAAGATGGGGCCGGCGACAAATTGCCGCCGGAGCAGAGAGAAAGAATACGGGACTTGATGGAAAAGCATATCAGCGTGTATACGAAAATGGAGACGGTTTCTTCCGAAAGCGGGCAAGGAAGATGGGGAAGATTTTCGGATCCGCTGGAGTATTACACGGATGCGGAGGCAGGGGACGGTACTGCGGCTACCGGTGAATTGGTTTTTAATACGGAAGTAAAAGCGGAGATCTATTGGGTTTGGAATTATGAATATACCGATATACCGGGCAACGGGAATCTGCCTGAGGAGGAGCTGCAGGAGAAGATCCGGGAATATGATGAAGAGGATACAATGCTTGGGAACTACATAGACCATATCTGGTTTGACGTATATATCACAGGGCAGACGGAAGAGGAGAGATAATGCAGCATTGGAAAAGCCATGGAAAGATGGCAGGAAAGCGGGGAGCGGGATGAAAATGAAAAAGAAAATAATGATAATCATAATCCTGACAGTGCTTTGCCTGGCGGCAGGGGGCGGAACCCTTGCATGGTACCTCAGGGAAGATGTAAAACAGGCGCAGACTACAGGAGCGGAAATCATGGCTCCTTATAATTTATACCTGATGAATCCGAATGCCATAGATTCCCTGAAGTTTGCAGTAGGAAACCTGCATCCGGGGGAAGTGAAGCATACGGTCATCTGCGTATCCAACCGGGTGCCGGAAAATTATGACGGGGAAGACAATATGTCGGAGCTGGTAAAGGATTCAGAGTTTAACTATGATCTGCAGCTCGTGCATACGGAAAACCTGGCGGTGGACTATGCGGTATATCCGTTGGAGAGGAAGCAGATACCGGCAGACGGGCGGCTTCCTGCCGGAGCGATCTGCATGGAGGGGGATGACCCGGCTTATAAAACTTATTATTGGATGAAAACGGCATCTCCCATTACAGGAAGCGATAATACGGAAAAGATGCGGAAGGAAGTATTCGGACAGGCGGATATGGCAGATGTCGTAAATGCGGGACAGTATCTTTTTTTTGATGACAGCAGCATGAAGCTGGCTTACAACAACGGAACTTATGAATACGATTATTATCTGATCGAAGTAACATGGCAGGATATCAGTGACTTTGACGCATATAAGAAAGAAACGGATCTGGTTTATGTAGTGGTAAATGCAAAACAGCCAAGGCCGACAGAGAGCTAGTGAGTATGGGGGCAGGCAATGGAGTGGAATGATCGGAAAAAGACAGGAAAGATAATGATGCTTGTAGAAAGATGGAAGCAGCGGGGAGCGGGAAGCAGGAAAAAGGCAGTGCTGATACTGGCGGGCTGCCTGATACTGGCCGGCGCTTCCCTTACCGTGTATTCCAAATATTATAAAACACGATATGAAAAAGGAATGGCGATTGCTTCCGGATTTTATTTCTGCAGTAATTATATGTATGAGGAAGAGGGACTTAATGATATTGAAGATATTGAGGAACTGACGAGGAGAAGCGGAGGAAAGCTGGTGCATGAGGATCTGGTGAACCGGCTGATGGTGGCGGTCAGCAATAAGCCATGGGCTGCCGGAAACAGCTATACTTTTGATGTGGAAGTACGCAATCATATAAATCAGCTTTTATATAACGATAAAGATTTGAATGTTGCTTATATGGTAGAGTTTACTTTGCTGGATGGGCCGGACGGGGCGGATTACAGCGTAGGAAAAACAGTAAATGGGGCGGATGTCGGGAATGATATTCCTCTGAACAACGGCAATACAATAAAAAAGGCTAGTTTTCAGGGGACGCTGGAGGGCGGCAGACTTACATGGGAAAATTATGTGCTGCGGGTAAAGCTTGGCAGCGGACAAACGGCGGATTCCTATAAACCTGCCCGCGTATTGATGATGGCATATCCTGTGGAACCGGCTTTTCTGGAGGATACAAAGAAAATAGCCGGAATTATCAAGGCAGAATACAATATAACGGAAATGGAGATTACCGACCAGAAGTTTACAATAGAGGATGAATTAAAAGAAGACAGCTGGCAGGAGCGGGTGAAAAAAGAATCGGCTTTGGTTTACCAGCTGAAAACGACGGGAAATTATTTTGTGCAGGAAACGGATAACATGATGCAAAAGATACGGATCAAATGGAATCCGAATATATTCTCCCTGAATAAGAATGACAGATATCTGAATCATGCGGAGGGTACGCGGCTTGTGGAATACGACGGGGATGCAGGCGTTATGGTAATTGAAACCGCGCCGTATTCTTCTATCAAATTTGTTTTTTTTAAAAAGGAAGATTTTGATGCGGAGATACAGAATATGACGTTGGATGAATTTAAAAATACGATTCAGGCAGAAAAGGTAGAATAAGACGGAATTTCATAGGGCAGGTGAAGGAAATGAAAAGGTATTTTGGAAAAAAGTCTTATAAGAAAATAGGCAGTATGATAGCAGTATTTCTGGTATTAGCAATATTTTTAAATAATGAAAGCATATATTCTGTGCTGGCGGCAGAAAGTGCGCCAAAAGCAGCAGCGGATAATAGCGGGAGCCAGGGGACGGAGGGTGAAACTGCGCCGCCGGAAGGAGGAAGCGGAAGCGAAAGCCAGCCGCCGGAGGGAGGAAGCGGAAGCGAAAGCCAGCCGCCGGAGGGAGGAAACGGAAGCGAAAGCCAGCCGCCGGAGGGAGGAAACGGAAGCGAAAGCCAGCCGCCGGAGGGAGGGAACGGAAATGAGAACCAGCCGCCGGAAGGGGGGGACGGAAATGAGAGCCAGCCGCCGGAAGGAGGGAATGGAAGCGAAAGCCAGCCGCCGGAGGGAGGAAACGGAAATGAGAACCAGCCGCCGGAAGGGGGGGACGGAAATGAGAGCCAGCCGCCGGAAGGAGGGAATGGAAGCGAAAGCCAGCCGCCGGAAGGGGGAGGCGGAAATGAGAACCAGCCGCCGGAAGGGGGGAACGGAAATGAGAACCAGCCGCCGGAAGAAGGAGATGGAACGGGGGATAAACTGCCGGAGGACGAAGTTATACCGGAAAAGCCTTTGCCGGAGGAATTGCCTGCAGACGGCAGTTTGGACGGGGAAATTATAGATGATGCGGACGGGGAAGAGGGAATTCCTTCCTGTGCGGAAGAAAGGGAGCATGAATACGAAGTAATATTGGGAGAAGATGGCTCGGTAACAGGTTATCGGTGCGTATTCTGCCTGAGGGAGATCAGCGAGGAGACACTGGAGGCAGAAGGCGCTTCCCTTCATGCCCATATTTGGAACAGGGCAGAAGGGGAGATTATCCCTGTCTGCGAGGATTGCGGATTGGCGCGTCTGGATTGTGACGGGGAAGACGGTTATGGGATACATATCTTTGAGCTGATCCAGGAAGAAGGGAAACCTGATAAATACCGCTGTGCGATTTGCGGGGAAGAAAAGGAATTCCTGGATGAATGGGATATGACGGCGGAGTTGTTTGCCGAGCTTATGGGTGTTTCCTTGTATGCCTTTGAGTATAATGGGGAGCCATCGGATCTTCCGACCACTGCGGACGAACTTAAGGCTTATTCAGGTAAGACTCTTATGGTAGAAAAGCTGGCGGATCTGATGGCTTTGCAGAAACTGAGCAGTGAGTCTGATTTTGACGGCTATACGGTACAGCTGGTATTTCAACGAGGCGATTCGGGAACAACAAATACGTGGGATTTAAGGAGTCTGAAAGGGGATTTTAACGGGTTGGGAAGTGAAGAATATCCGTTTAAAGGAGTTCTGACCTCGTACTATGATGCGAAGTCTTTTAACTTCCAAACGGCTACGCCGATGCTTAATTATGTTGCCGCAGGAGCGGAAATATCCAATCTGCAGATCAATGCGGATATTACAGGGGACGGCAGCAGTCCGATCGGGGCGATTGCTTCCCATGTGGTATCGGACCAGGGCGGGACTGTAACTATTTCCGATATATTTTTATCGGGAACCATATCCAATCCAGGCGGTGCGGCCGGAGGCTTCTTCGGGGAAGTGGTGAATGCTTCCGCGAAAGAGCCGATAAAGATTGATTATAAAAAAGGGGATGGAAGCGAACTTGGGATATCCGTGGGAGCAGACGTGAGCGGCGGCTCTGCCGGCGGCCTGGTTGGCAGGACGGAAGGGAAGGTAGAAGTTTATAAAACGAATGCATTCCCGACAGGAGCCGTCAGCGGAACCCAATATGCGGGCATGCTCGTAGGAAGTATGGAAGCAGGGGGAACTCTGTTTGCGGACGGTTCGGACGAGGAATGGAATGTTAATGTAATGGGAACCGGAACCAGCGGAGGTTTGGTTGGAAGGATAGGGAAAGGGACGCTTTGCCGTACGCAAGGGAATGAGAAGGAACTTATTTTGGCAGGCAAGGTGGAAGGGGGCCATGCCGGCGGCCTGGTCGGAGAGTGCGCGGATACGGAAGTAAGGATGGACCATGTCGCTGTGAAAGCAGATGTAACGGCTCTGACAGGAAATGCCGGAGGGGTGATCGGGCTTTTTACAGAATCCGCATCAGGCACAGGTAATGCGAATGCGCCGGATGAGGACTGGCATCTTCTGCACCATATCGATATCATTGGAAATATCAGAGGCGTTACAAATATCGGGGGGATCGTCGGCGATCTAAAAGGATCGAATGTCCGCATCGGCCTGCCGGGGGAGGCGGATAATTTTGAGTGCATGGAAGTGAGCGGGAATATTTCTGCGGACAGCCAGGGCGCGGCTGCCGGAGGCATGATAGGAACTGCGGAAGGGGAATTCATCGAAGTTTACCATGCAACAGTGACAGGGGGGATCGATACGGCTGGCACGATCGGAGGAGTGGTCGGAAAGGTCGGGAACGCTGTCGTGAAAGTAAGAAATGCAAAGGTGGGCGCTGCGCTGGATCCGCAAGCGGACGGCCAGATACAAGGGGGGATCTTTGGAGATATCCTGCCCGGCAGCATGGCCGCGCTGGATGGAGAAATTGATGTGGAAGGGCTGAAAATGAATCATGCTTCGCTGTTAAGGGGGCATATTGCGGGAAAACAGGAAGAAGCCCTTGTTTATTTTGAAGAAAACTGCAGCTACGGGAAACCGGAGGGGAAAGACTGGGTAGACAATATCGGCAGTTACGGCGGAGTCTATCGAAACGGAATATGGGGAGAAGGCGGCAATACTCCTCTGATTTCCTATGCAGGAAAAAATGTGACAGGCGCGGTCTACAATAGCGGAAGCGGATGGCTATTGGATTCGGAAGCGGATATCATGCGCCTGGCGATTATGCTGAATACGGAAGGAAGATTCGCAGGAAATTGTTTTGGAGGCACGGCCAAGGCGGAGCTTCTTACGGCGGATTATTTATTGAATAAGCCTTCCTATGCGCTGGGCGAATCCGGTATTTATGCCCTGAACCGCAATGACAAGGGAAATGAAGACGGAGAGCGGTTTACCGGCAAGCTGGCCGGCGAAGGGAATCCGGTTATCGATTTGGGGGACTGCATTACTTATCAATCCTATCTTTCTTTATTTCCCTGTGCGGGAGAGGGAGTGGAATTCCGGAATCTGACGGTGAAAAGGAATATCCGGTACGCGAGAGATGCGGCTGCAGGGCTGGCGGCATATACTTCCGGCAACGTTACGGCAGATGGGGTGGATATGCAGGTTTCATTGACTGGCAGCACTGTTGACTCCCCTTACTTGTATGGAGGCATGTTTGCCGATTACCAGGCAAAAGGAGCCGTAACGCTGAGCGTAACCGGAAGCCGGATTGGAGGAAGCTTCGAAATCAACCAGAATACAGGCGATGACAGCAAAAAACAGTATCTGGGAGGATTGCTTGCAAAATATACGGCTGATACAACGGAGACTCCGATAATCCAGATAAACGGGCTGGAGATCGCAGCGCCGATTACATCTTCCAGCGGTTCGGTCAGCGGGATGATTACGCAGATCAATACGGAGGATGCCAACCAAGATAAAACCAGGGACAGGGTAATGCTGGATATGCAGAAGATCACAGTAACAGGAGGCACCAAAATCAGCATAAGCCATAGAGGGGAATCGGGAGGATTCCTCGGATGGAAATGGTTTGGAATAGGCCCCTGTGCCGGAAATTATTCCATCAATGAACTGACAGTAGGAGACGGCGGTACGGCAGCAAGCGGTCCCTCCTATTATACGGATGGCGGATACGGAGGGTTGGTGCATACGGTGACGGGCAGAATCCAGTTAAAGGATGTCCATATTCGGAATGCTTCTTTCCGTGCAAGACCCGAAATCAGCAACCATAATGGTCTGCTGTTCCATAACGGCCATAATGCCTTGATAGAGCTGGAGGAATATGAGATTGCCGACCAGGGAGTAGGTGTGAAACCGGCTGACATAAATTATGCCGCGAATAGGGGGAAAGTCAGCGTAACAGGACAAACGGCTTATTTCGGCGAGGTTGTGGGC
This sequence comes from Lachnospiraceae bacterium, assembly GCA_021772075.1. Lineage (GTDB taxonomy): Bacteria > Bacillota > Clostridia > Lachnospirales > Lachnospiraceae > Kineothrix. The sequence continues at coordinate 22,803 of JAETNQ010000008.1, forward strand.
AGTAATATGGGGGACAGCAAAGACAGGAGAAGCTACACGAACGGGGGGATTGTCAATATTATCAGCCCGGCTTTTCAGAATGATTTTACTGCCTTTAGCGGTCATCTGTTTTCATTAAATGATGGGGCGGGTTCCAATTCCAATCAGACACGGTATTATTATAACTTGTTTGGAACTTCATTGTCAGGAGAAGGTACTTTTTTGCCTGAAAATAGAAAGCTGGATAAAAACAGCCTGGTGATTACGGATGCGGATCAGATGATGATCTGGCATCTGTCCCAGTATATGAATGATTCGATCCGAAGATATTTAAAGCCTTATTTCCGGGGAGAAGCGGTGCCAGATAAAAATACGGATGTGACGATAAAAGGAACGATTGATTTAAACAGAAAGGGTTATTATCCGACGCCGGTGCAGGATTGCACGGTAAAAGGGGAAGATTCCGCAACCGTTGTTTTTTACGCCGATGAACTGGCGGAGGTAAACGGAACGATAGCAGAACAAGGCGGGAAGGGAGAGGGAAGAAAAGAAAATTACATGCTTCACAGCGGCCTGCTGATCAGCCCGAAGGGAGGAATGACGGTTCAGGGGGATAAGAATTATCTCACTCTGAAAGGAAAAGTTACCCGTCTTTTTGAGGATTCGGGTGCACTATTTGTGATGTCGATCTGTGGAACGAATACGATATGCAAAATCCGCCTGGAGGATCTGTATCTGAATAATTTTGGAGGAGCGGCGCACGGATACGGCCTTCTGATAGGGACAATCGGGGACGGATCCGATATAAATATCAGCTGGCTGGAAACGAAGGGATACCGTGATGCCCCCGGTAAGGCGCGGCAGACATATGCGGCTTCGGCTCTGATCGGAAGGGTTGGCAACGGATCTGCCAAGGATTTGAAGCTGGATTTTACGAATATTAAGATGGGGGGAAAGAACCCGGAGCGGCAGCTTGCCGATAAGAGCGAAGGAATTTTCAGGTGGGCGATTTTTATCGATTTCCACGAGTATACGGATAATACTCAGGAGAACAAGGGACGCGTCAGGTATTTGTTTACGGAAGAGGCTTATAAAGGGCTGGATATGGCGGATACCAGAAACAGTACGCGCGATCCTTTCGGCCAAGGTATTTTTGGAGATAATAATTATAAATCAATAGGGGAATATGTCACGATAGGCAAGGAGCTGAAGAATGGATTTGAGTATTGGAATAAAGATGGGGAAGTAAAGCAGGAAGATATAGGGACGATTAACTGGGATGAATATCTGCCATATGTGTGTACGGCTACCCATGCATCGAATAAGGCCATCCAGGTCAACCCGAAAAACGTTTCGATTGACAAAGGCTGCGGAACTTATGAGGATCCTTATCAAATCACAAGTGCGAAACAGCTTTTGGCGCTGTCTTATTACCTCATGAACGGGGAGGGCCAGCAGTATTTGGAAAACTGGCAGATCAGAAAATCGGGAGACAAAGAAAATCCAACTGCAGACGGAATCTGCACGAAAAGCCATACGGCTGATACTTTGAAAACCTATGGACAGGACGATTTCCCTACCCGGGAAGAACTTCGGAAAGCTTACTATATGATTACGGATGATATTGACTTCTCCGCGCTGAAGGCTTCCGGCGACGCGCCCGTGGCACAGAGCTTTGTCGGCCTTGGAACAACACAATATCCGTTTTCGGGAGTGATTGTGGGTCAAAAGAGCGATGGAAGCATCCCTAAGGTTATCCTGCCTTATAAAAGAAAGGGAACTACCAGCAATTATTTCGGACTGGTACAGTATGCAAAAGGGGCGGTAATAAAAAATCTCGAGATTGTCAGCCCGGAAGTGCCGACGGACGATAATGACCTGCTGACAAATGTAGTGCGCGTAAGCAATAGCGGCAGTGCGGTGATGGGCTGTATTCTGGGCGGCGATAATATAATTGATAATGTAAAGGTGAGAACCCAGATAGCGGTGAATCCCGACACAGGCGGGATGAATGCCGCGGTAGGAGGATATGCCGGAACGGTGCAGCAAGGCTCGCTTATACTCCGCAATGTAAAGGCGGATTGTTTAAGCGGGTTCCGGTGGGGGCTGTTAAGCGGAAACAATGAAAACATGGATGGGGTTCCATGGTCGGACAATTATCCGTTTGTGTCAGGTGCAGTAGGGAAGGTGGAAAATGGCTTTGTCCTTTACGAAGGAAGTGGTGTTTCTGCCAATGAAAAAATACTTTCCCATGATGCCAAAGCGATTCCGGGTATTTACAGCCATGGCGTCCTGCCCTTTTCTTATACTTATGATGTGATTACCGCATCGGGAATGGAGGGGGAGAAAAATAGCATATCTGTGAAATCCGACGGAGGAAATTTCACCTGTGATATTGCCGATGGGGCGCAGCTCCAGCTTGTGTCCATGGCGATTAATTCGGATTCTTTTTCCGTGTATTACGGCGGAGGAGGGTATGATAAGCAGGCGGCATGCCGGAAGGCGAAATACGATGAAGTCGGGAATGTAACGGTTCCTACGGCCGAGTATGTAAATGCGACGGAAAAGGACGATGACGTTTATTGGTATCCATATATTTACCAGTATTTTATTTTTGACGGATTCAGTGCGGAAAGCAGCGATGCCAGTGGTACGGGCTTCTATAAAACATTGGAGAGTTATGGAACCGGCGGCAAAAGAAGCAAGCTGAACGCGGTGACAGGCGACGTAAGCGCATCGATGACTTATCGATTGAGGGATGATGTTTCAAAAGAAATTGATTATGATCTGTCTGTCTATCAAAGAGGATTCCGCGGCTTGGGGGCGACATACAGAGTGTTCGACACAGATGACGTTACGGTAAACGTAACTCCAAACAAGACTGGTGTATACTCTGATTTTAGAGCAAATTTTGACGGCGGCGGCGCAACCATCAAGGCGGAAATGATCAATGATTATGCGAAAGGGATCCATACGGCGGCTTTGTTTAATGACCTAGTGGATACGAGTGCGCGAAATAGCTATTTTATCAGGAATTTTACAGTGACAGGCACCTTTCAAAGCAGTAATTCCACGGAGGGAAATAATGCGTCAAACTATGCAGCGGATCGTGCGGCGGCCGTCGTAGGGATGATGCGCCGGCCATGGGAAATTAGCGGTATAACCGCCAAAAATGTGAATGTATGGAGCAAAGGGCGGGCTGCCGGTATCGTGGCGTGGATCAATCTTCCTGCGGATACGAGGAGTAATCCAAGTGCAAAAAACTATGCCTTTACGAACTGTAAGGTGTTATCGGTAAAAGAAGGCAGTGCGGAGAAGGGAACGGTTATTCATACGCTGGGAGGAAGCAGCGGCGGTATCGTGGGAACTATGGCTACCTGGCATAATAATGATCTGGACGGATATAGTCTTACTTTGGAAAACTGCAAGGTTTTAGGGGAGCAGAAGAGTGGAAGCCCGGCATATTATGTATACATTGAAAATGAGGGTATGCAGGATGGATTGGGCGGTGGCGACCAAGAAAGAAATGGAAGAGGAAGAAGCGGCGGCATGGTCGGTCATGTGGGAAAGAACCATGAGAAAGATATTAATATCAGAACGAGAATTGCTTGCCGGGTAATAGACAGCATAAGTACGGATGAGGATGTACAATATGTATTTATAAATGGAAGCGACAGCACAGGAGGAGTCATCGGGGAATATTACGGATGGCGCAGGGACGAAAGCGATCTGTGCATGGAAGTGGCCAATATTGCGGTATCGGACAGCGTAATAGAGAGCAAAAACAGGAACGAGACAGACCAGGGCTCCTTTGGCGTGGGCGGTATTATCGGCAAACTACAAAGGGAAGCAACCTGTGAGATCAAGTATACCAATGTAGTAAATACAGATGTACGCTCCGTATATGGAGGCATAGAAAATAACGTAAGTATTACGAATATTGCTCCCAAAGGAGACCTGAACGCCGGAGGCGTTATCGGGTATTGCTACTATAAGAGCAGGGTTACGCTCGATCATGTACAAGTAAGAGGCGCAATGAAAGACGGGAAACCGCAATATGAGATTTCTTCCCGTTTGTCCAATGCGGGAGGAATGATAGGCGCATGCTGGGACGGGCAGGAGGATGCGGAAGCCAGCAAATATGTGACGATAAAAGACAGCGCAGTATCGGGCATGAATATATCGTCGGACAGCCGCAGCCTGGCAGACAGGGAAGGGGATAAAGCATCCGGTATTTCTGCCGGCGCGGCCGGCGGAGTCATCGGGCGGGCCTCGGCGATAGAAGCGCTTACAGTCCGGGATGTCTCGGTGGAAAATTGTGTCCTGAGAAGCGGGCGGGGCGCGGCGGGAGGCATGATAGGAAACGCGGTTTCCCGTCTGGGTTCGCTGCTGCAGAATATAAGCGTGGAATCCTGTAAGATTGGGAGCAACGGCGGTTTATCGACCGTGGATGCGGGCGGTGTGTTTGGACGGCTGGGTGTTCTTGACAATAAAGGAAGCCAAGGGCTGAAAGGGAACCTTAAGATAGAACAATGCGATATCTATGGGAATAATGCCGGTGGCCTTGCCGGAAGCGCAGACGAAAAACAGCAGATTGGAAATGTATGGTCCGATGGGACTACCGGACACAAAATAACAGTAAATGGAAACTCGGTGCTGGGATATTATGCCGGAGGCGTTTTTGGATCCGACAGAAGCGAGGAGACCTGCTTTGCTGATGTTGAAATCAGCGGCAATACTATCGCTGGGGCGGGGAATGGTGCTAACAGCAGTGCGGCGGGAGGCTTTTGCGGCAGAAAAGAAAGCCTGGCGGGTGAGAACAGCAGTCATAATCTGAATGATGTTACGGTGGAGAATAATCGTATTTTCAGTACGCATATGACAGACAGCAAAAAGCAGAGCGCGGGAGGAATGTTCGGCAATCTGGTTTTGGAAGAGGATGTTTATTCCTATCAGGCGGCGGTAAGAGACAATGCGATTGGTTTTTGCGATGTGGCAAATAACCGGGCTGTGCAGCAGATTTTTGATGCAGGGCTGACGGGACAGATGAATGCTATGGAAGCCGCCATGGGAGCGATGAAAGGGCAGACAGTCAAATTGTGGGATGGAAGCGCTTTTGTTTCCCTTCCTTCCAGCCTTAAGGAGGAGGAGATCGGCAAATATGCAGCTTATTACGGAAATCTGGCAGGAACTTATAGCGGAAGCGGCCATGCGTATTTCCTGAAGCCGACAGTGGCTTATGCGGATAAAAATGCAACACGGCCTGTTGTGGACGTGGGGAATACGGAGTCCGGGGCTGCATCCGGTAATACGATGCTTTCTTCTCCTTATGCTTATAGAAGGAACATACATGTTATTTATTTTGAACCGGATGTGAGCGGAAATAATACAGCAGCCAGGTTATGGGCAAGTACGCCGATGGGGGAGGAGGGATTGTTCTCTAAAGTAAATGCGGATGCCAAGCTGGAAGAATATGCGAAAGTGATGAACCCTGCAACGGCAAAAGCATCGGAACTGCTGGATGCTTACCGTTTGAATATTGTGAACGACTCAGGAAGCAGCGTATCCGACATTTACAAAAATATATATAAAGATGAAAACGGATATCTGCCCAAAATATCCATAGAGGAAAATGGAGCGGAAGTAGAGCTTCCTATGATTATTCTGGATACCCAGTATGGAACAGTAGACCAGTTGATGGGCGGTGTGCTGGCGGCCCTGACAGGGGCAGGCGGCATCCATAACAGCGGGACTGTCCATAAAGACAGCATCTACGACCAGGGCATGAATGAGATCATAGGCATATCGGTGGAACCGATGAAAGTAGAAAATGGTACGATTCAGAACGGGGATGCCGGCAGAACGGGAAGCATTAAATACTATAATAGGGAAAACGGGCATGACAGGGTGGAAATCTTCGATAACACCAAGGAACCTGACGAGGAGGATGCGGATGGAAAAGGCACTACTTTTTCCATGCTTACGATTACTTACCGGCAGAAAGATTACGCGGCAATTGACGGAGGCAGCGCAGTAGGAGGGGAAATAAAATTGCAAATCCCTGTTTTTGTGGTGGAGAGATTGACGATCGATACCTATCTGAAGATGGCCGAAGGCGAAGTGTATAATGCGGATAAGGCAAAAGCAGAAGGGGCGGCGAGAAATCCCCTATTGGCGAATGACAGTACCTATACTTTATATATGGAATATATATACGGCAGCGCCAGGGATAAGTACAGTACGGATGATAAACCGATCTGTATCGATAAAGCATTGGGGATCACTTATACGGATGAAAAGGGAAATATAGTTCCGACAAAGCTGTGGCCGGGTACGAGACTGACAATGATCGATGTATGCGATTCCAACAAGGTATATTATTATACGGTCCGGGAGGAGGATACGGTCATTAAATTTGAGCAGTTCAAAACCGACCCCAATGACCCTGCTTCTGAGACATACAAAAATAAGCCGATCCATGGTGAGAACGGCCTGGATGTATATAAGGACGGAAACGGTTTCCCCGCGGAGGACAGGGATGAGCCGTATATGGATGTCGGCGTAGAGCGGTTCCTTATTATTGTGGATACGGCTTTGGTGGATGAGGAATTGAAACTGACAACGCGGAATGTCCGTGATTACCATGTAACACCGGAGCTGAGCGATGATATTGCAAAGAGAACCACATTAACGGAACATAACAAGCTGCAGGTAACTATGCAGCCGGGCCTTACAATTGATTTTGTTTCAAAGGGAACGGAGGATATCACGGATATTGCAGGTATTATACAGGATGGCGCGGAGGTAGAGATAGATGCAACCTTCCAGATTGCCGGAGAAAAAGCGTATTGGCTGAGAGCCTTAAATAACCAGACGACTACGATAGACAGCGCGAACCATAATAAATATCTGGAAGTGGGAATTTATTTTACGGATACCAATGGCAATCGGGTAAGGCTTCCGGATAATACGAATGTAACGGTGAATGGAAAACGCGTACAGCCATGGGAGGAGGAAATCAAGGAAGAAGAGAATCTGGGCGCATACGTGAACCGGACGGAGGTATATTTTTATAAGGATGGAAGGATTATGTTCCCGCTGGATAAGTTGAAAGAGATTGTTCAGAAGGATATGGATATGCATGGAACAAACAATTTTAGCGGCATAACCAGCGAAAAACTGAACATCTTACTTAATTTTGCGAATGCAGACCTTTCTGCTTATACAGATAACAGATATATAGTGAATCTGGAGCTGCTGAGGATTGAAGACGCAAATTATCCTGCAGGCGGAGAAATCATAGATATTTATGAAAAATCGCTGATCGCAAGAAGGCGGACGGATCTGGCCTGCGCGTTGGAAACCAGGGATTTGATGGAGCTTGGCATTAATACATACCATAACCAGACGCCTATGCCCCATAACATTAACTTTGATTTTAAGCTGGATTTTAACGGGATATTGAGCGATACCAGCCATAGCATGAACCAGCAGATAGCGGATAAATATTATACGGTGACCTACCATATCATGGAAAAGACAAACAAGAACGGGACACCGGAATATAAACCGTACACCGGAAGCCAGCTTTCCTTGGCGCTGGCGGCTCCTCCTTCTTCCGATATGCAGAAAGGGCTTCAGAAAGGAAGTTCGTCGACCGGTGAATTTGCAAATTCCGTTTACATCACTTATAAGTATAATCTGCGGGAAATTGAAAAAGGAACGGGGGATGCCGGAAGAGGGGTAATTACGAGGGATTTGGTGCTGACAGTAAAGGATGCGGCAAAGATGGATTTGTCAAATTATAAGATTATGGCATCCGTCTTGGTATCCGACAATCCGCCGGGAGATATTGAAATGGATGTGAATCCGACGCTCAGCGATTTCTTCGTATTTACGATAGCAAAGCTGAAGACGGATCTGGATTATTAAACCTGAAGATCAGGGGAAGCGCAAAATGACAAAAAAGAAGGCAGGATGGCTGATATTTTTCCATTCTGCCTTCTCTTTTTCTGTTTTATTTTTTATCCGACCCTTTGCATCATCTGCGTCAATATATCCACATCTTTCTCGAAGTCCTCAAAAGTCGGGTAATATTCCGAAGGCCGGTAGAGATTGCGGAGCATGGACTTATTCAACTGGTCAAAATGTCTTACGTCCAGAGGTTTCGCGAAAAAATACCCTTGGGCAATATCGCAGCCGATATCGGAAAGGAAATTGGCTTGCTGCAGCGACTCCACGCCCTCGGTAATAACGGTAAGGTTCAATTCCTTGGCCATAGCGATCAGATAACGGAGGATGGTAAGTCCTTCGTTGGAAGAAGAGTTCCTCATAAGGAAGCTCCGGTCCAGCTTGATCCTCTCTATGGGGTAATCCTTCAGCAGATTCAAAGGAGAGTGGACGCTTCCGAAGTTGTCGATACAAAGGGAAAAGCCCCTTTCTTTTAACTTCATAATGATTTCGGATACTTCCTTGCGGGCATTGGCAACGCCCCGCTCAGGGAGCTCCAGTACAAGTAAGTCTTTGGAGATCAGATAGGAATGCATCAACTGTTCCAGTTTGTCGATAAACGCCGTGCTTTGCAGATGGAGCGGCGAAATATTCATGGAGATAGGGAGAGGGGTCATTTTATTGTCAATCCAGCGGCGGATCACCTTACAACACTCTTCCCACATATAATAATCCAGTTTTTGGATTAATGAAGTATTTTCGAAAAGGGGAAGAAAGGCATAAGGGGAGAGGATCCCTTTCCCGGGATAATCCCAGCGGACCAACGCTTCCGCAGATACGATATGATAGGAATGAAGATCAACCATAGGCTGTAGATAAACAATAAATTTGTGGCTATCCAGCGCCTCCTCCATTTCGGTACTCATTTTTTTATTTTCGTTATAGGTACGGATCAGATCTTCTGTAAAATAGGCATAATTGGCTGTTTTCGGATCTTTGACCGCTTTTTGCGCCAGCAGGGTATAGTTCATAATGTCCATCAGGCTGTCCCCGACATGGTCGCGGTTAATGCAATAAATGCCGAATACGGCGGTAACTGCAAAGGTAGGCGAGTAGTCTTTTAGTTTTGCGGTAATTGTCTCCACGATTTCCATAATCTCTTCTTCTGTAGTATCCCTCAAGAGTATGCCAAAGAGGTTGGAATTGACATGGGCATAGGCAACGCTGCCTCGAATGCTGTTCCGCAGAGTGTCAGCGGTATAAATCATCACTTTGTCTCCCTCGGAAGGGCCAAAAAACTGGTTGATCTTCCCGAGATTAGAAATGCTGAAGCCGATCATAGTAAAAACGGAATCGGGAAAGCGCTCAAAATACGAAGAACAGCGGTTGATAAAATAATCGATATTGCCGATCTTTGTCACGGTATGGGTATATGCCGTTTTATTCAGCGAACTGATGGTGCTTTCCAGATTTTGTATCTTATTCTCATAGTTTTGTTCCAGGTCATCCATTTTATCCGCTTTGTACTTATAGTGGATATTTCTGATATATAGCTGATAGCCCATATAAGCAATAATAACTAATAAAGTAATTATAATGAATGACGTAATATAAGACATAAGAAGACTCCTTTCCGCTCATTTCCCCGAAGCGCGTACCCATTATCCTTTTATCTGAAAAACCATCCAAGGGATCAGTCCTCTAAGTTTCCGTTCTTATATCTTGCCACAATGTTTTGGATGCGTTCGTTGGGATTCAGCAGATCGCTGATGGAAGCATCATGGTTCAGGGTATCGATAATATATGCGATGTACTTGCTCATATCGCAATCGATGTACCATTCCCGGGAAAGAAGATCCGGGGTCTGGTAAATCAGGTTCGTTGTCAGGACTCTGTCAATAATGCCATTGGCGTATGCCTGGTCAAAACGTTCCAAGCCGTTCGTGAAAAGGCCGAAGGTAGCGCAGATGAATACCCGGCGGGCTTTCCTTTCTTTTAATTCCGCAGCGACTTCCAGCGCGCTTTCGCCGGAAGAAATCATATCATCGATGATGACCACATCTTTGTCCTCCACGCTGGTTCCAAGAAATTCGTGGGCGACGATGGGGTTGCGGCCATGCACGATTTTGGTATAGTCGCGTCTCTTATAGAACATGCCCATATCAAGACCCATGACGTTGGCCATATAAATAGCGCGGCTCATTCCGCCTTCATCGGGGCTGATAACCATCATATGATCCGAATCCAGTTCCAGTCCTTCTACATGCTGCAGCAACCCTTTGATAAACTGATAGGTGGGCTGTACCGTTTCAAAACCGTGAAGAGGAATCGCATTCTGGACTCTTGGGTCGTGGGCATCAAAAGTAATGATATTATCGACCCCCATGGAAACCATTTCCTGAAGAGCCAGGGCGCAGTCCAAAGATTCCCGGGATGTACGCTTATGCTGCCGGCTTTCATATAAATAAGGCATAATAACCGTGATACGCCTGGCCTTTCCGCCTACAGCCGCTATAATACGTTTCAGGTTCTGATAATGGTCGTCGGGAGACATGTGGTTTTCGTGGCCGCATAAAGAGTAGGTCAGGCTATAGTTAGCCACATCGACGAGAAGGTAGAGATCGGTGCCGCGGACGGACTCCAGAATAATGCCCTTTGCTTCACCGGAACCGAATCGCGGAACTTTTGCTCCAAGAATATAGGAATCCCGCTGATAACCTGCAAAGGCAAGGCTGTCTTTGTGTTCGCTTTCGCGTTCCGTCCGCCATTTTACAAGGTAGTAATCCACCTTTTCACATAAGGGTTTGCATCCGTCCAAAGGAATGATGCCTAAAGAACCGACAGGAATAGTTTCCAGGTTCCTTTTTTCTTCACGCTTTGCCATGAAAGATCCTCGCTTTCCATAATGAAATAATAAATCCCCGCAGGGGTGTTGCTGCTGAAAGCCTGTGCGGCTTAGCCTATTCGGCTTTATGCAATTTTTTATATATCCGGATGTCCGGCCCGGTAAGCTTGCATATCATATAATTGCTTGTAATCCGGGAAAATATCCTGTCAGAATAGCGGTTGCGCAGTTCTTCGAGAGATAAATTCGTAGAGATAATCGTTGATTTTTTCCGCATATGTCTTTCGGTCAGGCAAGAAAAGAGCTGGGATGTCACAAAATTATTCGTCAGCTCCGTTCCAAGGTCGTCGATGATCAACAGGTCGCATCGATAGAGATCCTCATAAGTTCCATGAAGGTCTTCTTTATTTTTATAATCGAAAGAAAGATGGGATAATGCCTCAAAGAGTCCGACAGCACTGAAATATATAACGGAATTCCCTGCTTCTAGCAATTCCTTTGCAATGCATCCGGAAAGAAACGATTTACCTGTTCCCACTGTACCATAAAAAAAGAGATTGCGATAGTCAAAACTAAAATTTTGCGTAAATTTTTTACATGTTTCGACGGCATTCTGAAAATGGATCAAATCGTCTCCCTGATAATATTCATAAGAAAGGGTGGAAAAATTTTCCGTTTCCAAAGTACGGCTGATGTTGGATTGTTCATAAAGCAGGGAAATTTCTGCCTGGCGGAAACAATGGCATTTCCTGCCGTTAATATATCCGGTATCCAGACAGTCCGGGCAGTCGTAGACAGGCTCAAGATAGTCTGCGGGAAGGCCGGAAGCCGTAAGAAGGCTGGTTTTGCTTTCGGACAGATTTCTGAGAAGAAGCCTGAGTTCATGAAGCGCTGATTCGTCCCCTTCCAAAAGTTTCCTTCCCTGTGCCACAGAAATAGAGGCAATGGAATCCTCTAATTCCCGGAAACCGTCCACATGGGAATAAACATAAGCGCGCCGTTCTTCCAGCGCATGACGGTTTTTATTTTGCTTTTCTTCATAGGTACGAATAATGGCATCGTATTGGCTGTTCGTTAATGGCACGCCTTGGTTCCCCCCTGGTTACGAATGTAATTACAAGCAATATCAGCTGCAAGTAATGTTAGTTGCGAAGAAGCTCTTGTTCAAGAGCATCAAAATCATATTGGTTTTGTTTAAACTGATTAAACTTATTAGAAGCGGCTGGTTTTGGAGCCGTCGTTTTGTTCCGGCGGAAAAGCTCGTCAGCCTTGGCGATGTCCGATTTATGATGGACATTGGCCTGGTGCCAGCTGGTTAAAATGCGGTCGGCATATTCGAAACGGTGCTTGTCGGTACAAAGAACCGTGCGTTCGCAAGCCGCGTCGATGACATCCATTTCATAACCGAAATCCTTGGTCCAGCGATGGATGTATTCCACTTCCTTTTTTGTAGGCGCGCTTGTCTTGCCAAGCGCATGCATAATGCTATAAACGATTTTATCATATTTGTAAGCATATTTTTCCGCATCCTTTGGAGTGGAGACGCCGGCCTGCGCCCAGCTTATGGCAACTTTCTCTATGTAACGGAAATCCTTTTTTCCGCGTTCCACGCAGTATTGCACCAAATAATCGATCAAATCCATGGAAAATGCGAGCTTGTCCTGGAGAAAAAAAATGGTTTTGATCTCGGAGGGCGAAAGGGTTCTGCCAATATACTGCTCCACAATAAAAAGAAGCTGGGAGGTTTCCTCGCTGGATTTAAAATTCCTGATCTGGTCTAAAGTATAGGCCGGTTTGGCATAAGGGTTGTCCGTTTCCGCGGTATGCCGCGCTGTTTCTTCGGGCGCGGCGTGGGCGGCCATAAGAGTGACGACCGGCTTAAAAGGCTTGTCGCCCGCAAGGTTTTCCGGTTTGTTCAGGTCGAGGAGGTGGATGCCGATCAGGTTTTTGGAATCGTCGAATTCCAAAGTAAGAAGACGCTGCTTCTCCCAATACTTTAATGCCCGCAGAACATCTTTTTCCGTATGGTTAAACTTGTCGGCAATGTCCGATATGCTTGTCGGCAGATTGGCATTCATCATACGGATCAGATATAAATATATTTTAAGCTGCGCGTCATTGGCATCCTTCATATATTCGTCAATAAATATATTGGATACTGCTGTCGCTTCTGTATAATTGTCTTTGTAAATTTTTAAACGGCCCATAGTGTTCACCCATCCTGAATCTATCGATATCTGCGTTGGCAGACGCATCCATTCTTAAAGCATGATGCATTATATCATAACAAATATAAAATGAAAATAGTCATTTTCCCGAAAAAGGACGAGGCTCTTTCAGGACGTGCAAATAGTGGAAAATGTGGACAATGTGGATAATTTTGAAGGAGAAGGGGCAAAGGTCGGAAAAACAGTTTTTTGGTTCATGGAGTTGGATAAAAAAATATCCACAAATTTTAAAAATAATATTTTTAAAAAATTTGTGGATATTGTGGATAGTTATTTTTGAAGAAGATTTTCGCCGATTTTTACCACATCCCCGGCTCCCATAGTTATCAACAAATCCCCGTTTATGCAATTTTTTAATAAAAATTTTTCAATTTCTTCAAAAGTAGGCAGATAGGTGCAATCCGTTCCCAGCCGGAGAATTTCTTCCTGGAGGTTTTTGGAACTGATGCCCAAGTCATCCGTTTCCCGGGCCGGATAAATATCGGCGAGAACCACGTGGTCGGCCAAAGACAGCGCTTTGGCAAATGCGGGAAGAAAGGCTTTTGTCCGCGAATAGGTATGGGGCTGGAATATGCACCAAAGGGACCGGTGGGGGTAATGGGAAGCCGCTTTTAAAGTCGCTGTAATTTCCGTGGGATGATGCGCATAATCATCTATAATAGAGATGCCGTCCTTTTCCCCTTTTAGTTCATAGCGCCTGTCTGTGCCGGAAAATTCCAGAAAAGCTTTTTGGATGGTTCCGCTTTCTATGCCGAGAAGATCCGCAAGAATAATGGAAGCCATGGCGTTATGGACGTTATGTTCCCCGGGAACCATAAGGGAAAAGGTTTCGCTTTTGCCATTTTTGCGGTTCAGGCGGAACGTAGGGCGTGCCAGCCTGTCATAACGGATATCGGTATAATAATAATCATTATCAGGAGATGAGCCGTAAGTGATGACCGTACACGGGAGTCCGTCGGTGATCTCGCGGTAGTTTTCAATATCGCCGCTGATAATCAATGTTCCGTCTTCAGGGAGAAGTGCGGCGAATCGATGGAATGAATTGCGGATATCCTGAATATCTTTAAAAAAGTCGAGATGGTCTTCTTCTATATTTAATATGATTCCTATTTTAGGAAAAAAACTCAGGAAGCTGTTGGTATATTCACAGGCTTCCGTTACAAAATATTCGGACTTGCCTATCCGGATATTCCCCCCTATTTCTTTCAGGATGCCGCCTATGGATAAAGTAGGATCCAATTCGGCTTCCAGAAGGATTTCGGAAATCATGGAAGTGGTCGTTGTTTTGCCATGGGTGCCGCTGACGGCGACGGGTACTTTATAGTTCTGCATCATCTGCCCCAATAGTTCCGCCCTGGTAAGGCTTGGGATTTTCCGTTCTTTCATGGCGGTAAATTCCGGGTTATCTTCATGGATGGCGCTGGTATAGACGACGACATCGATATCTCCGGAAAGGTTGGAGGCTTTCTGACCGTAAAATATGCTGGCATTATTTTTCTCCAGGGATTCGGTAAGCGGCGAGGGCTTGATGTCGGAACCGGATATACGGAAGCCTTCCTCAAGCAGGATCTCGGCCAGCCCGCTCATGCTGATGCCGCCGATGCCGATGAAATATACGTGGCAGGGTTGATTGAAATCTATTTTGTACATATGCGCACTTCCTATTCTTTTTATTTTTGCTTAAATTATTATATGCATATTCCGGATATGTAAACGTTTGGAAAAGGCAAAATTGCTTAGAACCAATAAACATTATACAAGCATACGGTAGAAAATGTAATAACATAGGAGGAAAATCATGAAAATATACAAATTCCAAAATGAATAAAAAAGAAAATTGTAAAAAATCTACATAAAAATATGAGAAAAGGAAAAAGTATTTTGTAAAAAATATTCACTTTCATATCAGAATATGGTATAATTAGACAACACTATATAGTGTTTTATCCTACTCAAAGAAATTAAGAGGTGATGACATGATTAAAAAAGAGATGATTGCCATGCTTTTAGCCGGTGGGCAGGGCAGCCGATTGGGTGTTCTTACATCAAAAGTAGCAAAGCCGGCAGTAGCCTTTGGCGGGAAGTACAGAATTATTGATTTCCCTTTGAGTAATTGTATTAATTCCGGTGTGGATACGGTGGGCGTGCTGACGCAGTATCAGCCGCTCCGGTTAAATACACATATCGGTATAGGTATTCCGTGGGATTTGGACAGGAATATCGGCGGAGTAACTGTGCTGCCGCCTTATGAAAAGAGTGCGAACAGCGAATGGTACACGGGGACAGCGAATGCAATTTACCAAAATATTGATTATATCGAAAGCTTTAACCCGGAATATGTGCTGATCCTGTCGGGCGACCATATTTATAAGATGGATTATGAAGCGATGCTGGATTTCCATAAGGAAAATAATGCGGAAGTGACGATTGCGGTTATGCCGGTGCCGATGGAAGAAGCGAAGAGGTTCGGCATCATGATCACGGATGAGAATAAGAAGATCACGGACTTTGAAGAAAAACCGGAGCATCCGAGAAGCAATCTGGCATCTATGGGTATCTATATCTTTAACTGGAAGACGCTGAAGGAGGCGTTGGTGACCAATGCAGAGCAGCCGGCTTTGGACTTCGGTAAACATGTCATCCCGTATTGCCATAAGAAAGAAGCACCTTTGTTTGCCTATGAATTTAACGGCTATTGGAAGGATGTCGGGACATTGAGTTCTTATTGGGAAGCGAATATGGAATTGATCGATATTGTTCCGGAGTTTAATCTGTATGAAGAATATTGGAAAATATATACCAGCAGTACGATACTTCCTCCGCAGTACATATCGGAGAACAGCGTAATCGAGAGAAGCATTATCGGGGAAGGCTCGAATATTTATGGGAAAGTATATAATTCCGTAATCGGCTGCGGCGTAACGATAGGGGAAGGAACGGTAGTCAAGGATTCCATTATTATGAATGAGACCTGCATCGGGAAGGGGTGCGAGCTGTATAAAGCGATCGTTGCCGAGAATGTGGCGATTAACGATAATGTAAAATTAGGAATGGGTAACGAAGCGCCTAACGAAACGGATCCGCATATTTATAACAGCGGCATGGTGACGATAGGAGAAAAGAGTGTAATTCCGAAAGGAATACAGGTGGGCAAGAATTCGGTGATCTTCGGCGTTACAACGCCCGACGACTATGATAACGGCTATCTTGCAAGCGGAAAAACATTGATTAAGGCAGGTGATGAAAAGTGAGAGCAATAGGTATTATTTTAGCAGGCGGCAATAATCGTAGGATGAAGGAACTTTCACAGAAGCGTGCTGTATGCGCGATGCCCATCGCCGGAAGTTACCGGAGCATAGATTTTGCGTTGAGCAATATGTCCAATTCACGGATTCAGAAAGTGGCTGTGCTGACACAGTATAATGCCAGAAGCCTGAACGAGCATTTGAGTTCCTCTAAGTGGTGGGATTTCGGACGTAAACAGGGAGGGCTGTTTGTATGTACTCCTGAAACGACGGCAGAAAGCAATGCGTGGTACCGGGGAACGGCGGATGCCATAGCGCAGAACCTCCATTTTTTGAAAGACAGCCATGAACCCTATGTGGTGATCGCGTCCGGTGACGGCGTATATAAAATGGACTTCAATAAACTGCTGGAATACCATATCGAAAAGAAAGCGGATATTACCGTGGTATGCAAGGACATGCCGGCAGAGATGATTTCCGAAAGATTCGGCGTCATCAAAATGAATGAAGAAAGCCGCATCGAGGAATTTGAAGAGAAACCCATTGTAGCGAAATCCAGCGTAGTTTCCTGCGGCATCTATGTAATCAGGAGGCGCCAGCTCATTGAAATGATCGAAAAAGGAATGGAAGAAGACCGTTTCGATTTTGTAAAGGATATACTGATTCGCTATAAAGATATGAAACGTATCTTTGGATACAAGATGAAGGAGTACTGGAGCAATATTTCGACAGTCCAGGATTATTTTAAAACGAATATGGATTTTCTGAAACCGGAAATCCGGGATTATTTCTTCCATCAGTATCCGGATATTTATTCTAAAGTGGATGATCTGCCGCCGGCAAAATATAATGTGGGGGCGAGCGTAAAGAACAGCTTGATTTCCAGCGGATGTATTGTAAACGGAACGGTGGAAGGATCGGTAATATTTAAGAAAACATATATTGGAAATAACTGCTATATTAAGAATTCAATTATTTTGAATGATGTTTATATCGGAGACAATACACATATTGAAAACTGCATAGTGGAAAGCAGAGACACCATCAGGGCGAACTCCTATCATAAAGGAGATGACGGAATTAAGATTGTGATAGAGCATAATGACAGATATGTCATGTAACTAAACTTTTTGATGTTCCAAGGAGGATGAACGGCATGGAGATTACGGATGTAAGAGTGCGGAAAATTGCGAAGGAAGGAAAGATGAAAGCGATTGTTTCTATTACGCTTGACGATGAATTCGTGGTTCATGACATCAAGGTAATAGAAGGCGAGAAAGGACTTTTTATCGCAATGCCGAGCAAGAAAGCATCGGACGGCGAGTATAGGGATATCGCGCATCCCATTAATTCAGATACTAGAGACCGGATACAGTCTACCATACTTACAAGCTACGAAAGAGCGTTGCTTGAACCGGAAATGGCTTTGCTATAAACGGGGATACGGACAGGCGCTGCAGAATATGCGGCGTCTGTTTTTTTATGCGCAGGGGCGCACAGATGAAATTGTTGCTTATGCAACGTGCGCCCCGCGCGGCGAGTAGGGGAAGATAAATCCCCCTACTCGATTAAGAAATTACGCATAGCGTTATAGAAAATCGAGGCATCAGAAATTTCGATGTACCGATTTTTGGTAAGGAAATAAATGAATAATTGGTAACGTAAAAACTACGTGTATTTCACGGGAAAGTGTGGTATGATGGCAGATGTAGCATTGGAAAAGGAGCTGGAGCGTGGAGCAGAGGGTTGGGAAAAGCGGGAAATTGGAGGAGTATATGTTTGTAATTGTGGGACTGGGGAATCCTTCGAAGGAGTATGAGAATACAAGGCACAATGTGGGGTTCGATGCAATAGATGCGATTGCGGATAAGTATGATATCCATGTAGCGGAATTAAAGCATAGGGCGAAGATCGGAAAGGGATATATCGGGGGGGATAAGGTGATATTGGCGAAGCCTTTGACCTTTATGAATTTGAGTGGTGAAAGCGTACGTGCTATCATAGATTATTATAAGATAGAGCCGGAAACGGAGCTGATCGTCATATCGGATGATATCAGCCTGGCGCCGGGACAGCTGCGCATCAGGAAAAGGGGAAGCGCAGGGGGGCATAACGGGCTGAAAAATATTATCCAGCACCTGGGCGGGGAGAATTTCCAGAGGGTGCGTATCGGCGTGGGAGAGAAACCGAAGGATTATGACTTGGTGGACTGGGTTCTGGGACATTTTGGGAAAGAGGACAGAAAAGCAGTGGACGAGGCGCTCCAGAAGGCGGTCCAGGCGGTGGAAGTGATGTTAAAGGACGGAGCGGACGCCGCGATGAACGAATTTAACCGTAAAGCGAAGGAATAGAAAAAAGACGCGGCATTTTGGCGTCGGGGAAGTGATAGAGAAATGGAGATCAGGGATGAGGACATTTACCGCACCTCTTTTTGAACTGGGGGAATTCGAAGAAATTACAAAACTTTTGAAGAAGCCGGGCGCGGCGGCGACGCTGACAGGCTGCGTGGATTCCCAGAAACTGCATATGATATATGGCTTGAGCGATGGTTTTAAATATAAGGTCATCGTTACTTTCAGCGACCTTCGGGCGAAGGAAATTTATGAAGATTATAAGCTTTACGATAAAAACATTATGTTTTATCCGGCGAAGGATCTCATCTTTTATCAGGCGGATATCCATGGGAATGAACTGGTAAAGGAGAGGATCAAGGTGTTGCGGAGGATCATGGAAGGGCGTCCCCTGACAGTGGTGACTACTTTTGGCGGTTTGATGGCTCCTCAGGTTCCTTTGGATATCCTGGAACAGTATGTGGTTTCCATCGGATACCAGTCCAGTATCAATGAGAGGGAACTGGCGAAGAAACTGGTAAGAATGGGGTATGAAAAAAATTATCAAGTGGAAGCTCCGGGACAATTCAGTATCCGGGGCGGGATTGTGGATGTTTTTGACCTGACGGAAGAAAATCCTTACCGCATCGAATTGTGGGGGGAAGAGGTGGAATCGATCCGCAGTTTTGATATTTTGAGCCAGCGTTCGATCGAGAAGCTCCAGTCGGTCAGCATTTATCCGGCTACGGAGATGGCGCTTTCGGAAGAGGAACTGCATGAGGGGCTGGAACGGATCGAAAAAGAGGCAGGGAAATGCGGCGATAGATTCAGGAAGGAATTCAAAACGGAGGAGGCCCACCGCCTGGCGGTCCAGGTGAAAGAATTGAAGGAACAGATGGTGGAATTCCAGACAGCGGCGAATCTGGAAAGCTATATCCGTTATTTTTATGCGGAGACGGTTTCCTTTTTCCAGATGTTCGACAGGGAAAAAAGCTGTATTTTTGTAGATGAACCGGCCAGGGTGGAAGAACATGCGAAAGCGGTGGAACTGGAGTTTAGGGAAAGCATGATGCACCGGCTGGAAAAAGGGTATGCCTTGCCGGGGCAGACGGATGTTCTGTTTGGCGCGGAAGAAGTGGCGGCCAAAATGGGGAAGGGCAGGATCGTGACGCTGGCAGCCATGGACAGGCGGAATGCGTTGTTCAAGGCGGACAGGAAATTTGATATAGGCGCGAAAAGCATTACTTCCTATAATAATAGCTTTGAGGCGCTGGTAAAGGATCTGAAAAGATATAAAAAGGGCGGATACAGAGTGCTGCTTTTATCCGGTTCCAGAACGAGGGCGAAGCGGCTGGCCGAGGATCTGCGGGAAGAAGAACTGGCTGCTTTTTACAGCGAAGATCCTTTCCGGGAAATACAGCCGGGGGAAGTGATGGCTTTTTATGGCAGGGTGCTGAAGGGATTTGAGTATCCGCTGATCAAATTTGTCGTGATATCGGAAAGCGATATTTTCGGCGCGGAAAAGAAAAAGAAGAAGCGGAAGAAGTATGAAGGGCAGAAGATCCGGGATTTTGCAGAACTGAAAGTGGGGGATTATGTGGTTCATGAGAACCATGGGCTGGGAATCTATAAAGGGATCGAGAAGGTAGAAGTAGAAAAGGTCGTCAAGGACTATATCAAGATCGAATACCGGGACGGGGGAAATCTCTATATTCTCGCTACCGGGCTGGATGTGATCCAGAAATACGCGTCGGCGGACGGGGGGAAGCCGAAGCTGAATAAGCTCGGAACGCAGGAATGGAGCAGGACGAAAAGCAAGGTGAAAGGAGCGGTGGCAGAAATCGCCAAGGATCTTGTAGAATTGTATGCCGTCCGCCAGCAGAAAGAAGGCTTCGTATATGGCAAGGATACCGTATGGCAGCAGGAGTTTGAGGAATTATTTCCTTATGAGGAAACGGAAGACCAGCTGCTGGCGATCGCCGATACAAAGGCGGATATGGAAAGCCCTAAGATTATGGACCGGCTGATTTGCGGGGACGTGGGGTACGGCAAGACGGAGATCGCCATACGGGCGGCCTTTAAGGCGGTGCAGGAAGGGAAGCAGGTAGTGTATCTAATACCCACCACGATTCTGGCACAGCAGCATTATAATACCTTTGTGCAGAGGATGAAAGATTTTCCGGTCCGGGTGGACTTGCTTTCCAGATTCCGCACGGGGGCGGAACAGAAAAAAACAGTGGAGGATCTGAAGAAAGGATTTGTGGATATCGTGATCGGCACGCACAGGGTGCTTTCCAAGGATGTGGCTTTCAAGGATCTGGGACTGTTGATTATTGACGAGGAGCAGCGTTTCGGGGTGGCACATAAGGAAAAAATTAAAAAAATGAAGGAAAATGTGGATGTGCTGACGCTGACGGCAACGCCTATACCGAGGACGCTCCATATGAGCCTGATCGGCATACGGGATATGAGCGTATTGGAGGAAGCGCCGGAGGACCGGCTTCCGATCCAGACTTATGTGATGGAATATAATGAAGAAATGGTGCGGGAAGCAGTGATGCGCGAGCTGTCCAGGAACGGACAGGTATATTATGTTTATAACAGAGTGAATAATATTGCCGATGTGGCATCCCGCATAGAAGCCCTCGTACCCGAAGCAAATGTGGCTTACGCCCATGGGCAGATGAAGGAACATGAGCTGGAGCGGATCATGTATGATTTTATTGACGGAAGCATCGATGTACTGGTTTCCACCACAATCATAGAAACGGGCTTGGATATTTCCAACGTGAACACGATGATCATTCATGATGCGGATAATATGGGGCTGTCCCAGCTGTACCAGCTGCGCGGCAGGGTCGGGCGTTCCAACCGTACGGCATATGCTTTCCTGATGTACCGCAGGGATAAAATGCTGCGGGAGGTAGCGGAAAAACGGCTGGAGGCGATCCGGGAATTTACCGATCTTGGCAGCGGCTTTAAGATCGCCATGCGCGATCTGGAGATCCGGGGAGCCGGAAACCTGCTCGGCGCGAAACAGCATGGGCATATGCAGGCCGTGGGGTACGACCTGTACTGCAAGATGCTGAATGAGGCGGTAAAAAACCTGAAAGGGATACAGACGGAAGAGGACTTTAATACTTCCGTAGATCTGGATGTGGATGCATTTATACCGCCTTCCTATATTGTCAATGAGTTTCAAAAACTGGATATTTATAAACGGATTGCCGGGATAGAGAATGGAAACGAAAGCGAGGACATGAAGGAAGAACTGCTGGACAGGTTTGGCGAGATACCGAAATCGGTGGACAATCTTCTGCGCATCGCCCTGATCCGCGTTAAGGCACACAAGCTGTATATGCCGGAAGTAAAGGGCAAAAACGAAGAAATACGTTTTCTTTTCAACCGGGATGCCGGAATACGGGTAGAGAATATTCCGAAACTGCTGAAAAAATATCCGAAGCTTTCTTTTCAGGCAAAGGGGACTCCGTTTTTTACCTTTCGGTATAAAAAGTGCGGCATGGTAGAGCGGGATGCGGAAATGCTGCTCGGTTTTACGGAAGAACTGCTGGAAGCGATGGAAGAGGAACTGCTGGAAAAGGAAGTGGTATCCTGAAGCAATGAAAAAACGGTTTTGAAACCGCCGGAGGGCAGCTGATCGGGCAGCCCCTGGCGGTATTTTTCATGAAGCGCTTTCTCATCCTATTGTAATCCCTGCCATGTATGTGCTATACTACAATCGTATGGATGCATAGTTTCAGGAAAGGCGCGGTTGGCATAATGAACGATATGGATTTTACCGAATGGGGCCGGGAAATTGGCGATAAAATAGAAGAATTTATTAATTCCAAAGAGATGAAGGATCTGCAGGAGAATATCCGCCATACAGTAGAGGATAAAATGGCAGATGTACGCAGGTCGGCAAAAGAAGCGGCAGAATATGTGAATAAAAATGTGGAGCTGCAAAAAGAGGGGCTTGCCCAGAGGATGAATCGGGAAAAGTGGAAGGAATATGACGATCTGAAAGTTTATGAGATGCCGAAGAAGCAACAGCCTGTCCGCTATGAGAAGCGGCAGCTTCCTGTAGCGAAGCGGCCGAAAGGCAGGGTGGCCGGAGTGCTGCTTTCCGTGTTTGGAACCTGCGGGGCGATAGCGGGATGGACGGCGGCTCTTTTTGGCTATTCCCTGTTTATGCTGGGGGGCATCCTTCAGGCGGCGCTGCTTCCGTCCAGTCTGGCCGGCATTTTTGCAGGGATTTGTACGGTTGCCGCAGTAGCCGGAGGCGTGATCAGGCATAGGGTCAGACGCTTTAAACATTATATCAAAACGATGGGGGAGAAAGATTTTTATTCGATCGAAGGGCTGGCGGATGCCGTTTCGAAAAAAGAAAAGTTTGTCATAAAAGATTTAAAGAAAATGATCCGTAACGGATGGTTCAAAGAAGGGCATTTGGACGAGCAGGAGACTTGCTTTATGCTGACGGATGAATCATACCAGTTGTATTTGAATGCGCAAAGAGAGCTGGAACAAAGGAAAGAAGAGGCAGAGCGGCTTGCGAAAGAGCAGGAAATGCTGGAGAATGATCCGGTGAGGAAGCAGCTGAAGGTAACGATCGAGGAAGGAAACGAGTACATACGGCGGATACGGGAAATCAATGACGATATACCAGGGGAAGAAATTTCCAACAAACTTTATCGTCTGGAGCGGGTATGCACGAAGATTTTTGAGCATGTGGAGGATAATCCCGAAAAATTGCCGGATATCAGGAAATTTATGAGTTATTATCTCCCCACTACGCTGAAGCTGGTACAGACTTACCATGAGTTTATCGAACAGCCTGTGCAGGGAGAGAACATCACGACTGCGAAGAAAGAAATCGAAGGAATGCTGGACGACATTAACCAGGCATTTGAAAAGATGTTTGACAAGCTGTTTGAAGATGATGCCATGGATATTTCTACGGATATTTCCGTGCTGTCTATGATGCTGGCGCAGGAAGGGCTTTTGGAAGACGAATTTAAAATGAATTGAGAGGGAGAAGAGACAGATGATGGAAGAATTGAAAAATGCAGAACCGGTATTGACGCTGAATCCTTTTGAAGAAATAGGCAAAGAGCCGCAGGCTCCGGCTGTACCCGCATCCGTGCAGGAAGCGGAAGTAATTGCAGAGGAGAAAAAAGAGGCGGTCTTCGATGAAAGCACGCTTTCGCCGGAGGAACGTAAGATGGTGGATGATTTTGCCAATTCTATTGATTTGAAAAATTCTACCGTAGTACTCCAATACGGCGCGGGAGCACAGAAGAAAATAGCGGATTTTTCGGAGACGGCGCTGGCAAACGTGAAAAGCAAGGATCTGGGCGAGATCGGCGAACTTCTGTCAGGGGTGGTTTGTGAACTGAAAAAGTTTGATGAGGAAGAGGAAAAGGGATTTCTTGGTATTTTTAAGAAGGGCGGCAACAAGATCGCGGCCATGAAGAGCAAATACGATAAGGCAGAAGTGAATATCAATAAGATATGCGATGTCCTGGAAGAACATCAGAGGCAGCTTTGGAAGGATAGCGCGATGTTGGACAAGATGTATGATTTAAACAAAAATTATTTTAAAGAGCTGTCCATGTATATTCTGGCAGGAAAGAAAAAACTGGAGAAGGCAAGGGCAGAGGAACTGCCGGGATTGATGGAAAAGGCAAAGCAGAGCGGTCTGCCGGAGGATGCGCAGGAAGTGAATGATTTTGTCGCTATGTGCGACCGGTTTGAGAAGAAGATCCACGATTTGGAACTGACCAGAATGGTTTCTATCCAGATGGCTCCCCAGATCCGCCTGGTGCAGAGCAACGATACGCTGATGTCCGAGAAGATCCAGTCCACTCTTGTCAATACCATTCCTTTGTGGAAGAGCCAGATGGTACTCGCCCTCGGCATCAACCATTCCACACAGGCGGCACAGGCGCAGCGGGAAGTGACGAATATGACGAACGAGCTGCTGAAGAAAAATGCGGCGGTGCTGAAAATGGCCACGGTGGAAACGGCAAAGGAAGCGGAACGCAGCATTGTGGATATCGATACCTTGAAACAGACGAATGAATCTTTGATTTCCACATTGGATGAAGTGCTGAAAATACAGACGGAAGGAAGAGAGAAACGCAAAGAAGCGGAAATAGAACTCCGCCGTATCGAGGGGGATCTCAGGGACAGATTGCTCCAGGTACGCGCATAAGAGAACAATGATAGAATATATTCCGGCGAAAACAATTATCACTAAAACAAAATCCGCAGAGTGGTTCGGCGCGGATTATAATATGAACATTTATAAGGGATGCTGCCACGGATGCATTTATTGCGACAGCCGTTCGGAATGTTACCACATCGATCATTTTGAAAAAGTAAGGGCGAAAGAGGATTCGCTGAGAATCATCAGGGATGATTTGCGCAGGAAGGTAAAAAAAGGGGTGATCCATACGGGCGCTATGAGCGATCCGTATAATCCTCTGGAAAAAGAATTATGTCTGACAAGGCATGCCCTGGAACTGATAGATGCTTATGAATTCGGCGTTTCCATAGCCACGAAAGGAACATTGGTTGCACGGGATACCGATATTTTATGCAGCATTCAGGAGCATTCCCCGGTGATCTGCAAGATAACGATAACAACGGCGGATGACGGCCTGTCCGCCAAAGTGGAGCCGGGGGCTGCAGTTTCATCCCAAAGGTTTCAGGCGCTTGCCGGACTTTCAGAGCGCGGAATATTTGCCGGCATATTGCTTATGCCGGTTTTGCCGTTTATAGAGGATAATGAAGAAAATATAAATGCGATCATAAAAAGAGCTTCGGAATGCGGCTGCCGCTTTATTTATCCGGCCTTTGGAATGACATTGCGGCAGAACCAGAGGGATTATTATTATGAAATGCTGAACCGTATTTTCCCCGGAGAAAACTTGGTCGGCAAATATAGGAAACGGTTCGGTGAATCTTATGAATGCCGTTCCCCTAAAGCTGCCAAGCTGTACCGGATGTTAGGGAAAGAGTGTGAAAAAAGGGGGATATTGTATAAGATGAAAGACATTATCCATGCTTACAAAAAGAATTATGGGGATAAGCAGTTGAATTTTTTGGATATGATATAGTGTGGAAAGAAGTTCTAAGGCTCACAGCAAAGGCTGTTTCGCCAAGAACTTCTAAATTCCACACCGAAGAATGCCTGAAAAGCGGCATTCTTCCTGTTGATGGTTTGTGCCGTCCGGGAGCGGGCCGGGAAGCAGAAGAATACTGTTTACACAGGAAAAATGATGGATTTACGAGAGCTGGAATTGGTCGATATCGAAGCGGACGAGCAGTTGGTGCGGAAGGCGAAAAAGCGGAAGACGCATCATTCGGAAAAAGAGCAGAAGCAGAGACGGGAAATTGAGGCGTGGCCTATGGGGGCATGGGTGTCGCAAGAGGCTTCTATACGAAAAAATGAGGGGAAAATAAGAGAACTGGAAGTATGGGGAACGGAAGAAGAATGGGAGGAGGACTGGGAAGAAGAGCAGGAAGCGGATGAGTGGGAGGAAGACTGGGAAGAAGAGCAGGAAGCAGAAGAATGGGAGGAAGACTGGGGAGAAGAACAGGAAGCGGATGAGGGAATAGAAGAGGAGCGGATAGAACGGAAACGGGCCGCGCAGAAGCTGACTGAGAAAAAGCGCAGGAAGAAACGAAAAAGGCGAGCCAGGATGATCCGCAGCATGGCCATGGGATTTTCCGTTACGATCATGATCGGAACACTGCTGGGCGCGGGTTATCTGGCAGTTTACGTATACCGGGAACTGAAGGGAAAAGAGGATGTCCAGACCATGTCAGCGATAGATGTGGAGACAGAGACGAAACAGGACATCCGGGAATGGGCGGAATTTTATGCTGCGGAGTTGGAACGGCCTCCATTGGCTGTGGACTTGCTGACGGTGAACGAATATTCCAGGCCGGGGGAAGCGCTGCCGGAAGTGAAAAGCATTTTCGTGCACTATACGGCCAATGCAGGAACGACGGCGGAGCAGAACAGAAGCTATTTTGAATCCCTTGCCGAGAGTCATGAGCGTTCCGCCAGCGCGCATTTTTTGATAGGGTTTGACGGAACGATCGTTCAGTGCATACCGACTAAGGAGATTGCTTATGCGGTAAAAGGGCGCAATTATGATTCGATATCTATTGAATGCTGTTATTTGGATGAAAATGGAAGATTTGAGGAGGAAACTTATCAAAAGCTGATCGAACTTACGGCCTGGCTGCTGCATAAGTATGAGCTGAGGCCTGAAAATGTACTCAGGCATTACGATGAAGGCGGTAAGAATTGTCCGAAATATTATGTGGAGCATGAAGCGGCATGGCAGGATTTTTTGGATGATCTAAGAGCTTATATGACGAGCGTGACGGAAGGATAAGATATAAAATAATGATTTCCAAGGTATAAAATGCCACCGTTTACAGATACTACTACCAAACTTAAGATTTGTAAATGGAGGAAATGGAATGAAAGCGACAGGCATTGTTAGAAGAATCGACGATTTAGGCCGTATTGTCATACCAAAAGAAATCAGGAGGACGTTGCGGATCAGGGAAAGTGATCCGCTGGAAATATTTACTGACAGGGAAGGCGAAATTATTTTGAAAAAATATTCTCCGATTGGGGAGATGAGTACTTTTGCCAAACAATATGCGGAGAGCCTCGCCCAGGTATCGGGACATACGGCTTTGATCACGGACAGAGATCAGTTTATCGCGGTGTCGGGGGGCAGTAAAAACCTGACAGGAAAGGGATTGAGCAAAGAACTGGAAGAAAAGATAAATAACAGGGAGACGCTGATTGCATCGAAGGGGGACAAAAGTTTTATCGCTGTTTCTTCGGAAGGGACAGAAGAATTTGTCCATGAGGCAATCAGCCCGATCATTTGCGAAGGAGACGTAATCGGCGCGGTTATTTTGGCCCAAAGCGATGAAAAAGCAAAAATGGGGGAAGTGGAACAGAAATTGGTTTTGTCGGCGGCGGGATTCCTGGGAAGGCAGATGGAACAGTAAAAAAGATATTGGCCGGTCAACGAAGGAAGCGGCCGGACAGAGAAAAAACGGGAAAGGAGCGATAGCTTTTTCCCGTTTTTTCATGAAAATATATTTAAAGAAATTCCCGGTATTTTTCTTCGGAAGCATCCAGGAAACAGACGCCGACAATTCCTCTTCCGGTATGCGCGCCGATGGCGCAGCCTACGGTGGAGACCAGTTTATCTTTCGGCTTTAATTCTTCGTCGGCAAGAGCCAGCAGAAAATGAAGCGCTTCTTCATCTTCCCCATGGCAGAAAGCCAGCGTCTGGGAGGAAAGCTCGTAACCGTTGGTTTTTGCATAATCGATCAGAGCCTTTAAGGATTTCTTGCGCCCCCTGACGGTTTTCAGCACTTGCAGGCTGCCGTTTTTGTCTACGATGAGGATCGGTTTCATATCTAAGGTTTCGGCAATCGTACCCTTGAATTTGGAAAGCCTTCCGCCTTTGATCAGATAGGCGAGGGTATGCACCGTAAATACATGGTGTATATGGGAGATAAAATAATCCGCCGCTTCCACAATGGTTTCCTTAGGGGCTCCGTGTTCCAGCATTGCTACCAGTTTGGATACGAGAAGCCCGAAACCGATGGAAGCGGATTTGGAATCAATAATGGTCAGATCAAAATCAGGATATTGTTCCAATATATTTGCTTTGGCAATATGGGCCGCATTGAAAGTTCCGGCGATTCCGGTGGAAAAGCAGATATAGACTACGGAATCCCCGGCCTGCGCGTAAGGAAGAAAAGCTTCTTCAAACATAGCGGGATTGATATGGTAAGTACGGATATCCCGTTTGGTATCATCCAATATATTGTAAAATTCTTTTGTCTGGATTGTTTTGCCGTCAAAATAGTCCGTTTCATCGATGACCACCGGAGTAGGAATTACATGAAGATGATGGGCTTCAATATACTCCTTTGGTAAGTCGGAGGCGGAATCTGTAATGATTTTAAGCATAATAAACACCTCATTCCATAAAAGCTAAGTCAAACCTGTCCCATACGGTCCAGCAGTTCTATTTTAATATCATATAATTTCTTTGAAAGATCCACATATACTTTGTGGGGATTGACAAGGCGCCTTGTTTCATCCCAGAGGGTATCCAGTTCTTTCCGGCAATATTCACGGATATCCATGACTTTCGGCGATTCGTAGCAGCATTCGCCTTTTAAGAATACGGGAACCATAATTTCCCGCATCGTGTAAGTTCCGCCCTGGAGTTTTGTTTTTTTCCAAGGCTCCAAAGGATCGAAAAGGAGCAGAGGCTCGTTCTCGTCGAATACTTCGTCCACCAGGCAGATCAGGTCGGCTTTTACCTTGCCCGAAGCTTTCTCATAAATGCGGTAAATGGTTTTATTTCCGGGGTTGGTTACCTTTTCGCTGTTTTCGGATAGTTTGATTTTGGGAATAAACTTGCCGTTTTTATCCTGGATGGCCGCCAGTTTATATACGCCGCCGAAGGAAGGGCAGTCCTTGGAAGTGATCAGATTGGTTCCTACCCCCCAGGAAGTGATGGCAGCGCCCTGTACCTTCAGGCTGTCGATGAGGAACTCGTCCAAATCATTAGAAGCAGAGATAACGGCATCCGGAAAACCGGCCTCATCCAGCATCTTGCGGGCTTTTTTGGACAGATAAGCCAAGTCGCCGCTGTCCAGGCGGATGCCGTAGTAGGTAAGAGGCGTGCCTGCCTGGCGCATTTCCGTAAATACTTTTATGGCGTTGGGAACTCCTGACTTTAAGGTATCATAGGTATCCACCAACAGGATACAAGCCGAAGGGTACATGTCGGCATAGGTTTTAAAAGCGGTGTATTCATCGGGGAAACTCATGATCCAGCTGTGGGCATGGGTGCCTTTTACCGGAACGTCAAAAAGTCTGCCGCACAATACGTTGGAAGTGCCGATACAGCCGCCGATTACGGCCGCCCTCGCGCCATAAGTACCGGCATCCGGGCCCTGGGCGCGCCTTAAGCCGAATTCCATGATTCCGTCGCCTCTGGCCGCATAGCATACTCTGGCCGCTTTGGTCGCGATCAGGCTTTGATGGTTAATAATATTTAATATGGCTGTTTCGATCAGCTGGGCCTGCATAATAGGGGCGATTACCTTGATCAGAGGTTCCCTTGGGAAAATAACGCTTCCTTCGGGAATGGCATAGATATCGCCGGTAAACTTAAAATCTTTCAGATAATCAAGGAAATCCTGCCCAAAGATACCGAGTCCCGCAAGATATTGGATATCTTCCTCGGAAAAATGCAGTTCTTTAATATATTGAATGACCTGTTCCAGCCCGGCAGCTATGGCATAACCGCCCTCGCCAGGGTTCGAGCGGTAGAACGCGTCGAAAATAACAGTTTCATTCTGGTCTTTATGCTTAAAATAGCCCTGCATCATCGTCAGTTCATAAAGATCGGTCAATAAGGTCAAATTTTGTCTGTCCATGTCCGCCTCTCCTTTTATTGTGTTCATGCCTGTAATGATTATTTAATGATTATCATAAGGGAAAAACAGGAAGAAATCAATTCATTTTCTTAACAAAAATAGATAAAGAAAAGAAAAATATTAATTCATATATTGACAGATCGTACAAAGTGCTATATAATTTTAATTAATTAATAAAGTTTATTAATTAATGGTGAAAGAGGGATATCAGATGTTAGTAGGACAGCCAAAATTATTGAAGGAAGTAAATCGGGACATTATAAAGGATATGATTTTTGAAGAAGGTCCCATAACAAAACCGGAATTGGCAAAAGTCTCCAATTTGAGTTTGCCGACGGTAAACAAAATTGTAGACGGGCTGGAAAGCGATGGGGTTATCAGGCAGGATGGAATTAGCGGAAGCAGTTCAGGAAAGAAAGCGAAGCGATATGTTGCGAATGAAAAAGCAGGGAATATTATTATTCTTTATTATCTGAACGGAGTCTTCCGTTCCTGCCTGGTCAATGCGGTCGGAAATAAAATCTATGAACGGCAGGCGGAGGTGAATTGTGAAACGGGAGAACTGGCATTGGAATCCGCGTACGGGGCGATCGACGAATTGATGCGGATATCGGAGGCGGAGATCAGGGCGGTCGGATTTGGCGTTCCCGGCGTTGTCAAAAGCGACAAGCGCATTACGAATATTTCGGCGATACCGGGCTGGACGAATTGGAAGCTGGAAGAGATTGTGTCTGAAAGGTATAAGATTCCTGTTTTTGTGGAAAATGATGTAAAGCTGACTACCGTAGGTTATTACCATACGTTCGGGCAAAAGGATGGTTATTTGAAAGAGCCGTGCCGCGATATGGTGTATATCTATATCGGGAAGGGGATCGGCTCGGGGATCATTATCAATGGAAGCCTTCATAAGGGGTTCAGCAGCTTTGCCGGTGAATTCGGATATCTTGCCCCTTTTGAGGAAATGGAAAAAAAGGATTATGCGCAGGGAGGAGGATGGCTGGAAGATAAAATACAATATTTTCTTTCCCAAAATGAAAATGGGAGCCAGGCGGATGAAAAGTATATGCATTATATAGCCGCCAGCATAGTAGGGTATATCGTAACATTGAACCCGGAGGTTTTGGTCCTCCAGGGAAAAGGGCTGGACGAAGACAAAATATCCGTGTTAAAGGAGGAGATAAAAAGATATATACCGGAAGAAAGCCTTCCCGGTTTTTATATCAATGAAGATGAGGAATGCGGTATCAACGGATTGATCAATTTTTGCATGGCGAATTTGTCAACGACGAAACAATTTGTTCTGAAAAGCGGAGTATGACAAAATTTCGGGAAATATTGTCAGGAAAGGAGGCAGAAACATGTCGGAGGGGAGATATCTGTTTTCCGTTGACGGAGGAGGCACCAAGACAGAATATTGTGTTTATGATGTGGATCTGCACAAAATGGAAAGTTTTCGTTTCGGAAGCACAAATTATAAGAACATAGGATTAAAGGAAGCGACTGCTAATTTAAAAAATTCTTTCCGCACTATTTGTGATTCCTTGAATATCGGGCCGCAGGAAATACGCGGAATGGTGGTGGGGGTTTCGGGATGCGATACAGAGAGCGATTACGCAGTATACCAGTCCATTGTGAAGCATATGGGGCTGGATCTGAAAAAGGTGTATATTTGCAATGATTCCGAGCTGGTATTCCTGTCGGTGGCGGACAAGCCGGGCATATGCGTAGTATCCGGTACGGGTTCTATCGCTGTAGGCTTTGATAAAGAGGGGAAAACATATCGCTGCGGGGGATGGGGAAGGCCGTTGAGCGATCTGGGATCGGGTTACTGGATCGGGGAACAGATGCTGAAAAAATGGATTAAATACTGTGACGGGCAAGAGCCTTATGACGAGATATTCCGAACGCTGGAGGGATTCTATCATTTTGAGGAAGCGGAGGAACTGCCATATTATATTGCAGCATTGAGCCAGAGGGATATTACTGCGGCCGCGCATTTGATCTGCGACGGGGCGGACAGGGGGAACAGCCTTTGCGGACAGGTGCTTTCCGAAGCGGCGGGGGAAGCGGCGGATATAGCGGCTGCGGTGTATAAAAAAATACATCTGGAAAAGCAGGAAAAAATCCATATAGTCTTATCGGGCAGTATTTTTAAAGGGGATTTTTACAGGCAGGAGTTCCAGGGGATATTCCAGGAGAGGACGGGGCATATGGATATCCAATATATTTTGCTGGATAAAAGCCCTGCCCAGGCGGGTATTCGGCTGGCAGACGATATATTTGGCACAAATTCATTCAATAAGTAAGGAGGGTTACTATGAAAAGGTTTATGGGAGCGTTATTGGCAGTGTTATTAGGAATTGGCATGATCGGCTGCGGGGCAGAAGGACAGACGGCGGAAAATGCGGCAGGAACGGAGGCGGTATCGGAAGAACCGGGCGTGAATGCGGAAACGGATGAGGCCGGAAATGCCGGAGGGCAGTGGCTGTCGGTAATACCAGGATATGGGAACGAAGCAGGGGAATATGCGAAGGGACCTAACGGAGAGGAGGCTGTGCCGACGACGGATATCAGCCTGACAGAAGAGCAGTATGCGCAGATCAGGGAGAAAGGGCTAAAGGCGGCGATGATCTGGGCAGGGGCGAGCGAATGGTATAATGCGATGACGGATGGCGCGAAAGCGGAATTTGAAAAAATGGGGATTGAAATAGTGGCTACGTCGGATGCGCAGTTTGATCCTTCGAAACAGGCGACGGATATCGAGACATCCATGGCATTAAAGCCGGATATTATACTGTCCCTGCCTGTCGATCCCGTTTCCGGCACGAGAGCGTTTTCTCCAGCCGTGGATGCAGGAGTCAAGATCGTATTCGCGGATAATGGCGTGGATGGGTATAAAGCGGGAGAGCAATATGTAAGTATCGTAACCGGGGACCAGTATGGAATGGGCCGCGCGGCAGCTAAATTAATGGCAGAAGCTGTTGGAGGAAAAGGCAGGATCGGCATTATTTATTATGATGTGGATTATCTTGTGACGAATAACCGGGATAATGAATTCGTCAGAACGATTGTCAATGATTATCCTGATATTGAAATCGTGGCAATGTCCGGTTTTTCAGCAGAAAATGCCACAGGGGAAGTCGCTTCAGCGATGATGACCCAGAACCCGGATTTAAACGGTATTTATGTATCTTGGGACGTGGCGGCGGAACCGGTGGTTTCCGAACTGAGAGCCGGCGGCTATAAAGACTGTAAAGTCGTTACGATGGATCTTGGAGGAAATAATGACCTGGACATGGCGCAGGGCGGCAATGTATATGGAAAAGTAGCGGATATGCCTTTCCAGATCGGGGAGACTATGGCGAAATTGGCGGCGCTCAGCATACTGGGAGAGGATGCTCCGGCTTATGTGGTAAGCGAAACCGTATCCATGACGAGAGATAATATGGTGGAAGCGTGGAACCAATCGTTAAACAAAGATCCGGATTCCAGTGTATTAGAGATATTAGGAAAATAATCAGATGATGAAGGGCGGCATAGGAGATGGCAAAGAAATTCGATTATAAAAAATATATTGTTTACATCAGCTTTGTAATTGTATTGGTGGTTTTTTCGATTCTTCTCAGGGATAAGGGATTTTTGTCCTATGGGAATATGATGAATATATTGAGGCAGACGGCAATGATATCGGTAGCTGCCGTGGGAATGACTTTTGCCATATCTGCCGGCCTGATCGATCTTTCAACGGGGGCGGTGGTTGCTATATCGGCGCTTGTTACTGCCCTGGCGCTCAGAGTGACAGGGTGGTTCCCGGCGGTGCTGGCCGGAATGCTGGCAGGGCTTGCCTGTGGTTTCTTTAACGGGCTGATTGTGGCGAAGGTAAGAATACCGGCATTTTTGGTTACGCTGGGAACAAGCAGCGTCTATGCCGGCATAGCGAGGACGATAACGAACCTGGAGGCGGTTCCGATCACAAATGCAAGATTTAACTTTGTATTCGGCGCGGGGGATATCGGTCCCATTTCCACACTGTTTTTATGGACGATCGTCATTATGATACTGGGGCATATCCTTTATAGGAAAACGCCTTTTGGCAGAGCGGTTCTTGCAGTAGGCGGAAATGAAGTGGCGGCCAGGTACTCCGGGATCAAAGTGGAGAAGATCAAGCTTTGGGCGATGACGATTTGCGGAATGACGGCCGCATTTGCAGGAATTTTATATGCAGGAAGGCTCAATGGAGCAAGATATACGCTGGGAGAAAATGATAATATGTCGGTTATTGCCGCCGTAGTGATCGGGGGAACCAGTTTTTCGGGAGGAAAAGGGACGATTGTTGGAACGATCATCGGGTCTATTGTCATCGGCATGCTGAATAACGGGCTGCTTTTGATGGGGCTGTCCGTGTCGGAACAGATGATGGCCAGAGGGCTGATTATTATTCTGGCGGTATCGTTAAGCTTGAGAGAAAAGATTGAAAATTAAAATTTCCGTCCAAAAGCGGGGAGCAGGAGGAAAGGCATATGTTTTTAAAACAGATAGCAAAAAGAAACCCGAAATTGATTCAAGCAGCGGTGGAACTGCATCAGAAAGGGCTGATTCCATCCAATAGTTATCTTCTGGATCTCGATGTAATCTTCCATAATGCAAAGCTTATGGCGGAGGAAGGCAGGAAATATGGTTTGAAGGTATTCGCCATGACCAAACAGATCGGAAGAAATCCAGCCGCCATCAAGGTAATGATGGAAGCAGGGATAGACGCAGGGGTCTGCGTGGATATGAACGATGCCAGGCCGGTTTACCAGGCTGGTATGAAAATCGGCCATTTGGGCCATCTGGTACAGGTGCCTGTGAAGGAAACGGAAGCGGCGCTGAAGATGCGCCCGATGTATTGGACGGTATACAACTTGGAAAAAGCAGAGGCGGTATCGGAAGCAATGCAGCGTTCCGGAATACAGCATATACAGAATATGATGGCAAGGATATATGGGGAAGGAGATTCCTTTTACCACGGGCATGAGGCCGGATTCAGCATTGGCAGCATCCTGGAAACGGCAAAGAGGATCGGGGAAATGAAAGGGCTTCGCTTTGCAGGGATTTCCACGTTTCCTGCGCAGCTTTATAATACCTTGGCAAAACGGGTGGAACCCACCCATAATTACGGCACATTGATAGAAACCGCCGACCGGCTCAGAAAAAGCGGATATCCCGATCTGGAAGTAAATGCGCCTGGGACGACCTCCAGCCATATTTTTCAAAGGCTTGCCGCTGACGGAGTGACGCAGGCGGAACCGGGGCATGGCCTGACCGGAACGACTCCGATTCATGCGTATGAAGAGCTGCCGGAACTGCCGGGTTATGTTTATGTATCGGAAGTATCGCATTGCTATGGAGGAAAACCTTACTGTTATGGAGGAGGCATGTATATCGATCCGGTATTCGATCCATACGAGGTAAAGGCTTGTGTGGGACGGGAAGGGGATGCGGCTCTCCGTAACCGGATCATCTGCGAGATGCCTGATGCCAAGGCGATCGATTATTATGGCATTTTGCAGCCGGAAAAAGGGCAGAAAGCGGAAGTCGGGGACACGGTTGTGTTTGGCTT
Organism: Lachnospiraceae bacterium; assembly: GCA_021772075.1. Lineage (GTDB taxonomy): Bacteria > Bacillota > Clostridia > Lachnospirales > Lachnospiraceae > Kineothrix. The sequence goes on from JAETNQ010000008.1 coordinate 58,490, forward strand.
CCGGGCGCAAATGTTTGTGACAAGAGCCTATGTGGCAGCGGTGAGCGGCATTTCGCAAGGCAGGCCGAAAGTAGAAGGAATCTTCTTTACGGACGGACGGAAGGTGGGGTGGCCGGAATGGTAGACGAAAAAGGTTATGCGCTTTTGCTGAAAGATATACACAAATCTTTTTTTCAAAATGAAGTCTTGAAAGGGATTACCTTCGGGATCCGAAAAGGAGAGGTTCTTGGGCTTCTCGGCTCCAACGGCGCGGGAAAATCTACTTTGATGAAGATCGTTGCGGGCGTGTACCGGCTGGATCAGGGGCATATTTATATGGACGGAAGGGAAGTATCCATAAAAAATGCTGCCGATGCCTCTGCTTGTGGAATTGCAATGGTTTACCAGGAGTTTTCCTTAATTCCCACCATGACAGTGGGGGAAAATCTCTTTTTGAACAGGGAGAAAAAGAAAGCCGGCCTGATTGACGATAAAAAATGCCGGGCGATGGCAAAAAAAGCTTTTGAAGAATTCGGGATTGATGTGGATCCCGATGAATATGTGGAAAATCTGTCCATTGGGAACCAGCAGCTGGTTGAAATCGTAAAAGCGTTGATGCACAAGCCTTCCGTCCTGGTATTGGATGAGCCGACGGCTTCCCTTACCCATAAAGAGATCCAGCTTTTGTTTGCTTTCGTGGAACGATTGAAAAAGCAAGGGATAGCGATTATTTTTATTTCTCACCATATGCAGGAAATTATTCAAATATGCGACAGGGCCGTAGTGCTGCGAAACGGCATGGTCGAGATGGATCAGTCCACTTCGGGCTTAAGCGTAGGGGCCATGGTGGAGGCGATGATCGGCAAAAAACTGAACCAGAAATATCTGCAGCCGGGCAGCCCCGTCAATTATGAAAAACCGGTTCTCCGGGTGGAACATGTGTCATGGTCGGATAAGGTAAAGGATATAAGTTTTGAAGTATATCCGGGGGAGATCGTAGGGATAGCCGGATTGCTTGGAAGCGGCAGGACAGAGCTGGCAAAATGCATTTATGGGTTGATCAAACCGGACGAAGGAAAGGTTTTCCTGGATTCCGGGGAAGTTCCGACGGGAAAGCCATGGATGTCCATTGCAAAAGGGATTTCTTTCGTGCCGGAAAACAGGCGAAAGAGCGGGATTGTAGGAATTCATTCGATTCAATACAATATGCTGATGCCTATATGGAAACGAATGACAAAAAGGTTTTTGATCGATGAGAAAAAATGTGCGGAAGATGCCGAAGCCATGAGGGAGAAACTACAGCTGAAGTGTACGGGCATTGAACAGGAGGTGCAATATCTTTCAGGAGGCAACCAGCAAAAAGCGGTGTTCGCGAAAAGCCTTTTGATTCAACCGAAAATGCTGCTTCTTGACGATCCGACGGTGGGCATCGATGTGGAAGCGAAAGCGGCGATCGCCCGCCTGATAAGGAGCATTGCCGACGAGAATAACGGAGTGCTGCTGATCTCTTCCGAGATGGAGGAATTGGAACGGCTCTGCGACCGCGTGCTGATTCTGTCAAAAGGAGAAATAAAAAAAGAACTGTGCAGGAATAAGGGAGATGAGATCACAGAAGCCGTGCTGGCGGAAGCGATCCAGACGGCATAGAGGAATTCAGAAAAAGAAAAGAATCAAAAAAATAAAAAATATTTGGAAATAGCAGTGTTCAACTTGGCCGGAATGTTGTATAATTAATTATAATTATGGATTGTACAGAAAGCTGAGGTGATGGGATGAAAATGCTGCGGAAATTAAAGGAAAAAGCCATGGCGGCAGGTGTATTGGTTCTGGTGGGCGCTATATGGGGAGGAATGCCGGTTTCGGCGGCAGAAGTGCCGGTGAAACCGGAACTAAAAGATCCAGTTCAGAATGAAGGCAATGCATTGGAAGATGAAGAAAAGGAAAACGAAGAAGCAGGAAGTGAAGAACCCGGAAATGAAGCCATCGAAAAAACAGAAGATGAAAACGATGAGGACATGAAAGAGCCGGAACAGAAAACGGAAGAGGAACCGGCGGCGGAAGCAGAAGCCGAAGAACCGGATGCGGATGCAGAAGCGGAAATGGAAGCGGAGGAAGAGGAACCTGTAACGGTGGATCCGGATCAGTTTCAGACCGTCAACTTTGCAGATGGAATATTGACCGATTGGCAGCAAGTGCTGGAAGCTTTGCGCGGACTGACGCCGGAAATGATCGCGGGGGCGGATGCCGGAGGCGGTGTCTTGATGTTGCAGCTGCAGAATGTGGAGAGCATTCCTGCGGAATTAAAGGACTGCGTGTCATCCAATGATTCCGGGTATGTGGAGATCGTGCATTGCGGCTTGGGGCCGGGCGTATCCCTCGTGCTGAACGGAGCGTCCGATATGAGCGGCTTTCAGGGAATCAGCAACACAAGGGTATCGATCAGCAGCGAAAGAAGAGGGAAGAAAAGCGTAGCAACTACGGTGCGGTTTGAATCCCATGAAGATATCGGAGCGGTAGCCAGCCTTCAGGTGAATCTGCCGGAATGCAGCAAAGGAACGAAGGTATCCGTCTATGCGGAAACGGTGGCAATGGACGAAGAGGGAAACGTAACGGTCGGGGAGAACGTCTGCATAGGGACGACAAAGGCAGGAGAGAACGGCAATGTAGAGATTCCTATCCAGGCTACGGCGAATTATATGTTTATATATAAGGAATAGTAGCGTGAGAAGAACTTCTAATCACTCGCAGCAATGGCTGTTTCGTGAAGAAGTTCTAAATCTCGCGCCGGAGAACGCCTGAAATACGGCGTTCTTCCAATTGCTGCTAAAAGCCGGGGATGGAAATGGTTTCTTCGGCTTTTTATTTGCAAACTTGCAGGACAGGACTGTTATTTTGTTTTTGCAAGCGGCAAGCAAATATCTTGACACCGGATCGGAGAGGCATTATAATACGGCATATATAACAAGGAGAAAGACTGTGACGGAGACAGTAAGCGCTTTTTGAAATCCAAAGCGAGCCGGAGATGGTGAAAGACCGGCGAGAGTAGGGGGCGCTGAATATCACTCCCGAGTCGCGGACTGAACTTTTGTCATGGCTGAGGTGCAAATGTGGCAAAATAGTAAGCGCCGACGGCATTCCGCCGTTAAAGGAAACCATATAACCTATAGAAATCTATGTAGGCGTATGAATGTAAACGGTGGTAACGCGGATCGACACTCCGTCCTTTTACAGGGCAGAGTGTTTTTTTATGCGCAGCCCCATGCAGATGAAATATGTCACTGACGTGACGTATGGGGCGCGCTGCGCATGGGTACCCGGCGGGCAGGAAAAAATAGAAAGGATGAAAAGCATGTATCAAAAAGTATCGCCCGATCTCAATTTTGTGGAGAGGGAAAAACAGACGGAAAAGTTTTGGAAGGATGAGGATATTTTTGCAAAAAGTATGGAAAACCGCAAGGACGGGCCGACCTATACTTTTTATGACGGGCCTCCGACGGCGAACGGAAAGCCGCATATCGGGCATGTGCTGACCCGCGTGATCAAGGATATGATTCCGAGGTACCGCACGATGAAAGGCTATATGGTGCCGAGAAAAGCCGGTTGGGATACCCACGGGCTTCCGGTGGAACTGGAAGTGGAGCGGGAACTCGGGCTGGACGGAAAGGAGCAGATCGAAGAATACGGGCTGGATCCGTTTATTTCCAAATGCAAGGAAAGCGTATGGAAATATAAAGGCATGTGGGAAGATTTTTCCGGCACGGTAGGTTTTTGGGCGGATATGGATGATCCTTATGTAACTTATCATGACGATTATATCGAATCCGAATGGTGGGCTTTGAAACAGATCTGGGATAAGGGGCTGTTATATAAAGGGTTTAAGATCGTGCCCTATTGTCCTCGCTGCGGAACGCCGCTTTCCTCCCATGAAGTAGCACAGGGGTATAAGGATGTGAAGGAACGTTCGGCTATCGCCCGTTTTAAGGTGAAGGGGGAGGATGCTTATATCCTGGCATGGACGACTACGCCTTGGACCCTGCCTTCCAACGTGGCGCTCTGCGTGAATCCCGACGAAACCTATGCGAAGGTAAAAGCAGGAGACGGACAGGTTTATTATATGGCGGAAGCTTTGCTGGATACAGTGCTCGGGAAGCTGGGGGATGAGGAAAAAGGCATCCCCGCTTATGAGGTATTGGAACGGTATACGGGCAAAGAACTGGAATATAAGGAATATGAACCGTTATTCGATTATGCGGTGGAATTATGCGAAAAGCAGCGCAAAAAGGCATATTATGTGACATGTGATACCTATGTCACACTGACTGACGGTACCGGCGTCGTTCACATTGCTCCTGCATTCGGTGAAGACGATGCCAACGTGGGAAGAAATTACAATCTGCCTTTTGTGCAGCTGGTGGATGCAAAAGGAGAAATGACAAAAGAGACAGATTATGAGGGCGTATTCTGCAAAAAGGCAGATCCGATGATTCTGGCGGATCTGGAAAAGAAAGGGCTTTTGTTTGACGCGCCCAAATTTGAACACAGTTATCCTCATTGCTGGCGCTGCGATACTCCTTTGATCTATTATGCCCGCGAATCGTGGTTCATTAAGATGACGGCGGTGAAAGAGGATTTGATCCGCAATAACAATACGATTCATTGGATTCCGGAATCGATTGGGAAGGGACGTTTTGGGGACTGGCTGGAGAATATCCAGGATTGGGGCATTTCGAGGAACCGTTATTGGGGAACGCCTCTGAATATATGGGAATGTCCGGCTTGTGGAAAGATGCATTCCATCGGCAGCAGGGAAGAATTGGAAAAGATGAGCGGCAACGAGGCGGCGCGCACGGTAGAGCTGCACAGACCCTATATCGATGAGATTACGATCCGGTGTCCGGAGTGCGGCGGCACGATGAAACGTGTGCCGGAGGTGATCGACTGCTGGTTTGATTCGGGAGCGATGCCTTTCGCGCAGCACCATTATCCGTTTGAAAATAAGGAACTGTTCGATCAGCAGTATCCGGCTCAGTTTATTTCCGAGGCGGTAGATCAGACAAGGGGATGGTTTTACTCGCTGCTGGCGGAGTCCACGCTGCTTTTCAATAATTCCTGCTTCGAGAATGTTATTGTGCTGGGGCATATCCAGGATGAGAAGGGGCAGAAGATGAGCAAGTCCAAGGGGAATGCGGTGGATCCTTTCGAAGCGCTGGCTACTTATGGCGCGGATGCGATCCGTTGGTATTTCTATATCAATTCCGCGCCTTGGCTTCCGAACCGTTTCCACGGCAAGGCTGTCCAGGAAGGACAGCGGAAATTTATGGGAACCTTATGGAACACTTATGCGTTCTTTGTGCTTTATGCAAATATCGATGATTTTGATGCGACAAAGTATAAACTGGAATATGACAAGCTCCCCGTTATGGATAAATGGCTGCTTTCCAAGTTAAATACGCTGGTAAAGGAAGTGGACAGCGATCTGGAAAATTACCGGATTCCAGAGGCGGCAAGGGCTTTGGACGGCTTTGTGGATGAGATGAGCAACTGGTATGTGAGAAGGAGCAGGGAACGTTTTTGGGCAAAAGGGATGGAGCAGGATAAGATCAACGCTTATATGACCTTATATACTGCGCTCGTTACGGTCAGCAAATGCGCGGCTCCGATGATTCCTTTTATGACGGAAGATATTTACCGGAACTTGGTGTGTTCCGTGGATAAAGACGCGCCGGAGAGCATTCATTTATGCGATTTCCCTGTTGCGGAGGAGGCGTGGATCGATAAAAAGCTGGAAGAGGATATGGAAGAGGTGCTGAAGATAGTCGTGATGGGGCGCGCCTGCAGGAATGCGGCCAATATCAAGAACCGGCAGCCCATCGGCAGGATGTTCGTGAAAGCGCCGGCTGTTTTGGACAGCTTTTACCAGGATATCATCAAAGAAGAATTGAATGTGAAAGAGGTCAGCTTTACGGATGACGTGAGGGAGTTTACGACTTATACGTTTAAACCGCAGCTTCGGACGGTGGGGCCGAAATACGGCAAACAGCTTGGAGGCATCCAGAAGGAACTGGCGGCTTTGGACGGCAACGCGGCGATGGACGAACTGGACGCACAGGGAGCGCTGAAGTTTGATATCGGAGGCGTAAATGTGGAATTGTCCAAAGATGATCTTTTGATAGAGATGTCGCAGAAGGAAGGATATATATCGGAAGCGGATAATACGCTGACGGTAGTATTAGATACCCGCCTTACGGAAGAACTGATAGAGGAAGGTTTTGTATATGAATTGATCAGCAAGATCCAGACGATGCGCAAGGAAGCGGGCTATGAAGTGATGGATCATATCGAAGTGACAGTGGATAAAAATGAGAGGATTGCCGGCATTATGGCGAAAAACCAGGAGATGATCGCCGGGAAAGTACTGGCGGATAAGATGTCGTCCGGGGCGGCGGAAAGCGCTGCAGAAGGCGGATCGGCAGAAGAGTGGAGCATAAAGGAGTGGAATGTGAATGGAGAAAAAGTAACGATAGGCATTCACAGGGTATAAGTTTCCTTGTCGGCCGCAAAGCGGCGGCCTGCTGGCGGCCGGCAACAAAATATCCCTTTATCTTGCATTTTTCTGGGAATAATGTATAATTTATCCTTAGATAGCAGTTTTATGAGTCGAGCGAATAATGAGGAGGAACTTATGGCAAAGAAAGCGACATTATCCTTTGATAAGGATTTATTCAAGAGAAGCGTAGTCTATAATGTAAAGACTTTGTACAGAAAAAGCATGGAAGAGGCTACCCCCCAGCAGATTTTTCAGGCAGTTTCCTATTCGATCAAGGATGCGATTGTTGACCACTGGATGACGAGCCAGGAAGAATATGAAAAACAAGATCCTAAAGTGGTTTATTACCTGTCCATGGAGTTTTTGATGGGACGGGCTCTTGGAAATAATATTATTAACCTTCAGGCATATAAACCGGTAAAAGAAGCCTTGGACGAGCTGGGCGTGGATCTGAACGTAGTGGAAGACCAGGAGCCGGATCCTGCGCTCGGAAACGGAGGGCTTGGAAGGCTTGCCGCATGCTTTTTGGATTCCCTGGCTACATTAGGATATGCCGCTTATGGCTGCGGCATTCGTTACCGTTACGGCATGTTCAAGCAGCAGATCAGGGACGGGTACCAGATAGAGGTTCCCGATAACTGGCTGGAAAACGGCAACCCTTTTGAACTGAGAAGGCCGGAATATGCCAAAGAGGTAAAATTCGGCGGCTATGTGAATGTATATGTGGATGAAAACGGCAGGAGCCATTTTAAGCAGGAGGGATACCAGAGCGTGACGGCGATCCCGTACGATCTGCCGATTGTCGGTTATGGAAACGGCATTGTCAATACGCTGCGCATCTGGGACGCGCAGCCTGTGGAATGCTTTAAGCTGGAATCTTTTGATAAGGGGGATTACCAGAAGGCGGTGGAACAGGAGAATCTCGCCCGCAATATCGTGGAGGTGCTTTACCCGAACGATAATCATTATGCGGGGAAGGAACTGCGCCTGAAACAGCAGTATTTCTTTATTTCCGCATCGGTACAGGAAGCGGTGGCGAAATATATGCGCAAGCATAAGGATATCCGCAAGTTTTATGAGAAAGCAACGTTCCAGCTGAACGATACCCACCCTACGGTTGCGGTAGCGGAATTAATGCGTATTTTAATGGATGAGTATTATCTGACATGGGACGAGGCGTGGGAAGTGACGACGAAGACATGTGCGTATACGAACCATACGATTATGGCCGAAGCTTTGGAAAAATGGCCGATTGAGCTATTCTCCAGGCTGCTTCCGAGAATTTACCAGATTATAGAAGAAATCAACCGCCGTTTTGTGATGCGGATTGAACAAAAATATCCGGGCAACCATGAAAAAGTGCGTAAAATGGCAATTATTTATGACGGCCAGGTAAAAATGGCGCATTTGGCGATTGCGGCCGGCTATTCCGTAAACGGCGTGGCAAGGCTGCATACGGAAATATTGAAGAACCAGGAATTGAAGGATTTCTATGAGATGATGCCTGAGAAATTCAATAATAAGACAAACGGCATCACGCAGAGACGTTTCCTGCTTCATGGCAATCCGCTTCTCGCCGATTGGGTGACATCCTATGTGGGCGACGATTGGATCACGGACCTGCCGAGGATTAACAAGCTGAAGATCTATGCGGATGATGAAAAAGCACAGCAGGAATTTATGAATATCAAGTATAAGAATAAAGTCCGTCTGGCAAAATATATCAGGGAACACAACGGCATTGAAGTAGATCCCCGTTCTATTTTCGATGTACAGGTGAAGAGGCTCCACGAGTATAAGAGGCAGCTTTTAAATATTCTTCATATCATGCATTTATACAACGAGCTGAAAGAACACCCGGATATGGAATTCTATCCGAGGACTTTTATCTTTGGCGCGAAGGCGGCGGCGGGATACAGGAATGCGAAGCTGACGATCAAGCTGATTAACGCGGTGGGAGAAGTGGTGAATAACGATCCGGCGATCAATGGCAAGATTAAGGTCGTATTTATTGAAGACTACAGGGTGAGCAATGCGGAAATTATTTTTGCGGCTGCGGATGTATCCGAACAGATATCTACGGCGAGCAAGGAAGCTTCCGGAACGGGCAATATGAAGTTTATGTTGAACGGCGCCCTGACGCTGGGAACGATGGACGGGGCGAATGTGGAGATCGTTGAGGAAGTGGGCGAAGAAAACGCATTTATTTTCGGCCTGAGTTCCGATGAAGTAATCCGCTATGAGAATTACGGCGGTTATAATCCGATGGAGATATTCAATAATAATGCGAATGTGAGAAAAGTGCTGATGCAGTTGATCAATGGCACATACAGCAGGAACGACCCGGATCAGTTCCGGCCGCTGTATAATTCGCTGCTGAACACTCTTTCCACATCAAAAGCGGATGCTTATTTTATTCTGAAAGATTTTGAAGCTTATGCGGAAGCGCAGAGAAGAGTGGAAAAAGCATATAAAAATGAGAAGGAGTGGGCGAAGAGCGCTATTTTGAATGTCGCATGCTCGGGCAAGTTTTCTTCTGACAGAACCATTGAGGAATATGTAAAAGATATCTGGCATTTGGACAGGGTAATATTGCCGGCGAAAAAGACAAAATAAAATAACAGGAATGAAACGAAAGAGGATTAAGCTCTGTACCGGCAGGGTTTAATCCTTTTCGCGTCAATACAAACGTATGAATATACGTTACGTATGGACATACGTTACGTATAGCTATGCGTGGAAAGGAGAGAGAATATGTTAAAGAACAGGAGAATGGAAGAGAAACCGCCTTCAGAGGAATTGAAGGCCAGGCTGAAAGCCGCCAGGCAAAAATTATGGAACCAGCAGATGGTGCTGAAGGAACACGGGCTGCCGGTCATTGTGCTGATGGAAGGATGGGGAACGGCGGGAAAGGGAAGCTGTACAGGACAAGTGATCCAGAACATAGATCCCCGTTTCTTCCGTGCGGCGACATTGGAGAAGATGACGGAGGAAGAAAAAAGGAAACCTTTTTTAAGCCGTTATTTTGCCCAAATCCCGGAGGCGGGCAAGTTTGTATTTTTGGATTCGGGGTGGATGGACGAAGTGACGGGTCTGCGCCTGCACGGAAAACTGAATGGAAAGGAATATGAGATGCGGCTGGACAGCATCCGCCGGTTCGAAAGGCAGCTGACGGATAACGGGTATCTGGTTATGAAGTTTTTCTTCCATATCAGTAAAAAGGAGCAGAAAAAGAGGATAGAAAATCTGCTGGAGAATATTGATACTGCGTGGAGGGTCAATGCAAACGACAAATGGCAGAACAAGCATTATGCGGAATGCATGGAAGTCTTCGATTATTATCTGGAAATGACCAATTCTCCCTCCTCGCCCTGGTACATTGTAAACGCGGAATCGAGGAAGTGGGCCGAGCTGCAGGTTCTGGAGACTTTGACGGAAGGAATCGAAATTGCTTTACAGAATAAAGCGCTGGCAGTTCCGCTGCTGCAAAATGTTTTCCCGCTGGTGAAAATGCCCAGGCTGGACGAAATCTCCCTTGACAGGTCAGTGGAAGAGGGCGAATACAAAGAAGAAATGGAAAGACTGCAAAAGCGGCTGCGGGATCTGCACAACCGTCTGTACCGGAAGCGCGTGCCGGTCGTTATTGCCTATGAAGGCTGGGATGCCGCCGGGAAGGGCGGTAATATTAAGAGGATTACGGAAGCGCTGGATCCCAGGGGATTTGAGGTGCATCCTATTGCCAGTCCGGAACCCCATGAAAAGGCAAGGCATTATTTATGGCGTTTTTGGACGAGGCTTCCTAAGACAGGCCATATTGCAATTTTTGACAGAACCTGGTACGGGCGGGTTATGGTGGAGCGGCTGGAAGGCTTTTGCAGCGAAAATGACTGGAAGCGGGCTTATAACGAAATCAATGAATTTGAAAAAGAACTGGCGGACTGGGGAGCCGTAGTCATAAAATTCTGGGTTCAGATCGACAAAGACACTCAGCTGGAGCGGTTTGAAATGCGGCAGAAGACGCCGGCAAAACAGTGGAAGATTACGGATGAGGACTGGCGGAACAGGGAAAAATGGGATGCGTATGAAGAAGCGGTCAATGAAATGATACAGAAAACGAGCACAACGTATGCCCCTTGGTATATTTTGGAGTCGGTGGATAAAAAATATGCCCGCTTAAAGGCGCTGCGGATTGTGACAGAACGATTAGAAGAAGCCTTGAAAGCCTGAGAGGCGGCGGGCAGACAGGCTGCGGAGCGGGCGGCAACAAAGAAAAATGCCATATTGATAAAGGGATGGTATATATTGTATAATGTATAAAAGCGCGCGGCGCACATCCGTGCAAGAGCCGGCAGCCTGCCGGCGGCACAATATTATGGATACGAATGAAGATTCGGGAAGGAAGGGAAGGAAAATGGGAACCATAGCAAATCAGGAAGTAATGGACAAGATCGCTGTCAATTTTCGGACGGAAGGGGAGATCACGGAGCTGATTCCTTTCGGGAACGGGTATATTAACGATACGTTCCGCATTACATGCGAACTGCCGGATGGCAAGGAGAAGAAGTATATCCTCCAGAAAATGAACGTCAGCATTTTTAAAAATCCGGGCGAGCTGATGGAGAATGTAATGAATGTAACGTCATTCCTGCGGAAGAAGATTATCGAGGCAGGGGGTGATCCTGACAGGGAAACGCTGAATGTGATCCAGACAAAGGATGGCGGAAATTATCTGGAAGTGGACGGGGAATACTGGCGTATGTATATTTTTATCGAGGGCGCCAGCAGTTATGATGAAGTAAAAACGCCGGAAGATTTCTATAAGACCGCGCTGGCCTTCGGTAATTTCCAGAAAATGCTGGGAGATTATCCGGCGGAAACACTGCATGAGACGATCGTGAATTTCCACAATACGGTCAGCCGGTTCGCCGATTTTAAAAAAGCGGTGGAAGAAGACGTATGCGGCCGGGCAAAGGAAGTGCAGGAGGAGATAAAATTTATCTTTGACAGGGAAGACGTGGCCCATATTATCTGTGATGCTTTGGAGGAGAAGAGGATTCCGCTGCGCGTCACCCATAATGACACGAAATTAAATAATATTATGATAGACGATGAAACGGGGAAAGGGCTGTGCGTTATTGACCTGGATACGGTTATGCCTGGTTCGGCATTATATGATTTTGGGGATTCGATACGTTTTGGCGCGAGCACGGGCGCGGAGGATGAAGTGAACCTGGATCTGGTTTCCGTGGACCTGGAATTGTTCGAGGCGTATGCGAAGGGCTTTCTGGAAGGCTGCGGAGGCAGCTTGACGGATGAAGAGGTAAGGCTGTTCCCGGCGGGCGCGAAGGTGATCACCTTTGAGCAGGGCATGCGCTTTTTGACGGATTATCTCCAGGGCGATACCTATTATAAGACCAGCAGGCCGGGCCACAATCTGGACAGGGCCAGGACGCAGCTTAAGCTGGTGGCGGATATGGAAGACAAATGGGAAGAAATGGAAAAAATTGTAGAAAAGTATAGTGCGAAATAAACGGAAAAGCAACCGTATAACAGGCAATGCCGGTTTTTTAACGGCCGGCATTGCCTGTATGCATTTTGCGGTATTGCTGAGGCGTCATCCCTACGGATTTTTTAAAAATCTGCGAAAAGTAGGACTGGGAAGAAAATCCGGTACTGGAGGCGATCTGCGCGATGGAATGATTGGTGCTGATCAACAGCTCCTTGCTGGCCTGCAGACGCCTGGCGGACAGATAGCTGATAGGGGACTGCCCGATGCATGCAGCGAAGGAGTGGGCCAGGTAATATTTATTGATATGCGTGATTTCCGCCAAGGTGTCCAGGGTGATGTTCTGGGCATAGTTGGAATCAATGTAACGCTTGGCGAGGGCGCATTCTTTCGAGATCTGGAAGGTGGAGTCGGAGATGATGGACAGATCCAGCTCCCTCGAAATAAAAACGAGAAGCACTTGCAGTATGCCCTGGCAGACAAGATCGTATCCCGGTTTTTTTTCGCGGAATTCCTCAAGCATCAGCCGGGAATAGTCCACGAGGCGGTTTTGCGAAGAAGTATAGCTGTAATGGCTGAAATTTTTCCTGACATTTTCCTTTTTGCCGTGACAGGAAAAGGCAAGGCCGTCCACGCCGAAGACGATATATTCCATAGGATTGTTGGACATGGTTTTTTCCGTATGTTCCACGTGGGGGTTGATGATCATAAGATCGTTAGGCTTTACCGGTACGAGGTCATTTTCGACGTGGAAAATGCCGCTTCCGTTGACGACGTAAAAAAGCTCGGTAAAATGATGCGTATGGGGAAGGCTCTGCCAGTCGCCTTCGTATTTGGAAATGGAAATATAGCGGAGATTGAAGTTCAGTTTTGACAGGTTTTTCTGTTCCAGATTGATTCGCTCATTGCTCATTCAAGGCCGCCTTTCTTTGTGCTTGTTGTATAGGAAGCGTAATTTTTATATGAAATCTATAAATTTGACAATAATGTAAAAAAAGATTGGGTAATACGACTAATAAAATGTCGATTTGTAGAATTCTTTTATATAATTATACTCTATAAAAATCTGGGAATAAAGTTTTTTATTGCAAAAATAACAAGAAACATAAAAAATAGAGCAATATAGAAATTGAATAGGAAAAAATAAACATATATACTTAATGAATAAGAAACTTGTTGTCAATAATCAACAATAAAAATGCTGGTAATGTTTTATTACAGCAAAAGGAGGACAAACATGAAAAAGAAAACAATATCTGTTTTACTGGCTGCAGCCATGGTAATCGGAACGTTTGCTGGCTGCGGTTCATCTCCTGAACCGGCGGCTCCGGCGGAAGAGGCAGCTCCCGCAGAGGAAGCGGCTCCGGCGGAAGAAGAGGCAGCTCCTGCAGAAGAAGCGGCTCCGGCAGAGGCGGAAGAAGAGGCGGCAGCGCCCGCATTGGAAGGCACTTTGAAAGTAGCGGCATTCGAAGGCGGATACGGCGCTGACATGTGGACAGAGGTATGCAAGGCATTCGAAGCATCCCATCCCGGCGTAACAGTAGAACTTACTGTTGACAAGAAAATTGAAGACGTTATCACTCCCGGCATGAAAGCCGGCGATTATCCGGATGTTGTTCATTGCGCGACAGGGCGTGAAGCCGGCTTGACAGAAACGCTGGCAAGGGAAAAAGGACTGCTTCCCCTGACGGATGTTATGGAAATGACAGTTCCCGGGGAAGATGTAAAAGTAAAGGATAAGATCGTTCCCGGCTTCCTCGATACTCTGGCAACCAATCCTTATGGCGACGGCGTAACCTATTATGCGCCGATGTTCTACAGCCCTTGCGGATTATTCTATGACGCAGGCCTTTTGGAAGAAAAAGGCTGGACGCTTCCGACTACATGGGATGAGATGTGGGAGTTAGGCGACAAGGCAAAAGCAGAAGGCATTTCCTTATTTACATATCCGACCACGGGATACTTTGATGCATTTATGTTTGCGTTGTTGGCTTCCTCGGGTGGATCCAGCTTCTTTGACGAGTGCATGACATACAGCGAAGGCGTATGGGAGTCCGAAGATGCAAGGAAAGTATTTGACATCGTTGCAAAACTGGCTGAGTATACAGAGCCTACGACAGTAGCAAATGCTAACAATGAAAGCTTTACAAAGAACCAGCAGCTGATTCTGGACGACAAGGCGATCTTCTGCCCGAACGGCACATGGCTTCCCGGCGAAATGGCAGACGCTCCGAGAAGCGAGAACTTCAAATGGGGCTTCACGGCAATTCCTGCTGTAAATGCTGGCGGCGCTGGATGTTCTTTCTGCTGGTTTGAGCAGATGTGGATTCCTGCAGCAGCAGAAAACCAGGATCTTGCGAAAGAATTCGTAGCTTATATGTATTCCGATGAAGCAGCAGCTATCTTCGCTGCATCCAATGCAATCCAGCCTATCGTAGGCATCGGCGAAAGCCTGGAAGGCGACAACCAGCTGTTCTATAGCGTATATGATTCAGGCGCTACAGCAGTTATGGGGACTTTTGCAGCTACCACACCGGTAGAAGGCACAACGATGGCAGATGCTCTGTTTGAAACAGTAAACAGTATCGTAAGCGGTGACAAGACTGTGGACGAATGGATCGCAGCAGTTACAGAAGTAAGCGATAAGTACAGGGCGGCAATGGAATAAAATTGTTGAATAAAGAGTATTAAGCATGGGACATGCACGGAATAATCCCCGGCATGTCCCAATTTTATAAGAATGGGAACAGAATGGAGGTCATTATGAAGAACACGAAAGCAAAGAAGGCGTTTATTGTTACCTGTGTGGCGCCGGCAACACTGTTATTCATTATATTTATGATTGTTCCGACAATTAAGGTATTTAATATGTCATTATACAAATGGGGCGGGTTTTCCAATACAAAGCAGTTCGTCGGCTTGTCGAACTTCAAGCTTCTCATGAGCGATAGTAATTTCTTCCGTTCCTTCCAAAATACCATATTGTTGATTACATTAGTAACGATAGTGACAATGGCATTCGCCCTTATTTTTGCGGCTATTTTGTCAAGGGAAAAAATTGTGGGGCAGAACTTTTTCCGAATTGTATTTTATATTCCGAATATTCTGTCGGTAGTAGTTATTTCCGCTATTTTCTCTGCTATTTATGACCCGAATAACGGGCTGTTGAACAGCATCCTTTCTATATTCAGGGGAAAAGACGCTACACCGATCTTATGGATGGGGGATCAGAAGATCGTTATTTATTCGCTGGTTATCGCGATGATATGGCAGGCGATCGGTTATTATATGGTTATGTATATGGCCAGCATGGCAAGTGTGCCGGAGAGTCTGTATGAGTCGGCAAATCTGGAAGGAGCCGGAAGGATCAGGCAGTTTTTTGATATTACGCTCCCTTTGATCTGGACGAATATACGAACCACTCTTACGTTTTTTGTTATCAGTTCCATTAACTTAAGCTTCCTGTTTGTAAAAGCAATGACTAACGGCGGACCGGACGGGGCGACGGAAGTATTCCTGAGCTATATGTACCAGCAGGCGTATACCAACTCCTCTTATGGCTATGGTATGGCGATCGGCGTATTGGTATTTTTATTCTCCTTCGCGCTTTCCGCAGTGGTAAATGCAGCAACGAAGCGTGAACCGTTGGAATTCTAAGGAGGTGGAATGATGGATCGTAAGAAAATCACTGCAAATGATAAAGTAGTAAAAGTATTTATATACATAGCGCTGTTGATGCTGGCGATCAGCATTATCGTGCCTGTGGCATGGGTATTTATGGCATCCGTAAAAGAAAATTCCGAGTTTTACGGCAATCCATGGACATTGCCCAAAGGACTGTATTTCCAGAATTTTGCCGATGCGTTTGAAAAGGCAAGCATGGGTTCCTATATGGTCAATTCGGTGATTGTTACGGTGCTGGCTCTGATCCTGCTTCTGGTGATTGCGCTTCCGGCGGCGTATACGCTTGCCAGATATAAGTTCATGGGAAGCAAGCTTTTGAATATAGCGTTTATGGCAGGATTGTTTATTAATGTAAACTATATTGTAGTACCTATTTTCCTCATGCTGGTAGATGCGGATAAGGTGATGAAGTCGTGGTTCGGCTCCGGGCTGTTTTTGAACAATCTGTTTATTACCGCGCTGGTATATGCTTCGACGGCGCTGCCTTTTACCATATATCTCTTGTCCGGTTTCTTTGTGACGATTCCGAAGGATTATGAAGAGGCGGCATTTGTAGACGGAAGCGGATATTTCAGGACGATGGTAACGATTATGATGCCGATGGCAAAGCCGAGTATTATTACGGTTATTTTATTCAATTTCCTCTCTTTCTGGAATGAGTATATTATTTCCATGACATTGCTTACCAAGGAGAATAAAACCTTGCCGGTAGGTTTGATGCAGCTGATGCAGGCGCAGAAAGCGGCGGCAAATTACGGCCAGTTATATGCGGGTCTTGTTATTGTCATGCTGCCGACGCTGATTCTGTATATGATGATGCAGAAGAAACTGACGCAGGGTATGAGCCTTGGCGGATTGAAGGGCTAAAGACCTTTCGGAAGATAGGAGGAAATGGATATGAATAAATGGGTAAATGTAATCATTAATATTGTGATATTTGTGGTATGCATTATGCTTATCTGTACACAGCAAAGAAACGTCGGGCCGAAAGGACTTGGTATAATGGTAGTAGGGCTGGCGGGGATCTTGTTTTTGCTTTATCGTTACAACAAGCAATATACGAAGTAGATGTCGGACATGACGGAAACGGATGGACGGTGAGGAGGAGAATATGAGTATGACAGGAAGGCTGACACTGCCTACCGATATAGATATGGTGGATGAAACAATACGTTTGAAAAATCTTCTCGGGGCGGATGCCCTGAGGGATTGCGACGGAACGGCGATGCCGGAGGAACTTCTGTCGCAGGATGGGAAGAAGTATGCCACTTATTATACTACCAGGAAAGATAATGAGTGGGCGAATGCGAATCCTGATGAAGTACAGCAGGAATATTTAATCAGCGAAAGGATTACAGCCAGGGATACCAGGCTGCGCATTAAGCTGATGAAGGGATTCCATACGGAGCAGTTGAAAGTAAATAATATTGACGACCCGAAGAGATGGTGGGAGGTTATCGACAGAACGACCGGAGAGGTGGTACCGACGGATCGGTGGGAATATGATGCCGAAACGGAGGAAGTGGAACTGGAGAGTATAAAATACCACCAGTATACGGTGAGCTTTCTGGCTTTCCTTATATGGGATCCGGTGCATATGTATAATTTTATTACGAATGACTGGAAGGATGCCCCCCACCAGCTCACTTATGACGTAAGACAGCCGAAGACGCAGGAATACGTCAAGAAAAAGATGAAAAAGTGGTGCGAGGACAACCCGGATATCGATGTGGTGCGCTTTACGACCTTTTTCCATCAGTTTACCCTTACTTTTGATGAGAAAAAACGGGAAAAATATGTGGAGTGGTTTGGCTACAGCGCAAGCGTAAGCCCGTATATCTTGGAAAAGTTTGAAAAATGGGCCGGCTATAAGTTCCGCCCGGAGTTTATCGTGGATCAAGGATACCATAATTCCATTTTCCGTGTACCAAGCAAAGAGTTTAAGGATTTTATAGAATTCCAGCAGATTGAAGTAAGCAAACTGGCGAAAGAACTGGTGGATATCGTGCATTCTTACGGGAAAGAAGCGATGATGTTCCTGGGAGACCATTGGATCGGCACGGAACCCTTTGGGAAATATTTTGCCAATATCGGTCTGGATGCGGTAGTGGGTTCCGTGGGCGACGGCGTGACCCTGCGGATGATTTCGGATATCAAAGGCGTAAAATATACGGAAGGACGGCTTCTGCCTTATTTCTTCCCGGATGTATTCTGCAAGGGAGGAGACCCGATCGGAGAAGCCCAGGAAAACTGGATAAAAGCGAGAAGGGCTATTCTGCGTTCGCCTTTGGACCGTATCGGCTACGGCGGATATTTAAAGCTGGCTTCCGAATGGCCGGGCTTTATCGATGAAATACGGCATGTAGTAGAGGAGTTCCGGCAGATCCATGAAAACATGCAGGAAACGAAGGCATATACGGCGCCTTTTAAAGTGGCTATTCTGAACTGCTGGGGCAATTTAAGAAGATGGATGGCAAATCAGGTTCATCATGCGATCTGGCACAGGGAGATTTATTCCTATGTCGGGATCATCGAATGCCTGAGCGGCATGCCCTTTGATGTGGAGTTTATTACTTTTGATGAAGTAAGGAACGGAATACCCGAAGATATTAAAGTCATAATTAACGCAGGCGATGCATATACCGCTTTCAGCGGCGCGGAAAACTGGAAGGATGAAAAGGTCGTTACCGCTATCCGCGAATTCGTCGATAACGGGGGCGGTTTTATCGGAGTCGGCGAACCGAGCGCATATCAGTTTGAAGGACGTTATTTCCAGTTGAGCGACGTGCTTGGAGTGGATAAAGAAACAGGTTTTTCCCTTAGCACGGATAAGTATAACGAACTCAATGCCGAGCATTTTATTCTGGAGGATATTGAAGGAGAGATCGATTTCGGCGAGGGAATGGACAGGATCTACGCCCAGGGGGAAAACTACCAGATACTGAATATGGACAAGGAATACTGCCGTCTGGTAGTGAATGAATATGGAAAGGGACGCGGTGTTTATTTTGCGGGTCTGCCTTATTCCCCCCAGAACTGCAGGGTGCTGTTAAGAGCCATTTATTACGCGGCGGGCATGGAAGAGGAAATGAAGAAATATTACGTGACCAACGTGGATACGGAAGTAACAGTATTTGAAAAAACAAGGAAAATTGCCGTAATTAACAATGCAAGGGAAGAGAAGTATACCGAATTGTTTGTAAACGGCGAAAAGATGTGCGAACTGAATCTGAAACCTATGGAAATGCGATGGGTGGATTTTCAGTAGATGAGGTATTGTTTTTTATAAATGAAGAGAAGGTATTAAATAGCGGGGGTGTACAGTTTTGGTGACTGTATGCCCCCTGTTTATATTGGGGGCAGGTGGAGGCCATCTATTTTTTCAGACGGCAGGGCGGCAGGGGGAGAGCCAGGGAAGAGGCGGGGGCAAGAGGCTATCGGGAGGGCAGAATTTCCGACTGGAGCTTCCAATCAGATTTCACTAATGAAATGATGAAAGGATAAGGCGGCGGACGGGGCGGAAGCGAAAGGCATCCGTGCCTTGCGCTTCCTAAAACCGCATCCATGCGGTTTTCCCCTAGGGTATTGAGCATTTCATAAGTGAAATTGCTGATTGTACGCAACAGTCGGAAATTCTGCCCTCCCGATAGCCTCTTGCCCCCGCCTCTTCCCTGGCTCTCCCCCTGCCGCCCTGCCGTCTGAAAAAATGGATGGCCGCGGGTTGCAATGACTTTTCTTTTCCCTTATAATAAAGACTGGTATATTTTTAGATAAAAGTATGCAGTTTAATAGATATTTTTGCTGAAGAAACTATGAGAAATAGTACTTAGAAAGAGGAGGACGATATGATAAATTTGTATGACGGCGGCGTATATTTGGTAAATGGCGAGGAGATTGTTCCTGACGGCGCGGATGCGGCGGCAGAGTTAAAGGCAAAGACGGGGAAGGATATCCGTAAGGATCATGCGGCGAAGGGGACGATTGCTTACCGGATTTTGGAGGAGCATAATACGTCGGGGAATATGGGAAAACTGAAAATAAAGTTTGATAAACTGACTTCCCATGATATTACTTTTGTCGGGATCATACAGACGGCGAGGGCTTCTGGGCTGGAGAAATTTCCGGTGCCGTATGTGCTGACGAACTGCCATAATTCTCTTTGCGCGGTGGGGGGGACAATCAATGAGGATGACCATATGTTTGGACTTACCTGCGCGAAAAAGTACGGCGGGGTCTATGTGCCGCCCCATCAGGCGGTGATCCATCAGTATGCGAGGGAAATGCTGGCGGGAGGAGGCCGGATGATCCTTGGTTCGGATTCCCATACCCGTTACGGGGCGCTGGGAACAATGGCGATGGGGGAAGGCGGGCCGGAGCTGGTAAAGCAGCTTCTGAACCAGACTTACGATATTAATATGCCGGAAGTAGTCGGCGTTTACCTGACGGGGGAGCCTGTGAAAGGAGTCGGGCCGCAGGATGTGGCGCTGGCGATTATCGGCGCAGTATTCGGGAATGGCTATGTGAAGAACAAGGTAATGGAATTCGTGGGGCCGGGCGTGGCTTCTTTGAGCGCGGATTTCAGGATCGGCATCGATGTTATGACGACGGAAACGACTTGTCTGTCTTCGATTTGGAAAACAGATGGGGAGATTGAGGAATTCTATGAGATCCATGGGAGAAAGGAAGAATATAAGGAACTGAATCCGGAGGATGTGGCATATTACGACGGAATGATTGTCGTGGATCTGGGGAGCATTCAGCCGATGATCGCAATGCCCTTCCATCCGAGCAATACTTATACGATCGAGGAATTGAATGCAAATCTGGAGGATATCCTGGAGGATGTGGAAAAGCGGGCGGCAGTAAGCTTGGACGGCGCGGTGAACCTGGCATTAAAAGATAAAGTGAGAAACGGCAAGTTTTATGTGGATCAGGGAATTATCGCAGGCTGTGCGGGCGGCGGCTTTGAAAATATCTGTGCGGCGGCAGATATCCTGAAGGGGTCTTATATCGGTTCCGATGGATTCACGTTGAGCGTATATCCAGCTTCCATGCCGGTATATATGGAGCTGATTAAAAATGGATGCGCGGCAGCTTTGATGGAAACGGGGGCGGTGTTGAAGACAGCATTCTGCGGGCCTTGTTTCGGCGCGGGGGATACTCCGGCAAATCATGCGTTCAGCATCCGGCATTCCACGAGGAATTTCCCGAATAGGGAAGGATCTAAGCTGCAAAACGGGCAGATATCGTCCGTAGCTCTTATGGATGCCCGTTCGATTGCGGCTACCAGCGCAAATAAAGGCGTGTTGACGCCAGCTACCGATTTTGATGGGAATATCGGGAAATATAAATATCATTTTGATTCCAATATATATGCAAACAGGGTCTTTGATTCCAAAGGCATTGCTGACCCGTCCGTAGAAATACAGTTTGGGCCGAATATCAAGGATTGGCCGAAAATGTGCGAGCTGCCGGAAAATCTGGTGCTTCAGGTGGTGTCCGAGATCCACGATCCGGTAACGACGACGGATGAACTGATCCCTTCGGGGGAAACTTCTTCGTACCGCTCCAATCCGCTTGGGCTGGCGGAGTTTACGCTGTCCAGAAAAGATCCGGCTTATGTGGGGAGGGCAAAGAATATCCAGGAGGCGCAGACGGCGGTAATGGAAGGAAAATGCCCGTTGGAGGCGAAGCCGGAATTGAGGCCGGTAATGGAAAGCATTCAGAAGATGTATCCCGAAGCGGGAGAGGGAAATGTGGGCTTCGGCTCTACGATTTTTGCGGTAAAGCCGGGCGACGGTTCCGCAAGGGAACAGGCGGCCTCCTGTCAGAAGGTGCTTGGCGGATGGGCGAATATTGCCAGCGAATATGCGACAAAGAGATACCGCTCCAACCTGGTCAACTGGGGAATGCTTCCGTTTACCATCGAAGGGGATGATAAGCAGCTTCCGTTTAAAAACCTGGATTATCTTTTCCTGCCGGATATCAGAAAAGCGGTAGAAGAAAAGGCAGACCATATCAGGGCTTATACGGTCGGCGGCGAGGGGATGAAAGAGTTTGTGCTTTCCCTCGGCGAATTGACGGATGAAGAACGGCAGATTATTTTAAAGGGATGTCTGATTAATTATAACAGGGTTTCATAAAAGAAAATGGAAACGGAGGGACAGTGCAAAATGACAAAGGGAAAAAAATCGTTTTTCGCGGGTATGTGTATGGCGCTTGTTTTGTGCCTGGCATGTGTATACAGCACGGACGCGAGGGCGGAAGAAGGGGAAAAGAAGCAGACAGGAAACGGGCATCTGATTGCTATCGATGCGGGGCACCAGTCGAAGGCCAACAGCGAAAAGGAACCGGTGGGGCCGGGGGCATCGGAAATGAAGATGAAGGTAAGCGGAGGAACGAAGGGAGTATCCACTGGCGTATATGAATACGAGCTGACGCTGGAAGTGTCCCTGAAGCTGAAAGAGGAACTGGAAAACAGGGGATATGAGGTTTATATGGTAAGGGAAAGCCATGATGTGAATATCAGCAATTCCGAAAGGGCGCAGATGGCTTACGATTCGGGTGCGGAAGTGTTTGTCAGGATCCATGCCAACGGTTCGGAGAATAAAAAGGCGAATGGAGCGATGACGATATGCCCTACGGAGAAAAATCCTTATGTGGCCGGCCTGTACGGCGAGAGCAGACGGCTTTCCGAGTTGGTGCTGGACGGATTGACTGCCAGTACGGGATGCAAAAAGGAAAAGGTATGGGAAACGGATACCATGAGCGGCATTAATTGGAGCAAAATACCGGTGACTATCGTGGAAATGGGCTATATGACAAACCCGGAAGAGGATCAGAAAATGGCGGAAGAGGATTACCAGCGGCTGATTGCAGCAGGGGTCGCGGACGGGATTGACGGGTATTTTGAGGAGTAAAATCTAAAGTATTTCCCCTTGTTTCCGATATATAAATTACAAGAACCAGGTACTTCCGGCCGGAATCCTGTTTTTGAAGTTTATATAGTTGAAATGCGGATAAAGGAAATGGAGGGTAAGAATGCGAATTGGTTCCTCAAATATTGGGATGGAGAGTACAAGGAGATATCACTCCTTGGCTGCCAGGAGATCCAGCGTGACTATTTTGGCAGGAAATGCGGGTTTACGGATAAACCCTGAAGCAGAGGATGGAACCGAGAAAAAGAGCATAATGGGAGAGGATGCCTGGCAGGAGTTTTACGGCAAGGATCCGTATGCTGAGAAAAAAAAGGAACTGAAGGAGAAGCTGAATGAAATGAATTCCCGTTCGGGAATTAAGAAACTTTCCCATGTACAGGGGGAGAGGGATGCTCTCAGCACGATCAGGGACAGATGTATGCAATATTTGTTCAGTATCTTTTTCGGGGAAACGAAGAAATGGGATTTTACGGAAATTGCGGAGAGCGTACGCAAGAGCAGCATGACGGTAAACCCGGAAATGCTCCAGACGATTACCTACCGCCAGGAAACATATATGGAAGAAGAAGAGGATACGGCTTTTTCTGCAGAAGGCATGGTGCAGACAGCGGACGGCAGGACGATACAGTTTCATATGAACGTGCAGATGAGCAGGAGCTTCCAGGCTTATTATGGAGAGCGGATCCAGCAAGTGGAACGGCAGCTGGTGGATCCGCTTGTGATCAATCTGGAGGGAAATGTAGCTAAGCTGCAGGATCAGACCTTTTTCTTCGACTTGGATGCTGACGGGGCGGAAGAGGAGATTT
Organism: Lachnospiraceae bacterium; assembly: GCA_021772075.1. Classification (GTDB taxonomy): domain Bacteria; phylum Bacillota; class Clostridia; order Lachnospirales; family Lachnospiraceae; genus Kineothrix. Next base: position 81,950 of record JAETNQ010000008.1, read on the forward strand.
CCATGCTGGGAAGGGGAAGCGGCTATCTGGCGCTGGACAAGAACGGGGATGGAATCATCAATGATGGAAACGAGCTGTTTGGCACAAAGTCGGGGGATGGTTTTGCAGATTTGGCGGCTTATGATTCGGATGGAAACGGATGGATCGATGAAAACGACGAGATATGGAGCAGACTGTTGATCTGGACAAAGGATGAAAATGGAAAGGACAGATGCTACACGCTTTCGGAAAAGAATGTAGGGGCAATCTGCCTGGCGAACCAGGAAACGGATTTTACGCTGGCCTCCAAAGATAACGTGCCGAACGGCAGAATACGTAAAACGGGCATATTTTTATATGAGAACGGATATGCAGGAACGATACAGCATGTGGATATGGCTATGCATGAACAAGGAAAAGAGCAGGAAAGCGGGCGTTTTGACGCGGCGGGATAAATATTGCCATAGCATAAAAAGGATGCCGATACATACAATAGTGTAGAGGTGTCCTATGAAAAAAATAGAAATCGTTAAAAATGCAATCGAAAACAGAAGGAACGGGCAAAAACCGGATTACCGGGATGTGGCCGCCGTCCTTCTGTTTATTTTTTTGCTTCCTTATGTCGTATCTTTTTTCTTTGGCAATGCGGGAATTGAAAGAGAGGGAGGGGAAGCGGAAAATGCGGAGGGAGGGACGGCATGGCTGAAAAATGAAGACAAAGGGCCGGAATTATTTTGGGAGGATAGCGGAAAGGCAGAGTTTATCGTATGCAATACAACGTCGGCAGGAACGGAAAAAATGCCTCTGGAAACTTATCTGGTCGGACGGCTGCCTTCCACGATCGATATGGATTATGAGATGGAGGCGCTGAAAGCCCAGGCGGTGGTGCTGCGGACGGAAATGATGCGTTTGTATTACGACAGCGATAAAGAAAAGAAGGAGGGAAAGGCATACATATATGTAGAAAGCAATATTATAAAAACGGATGGGGATGTCTACGAAAAATGCAAGGAGGCGGTAAGCAGCACGAGGGGGATGTATCTTGCTTATGAGGGATATCCGATCAATGCTCCTTATTTTGCGGTCAGCGCCGGGGCGACGCGCAATGGGAATGAGGTATTTGGAAATGAAAACTACAAATATTTGAAGTCTGTCGTATGTGAAAGGGATTTTACTTCCAAGGATTATATACATAGCATAAGGATAAGCAAGGGCGATTTTTTGGAAAAAATGCAGGAACTGCGCCCGGGGATTGTTTGGGAGGAAGGCGAGGCTCTGGAGGAAGTATTTTCACTAAGCAGGGACAGGGCGGGATATGTGCTGGAAATCCGTTCAGAGGAAGGAACAATTACAGGAGAGGTATTCCGCAAAGCGTTTTCCCTTCATTCCTCCTGTTTCGAATGGCAGGAGGACGGGGGGGCAATTATCATAAAATCGAAAGGGGTGGGGCATGGCCTGGGCTTTTGCCAGTATGGGGCCAATGAAGCGGCGAAAAAGGGAAGTGACTATATTGACATATTAAACTATTTTTTCTCGGAAATTATCATAGAAAAAACTGAATAAAGAATCCGAAACAGGCAAAACTATCGATGAGGAATCAAAACCGAAAATAGGAATTTGATATAAATTCTGTTAGGAGGAATGAAAATGAAAAGAGGAAACAGAAACGGCGCCAAAAAAGAAAAATGGATTATGGCGCTTTCATCGGTATTTGTGCTGGCCGCTTTGACGGCAACGGGATTATTTTTCAGGGGAAATCATGAAGAAAAAAATGACGGATACGTGGTTGATTTCAGTGCTATTGAGAACGAGTCTGCGGAATTGGCGAAAAATGAAGAAGAGACGGTACAGGGCGTAATGGATGGCGCAGAGGGTTTGAGCGCGGCAGGGACGGAGGGAATCAATGAGAATGCCGTGACTGCGGATGACCTGGATTATGATCCGTATTTTCAGGAGACGAATTCTCCCAGCGTAGAGAATGAAGAAACGGAAGAAAATACAGAAAAACAAGCAGAGGGAGATAATAGAAAAGAAGAAGGGAAAAAGGCGGAAGGCAAGGACAGCCAAAAAGATAAAGAAAAGAATGAAAAGGGCGAAGAAGGGATGATCGACGAAAGCATCGATTCCGCAACATTGGAAGAAGTAGCCCGTATGGAAGAAATGGAAGATACGATGGCGATTGCTACCTCCACATCCATCCAGCCGGCTCTGACATTCAGCGATAAGGATACGCTGGCATGGCCCATTGTAGGAAATGTGCTGATCAATTACAGCATGGATAAGACGGTTTATTTCCCTACGCTGGAACAGTATAAATATAATCCGGCCATTATTATTTCCGCAGTGGAGGGAGAAGCGATCACGGCGGCGGCGAACGGAAAAGTAAAAAGAGTTTATTCCGATTCCGAACTGGGAAACGTAGTAGTCATGGAGCTGGGCAATGGGTATGAGATAACCTATGGGCAGCTGAAGGATATTACGGTATCGGAAGGCGGTTTTGTAAATCAAGGAGATATCATCGGAAGCGTAGCGGCTCCGACAAAATACTATGTGGTAGAGGGGTGTAACGTATACTTTAAACTGACAAAGGACGGGACTCCGGTCAATCCTATGACGAAGCTTCATTAAACTTGTTGTATGGGGTTGGAATAATAAGATTTATTTGTGAAAAAGGAATGGTTATCGGATGCAAAGATATATCATCAACGGCCGGATCATGACTATGGCGGAAGAGAAAGCAGAAAAGAAAAAAGAGAAAATAAGGGCAGAGTATGAAAACGGATTTCTCCGTATCGAAAACGGAAAGATCGCACGGATAGGAGATATGGAGGAATTGGAAACTCTCCCTCAAAAAGATGCCGGCATCGATGTCATAGACGCGGGCGGAAGGCTGGTGATGCCGGGGATTATCGAGGCACACTGCCATATGGGGATTACGGAGGAGAAGAAGGGGATGGAAGGGGATGACTGTAATGAGAATGTCCAGCCTATTACTCCTTACCTCCGGGCGATGGATGCCATTCATTCCATGGATGCAGCCTTTGACGACGCGGTCCGGGCGGGGATTACCTCGGCAATGGTCGGCCCGGGAAGTTCCAATGTGGTAGGCGGACAGTTCGCCTTTATCAAAACAAAAGGGAGGAGAATCGACGATCTGGTCGTTCTCGCGCCAGCCGCAATGAAAGTAGCCTTCGGAGAAAATCCGAAGGTGAATTTTTCCGGCCAGGGAAAAATGCCGGTTACGAGAATGGCGGTGGCGGGTATGCTGCGGGAAGAGCTTTTTCGGGCAAAGCAATATGCGGAAAAGAAGAGAAAGGCAAAAAAAGCAGGGGAAGAGTTTGAAGAAGACTTTTATTATGAATGCTGGATCCCGGTATTTGAAGGGAAAATACCTCTGAAAGCCCATGTCCACCGGGTGGATGATATTTTTACGGCAATCAGGATCGCAAAAGAATTCGGCCTGGATATGACGCTGGATCATTGCAGCGAGGGGCATCTGATTGCGGAAGAGCTGGCAAAAGAAGGTTATCCGGCGATCGTTGGGCCGGATCTGTCCAGCAGGAGCAAGATAGAGGTACAGAATGTGGCATTCAAGACGGCAGGGATCCTGAGCGCGGCGGGGTTAAAGGTTGCAATTACGACGGACCATCCCGTATCGCTGATACAGTCGCTGCCTTTATGCGCGGGATTGTGCGTAAAGTCCGGAATGCCTTTCGATACAGCCCTCCGGGCGATCACGATCCATGCGGCGCAGATATGCAGGGTAGATGACAGAGTAGGAAGCCTGGAAATCGGAAAGGATGCGGATATTGCCATTTTTGACGGGAATCCCCTGGAAGTATCAACGAAGGTTTATTGTACACTGATCAATGGGGAAATAGCGTATCGGCAAGAATAGGTATTTACCTGCGGGCATGGGGAGGAGTATAATAGTGTGAAAAGAAGTTCTAACTAGGTGGAAAAGAAGGGCAGGATGAGGATATGAAGGTTGTCGTTTTGACGGGCGGAATCAGTACAGAACGGGATGTGGCTTTGAGTTCGGGAAAAATGATCTATGAAGCGATGAAGAAGAACGGGCATCAGGCGGTCTTGCTGGATGTGTATCTTGGATATACAGGGGAAGATGTGGAAGGGATTTTTGAAAAAGAGGAAGACTGGGCGAAAGAGATCGGGGAAATCGGCATAGACAACCCGGATATCGAGGCAGTGAAAGCGCTGAGAAAAGACGGGGACAAAAATTTTTTCGGACCTAATGTAATCCCTATCTGCCAGAAAGCAGATGCGGTATTTATGGCGCTCCATGGGGAGAACGGTGAAAACGGGAAGATCCAGGCATGTTTCGACCTGATGGGGATTACTTATACGGGAACGGATTATGTCAGTTCGGCGCTCTGCATGGATAAGGGGCTGGCAAAAGAATTGTTTGATTATCATGGGATACCGACGCCGAAGGGAATCTGCCTGAAAAAGGGAGAAATATACGGAGGGGTAATTCCTTTTCCCTGTGTAGTGAAGTCCTGCAGCGGCGGTTCCAGCGTGGGGGTGTGCATCGCGAGGGATGAAAAGGAATATGAAGCGGCTTTGGAAGAGGGGTTCCGTTACGACGACAAAGTGGTGGTGGAACAGTACATAAAAGGAAGGGAATTTTCCGTAGGCGTGATGGACGGCAAGGCGCTGCCGGTGATCGAAATCGCGCCTGTCAGCGGTTTTTATGATTATAAGAATAAGTATCAGGCGGGAAATACGGTGGAGACTTGTCCGGCCGCCCTGTCCGGCCAAAAAACGAGGGAATTGCAGCATCTGGCGGAAAGAGTTTTCCAGGTGCTGAGGCTGAAGAACTATGCGCGGATGGACTTTATGATGAGCGAGGAAGAAGAGATCTTCTGTCTGGAGGCAAATACTTTGCCCGGAATGACGCCCATTTCTTTGCTTCCGCAGGAGGCGAAAGCGGCGGGAATGGACTTTGGGGAACTTTGTGAAAAAATCATGGAATCGGCTTTGGGGAACAGATAAAGAAAAAGGATGCGGCGTGGAAATGGGGAGAAACAGGATGAGGTTTTTGACATTAAGGAATATAGCAAAGATCTGTAAAGGGACGCTTTATAATTATTATCCGGAGGAGGACAGGGAAGTGGCCGGCGTGACGCTGGATTCCAGACAGGCCGGAGAAAATGATTTATTTATTGCCACGAAAGGGGAACGGGTAAACGGACACGATTTTATTTCCCAGGTTTTTGAAAAGGGCGCGGCGGGCGTAATCTGCGAACGGGAGCCGAAAGATGAGGCCGGCGTTTATATTTTAGTAAAAAATTCATTCCAGGCGCTGAAAGACCTGGCTCGCTTTTACCGGCAGAGTATAGGCGTTACGGTAGTAGGCGTTACGGGGAGCGTGGGAAAAACAACGACGAAAGAGTTTATTGCTTCCGTGCTGGCAACAAAATATAAAGTATTAAAAACAGAGGGGAATTTTAACAATGAAATAGGGCTTCCCCTGACGATATTGAAGATTCGGGAGGAGCATGAAGTCGCGGTGTTGGAAATGGGCATCAGCGCTTTTGGGGAGATGCACAGATTAAGCGAGATTGCGAAGCCGGATATCTGCGTACTGACCAATATCGGCCAGTGCCATTTGGAGAATCTGAAGTCGAGGGAAGGCATATTAAAGGCGAAGTCAGAGATTTTTGATTTTATGAACGAAGACGGCGCCGTCTGCATAAACGGCGACGACGATATGCTCAGGACGGTAGAAGAAGTAAAAGGCAGGAAGCCGCTGACTTTCGGAACCGGCCAGGACAATATGGTCTATGCGGAAGGAATCGAAAACAGGGGGCTGGAGGGGAGCCTGGCTAAGATACATATGGGAAAAGAGGTTTTGGATGTGCGGATTCCGCTGCCGGGAGAGCATATGATTTATAATGCGCTGGCGGCGGCCTGTGTGGGAAGCCTGATGGAGCTGACGGGGGAAGAGATCCGTCGGGGCATCGGGGCGGTGCGGCCTGTGGGCGGAAGGAGCAATAGAATACAGATAGGCAATAAAACAATTATTGACGATTGTTATAATGCAAATCCGGTATCCGTGCGCGCTGCCTTGGATCTGTTGTCCAGCGTTGCGACGAGGAAAGTCGCGGTACTCGGAGATATGTTTGAACTGGGAGAAAAGGAAAGGGAAATGCACCGGGAGACAGGTGCCTATGCGGTGGAGCGGGGTATTGACGTGCTTGTCTGCATTGGGAATCTGGCCAAGGATATGTATGAAGGGGCGCTTGGGTATGTGGAAAAAGAAGGCGTTGTCAGGCCGGAAATTTATTATTTTCCAAATAAAGAAGTATTTTTGGAAGAACGGGAAAGCGTGATCAAAGAGGGGGACACGATTCTTGTAAAGGCGTCCCATGGCATGGCTTTTGAAGAAATTATAAAGGTACTGAAGGAATCAAATTCCCTGCGCTAAACGGATAGATTGCGGCGTGTGCTTAGCGGCAGGAGCAAGGATGGAAAATACGATGAAAAAGAAGGCATCCATGGATTATACGGCTGTTTCGGAACGGATCAAATCTTGGACAGTGAATATTTATTTAGCGATCATGCTTTGCGTGTATCCTCTTTTTCTTGTGCATGGATATATGGATCTGGTATATAAAAAATGGGCGCTGTTTTTATATTCTACGGCAGCTACTTTATTGGTGAGCCTGATCTGGTATCTGCCGGAACGGAAAAAAGAGGGAAAAAAGAAGAAAAAAGTAAAATGGCTGTTGACGGACTGGTTCGTGCTGGGTTATCTTGTCTGCGCAGCGGTTTCTTATGCGACTGCGGCGGACCGGGCATCGGCTTTCTGGGGGGTGGATACATGGTATACCGGATTTGTAGCGCAGCTGTTATTTGTGGGAATCTATTTTATGGTTTCTTTCGGTTACAAAGGAATGCCTTATTTGGACATAGCGGGCGCGGCGGCCGGCATCGCGGTGGCTCTGATTATTATTTTACAGCGTTTCGGTGTGGATGTGCTGCACCTTTACAAAGGATTCGGGGATGATGTGCGGCTGAATTTTGTCACTACGCTGGGACAGGTGACATGGACATCCAGCTATATCAGCATATTGCTGATAATGGGCATAGGGATTTATTTTTGTTCGCAACCGGGGAGGAAAAGGATATGGCAGGGAATCGGCATCGGCATCGGTTTTGCGGCGGAAATGGTGCTGAACTGCGACAGCGGCGTGATCGCCCTGGGGGCAGCCTTTATGGTTCTGTTATGGCTGGCGGCGGGACATCGGGATAGAGTGATGCGGCTTATGGAGCTGCTGCTGATTGCTTTGGTTTCCGCGGCTGCGACAGGGATTGGGGAAAGGCTGGCCGGAGGGCGGATGATACCCATTGATGCCGTTTATTTGAAAGTGGCGCAGAGTATGCTGCTGTATCCCCTGCTGGCAGTTTTGGCGGCTTTTTATCTGCTGGTCAGGAAGGAGAAGATACACATTGCCGGAAAGCGGAGAAATGTCTTGATTTTCAGGGGAATTTATCTTGCGCTGGCCGTAGCGGCGGCAACCGGCGTCGTTGTTTTGTTTATCCTGCATGGAAAAGGGTATTTTGCCGGCTCCCCTACGGAAAACTATTTCCGGTTTACGATATGGTGGGGAAACAGCAGAGGATTTATCTGGCGTACGGGGGCGGCGGTATTCGGTGATTTTTCTATATGGAGGAAATTGTTCGGCTGCGGCCCGGATGGGTTTACCCCTTATGCCTATGGGCTGATGGGGGATGCAATCAACGAGTTCTGGCATAACCAGCTCGTGCCGAATGTACATAACGAGTGGTTTAATGCGGTGATCAATTATGGCCTGACAGGGGGACTGGCTTATCTGGGCATTTTTATTTCTTCAGCTTATGCATGTATGAGGAAGGCGCTGTCCGCAGAGGACGGAGAGGCGGCGGTAATGTTCGGAGCCGGGCTGGCGGCGGTGGGATACATCGCCCATAATGTGCTTTGCTACCAGCAGATTATTGGAACGCCTTTTATTTTTGTGTGGATGGGGATTGGAGCGGCGAAGATAAGACAGGGAGAAAAAAATGGAAGCCAGGAGCGGGGGAGAAGGGCGTGATGGAACGGAAAGCGAAAATCGGAATCGATGTGCTGCTGATTCTTGGGATTGTTTTTACAGGGTTTGGTTTGTTCTTTATATTGGGAGCGGTATTTCCTTTTGCGCTAAATATTGAAGAAACTGTTATTTTTAAGTTAACCTTCGGAGGCGTGGGACTTATATTTTTTGCTCTAGGACTGGTATTTCTGGCAATAAAAGTAAGGCAGAAGCAGCGTAACAACAGATTGCTTCAATCAGGGAATTATATTATGGCGGAGATCGCGGAGACGAAGATCAATTATAATGTGATGATTAACGGGCGGTTTCCTTATGTGGTGGAGTGCCAGTATCGGGATATGGCAGGGAATATCCATATTTTTCGGAGCAGATATTTGTATTTTAATCCGGAGGCTCTGTTTCAGGACAGGATGGTGAAGGTTTATGTGGAAGGGGATAATTATAAGCATTATTATGTGGACATCGACGGGGTGCTGCCGCGGGTAATCCGGCATTAAATATTCTATAGCGAAAGCAGAAAGAAAAAGCAGGATAGGGGATAATCCCTACCCTGCCGATTTTTTCTCCATCTCATCTTTATTCTTAAAATAAGTTTCCTTAATCACATCCAATACATGAGCGCCTACGAATTTCCGTTCTTCCCTGGACAGGTCTTTCATATAGATCGGCGGGCAGTATTCAAGGATAACGTGGGCTTTTTTTATTTTGGGGAGATGATCCTCAAAAATAGCCGCAGAATTGTATATGCTCATAGGTATGATGGGACAGCCGGATTTTTCCGCAATTTTAAAGCTGCCTTCATGGAAAGGCAGGAAGGTGTCGTTTACTTTGTTCCGGGTACCCTCCGGAAAAATACAGATAGAAATGCCGGATTTTACCTTTTCGATGCCTTCCAGAATTGTTTTCAGCCCCTGCTTGATGTCTTTCCGGTCGAGAAAGAGGCAGTGGAGGTTTTTCATCCAGTTGACAAGGAGGGGATAACGGAGCATTTCTTTTTTTGCAATATAGCCGGTGGGGCGCGGAACGCGGATATAGGTAAGCAGGATATCGAAGTAGCTCCTATGATTGCCCACATATAGCACGGCGGTATCTTTTGGAACATTTTCTTCTCCGATGACTGTGACAGAAACGCCGGTGATATCCAGGCATCTTCGGAATGCCCAGTTGACAATGGCAAGGGAGCTTCTGTTTTTCAGATCCATATTGAATTTGCCGATGATCCATTCCGCGATCAGAAGGGGAATGCTGAGGACGAGGAACAGGATAACAAAGCTTGCAAGACAAATAAATCGAAACATAGGTTTATCCTTTCGTTTGTATTTTTTCTGTACTCATTATAGCGGAGCAGGGGCGGCAAAGCAATGGGGTTTTGTGATTTCCCGCGGAAATCAATTTTTGCGGGCTGCGGGCAGGACAGGGCGGGAAAGAAGAAGGGCGGCAGGAAGGCAGGGGAGCAGATGGGGAATGGCTTCGCCGTGCCGACTCCGGGAAATAGATTTTCTAAATATTCCGGCATCGTTGTACCAGCCGGACGCAAAAATTGATTTCCGTGGGGATTATAGGCGCAAAAGGAATAGTTGCCTTCCGTGGCAAATAAAATAGAAAAAAAGAACGAGGAAATTGGTGGAATGGAAAGGCGCCATATCTTATTTTTATTTACAGCGGTTATGATATTCTGTCTGTGCGGATGCGCGGTGAAAACAAAGGATGGGAATGAGAAGATTAAGGATATTGAGTTTACGGTATTGGGAGAAGATAATATACCAGAAGAGTTAAAGGAGATTATAGAACAGAAGAAAGAGAAAGAATTTAAGATGACTTACCAGGACGGCGATTTTTTGTATATATGCGTAGGGTATGGCAGACAGGAGACCGGCGGTTACAGTATTACTGTCAACGATCTATATCTGACGGGGAATTCGATTTATGTGGATACGAATCTGATAGGGCCGGAGCCGGAAAACAGGGAACTGTATGGAACGCAGGAAAGGGACGGCGCTTCTTATCCTTATGTGGTGCTGAAGATCGAATATATGGATAAGTCGGTGGTATTTGATTAGAGGGGCTGCGCCCCTCTTTTTTTCCGCCAGCCCCCGGCCCGGCAAAATTGATTTATGAGCGTGCAGGGGTTGTTGACGCAGGGTGGAGGGTAGGATATACTGTATGGTGAAAAGCAGAGGCTTATGGAAAGGGATGGATTGGGCGGAATGGTTTTGCTGATAAGAAATGGGTATGTGATAGATCCGAAAGGGGGATACGAGGGGACTGCGGATGTTTTGATGAAGGATGGGAGGATATGGAAGATCAGGAAGGGGATACGGTTAGAGGAAGAGCTGGCAGGAGATGCCGCAAAGGCGGAAGATGTAAGGGTGATCCATGCGGAAGGGAAAATGGTTGCTCCGGGGCTGGTGGATGTGCATGTGCATTTCCGGGATCCGGGCTTTACTTATAAAGAAGATATTCTGAGCGGGGCAAAGGCAGCGGCCAGAGGGGGATTTACTACGGTGGTGCTGATGGCAAATACGAAGCCGCCGGTAGATAATGAAGAGGTTTTGGGATATGTGCTGGAAAAGGGGGCTGGAACTGGGATTCATGTGGAGTCCTGCGGGAATATTACGCTGGGGATGAAGGGGAAGGAACTGACGGATATGGACAGGCTTGCAAAGGCCGGAGCGGCAGGGTTTACAGATGACGGCGTTCCGGTCTTGGATGAAGCCGTGGTAAAAAAGGCGTGTGATCTGGCGGCCAGGATTGGGAAGCCTTTGAGTTTTCATGAGGAAAATCCGGCGTTTATCCGGAATAACGGGATAAATGCGGGAAAGGCGGCAGAATATTATGGGATCGGCGGTTCGGACCGGCGGGCCGAGATCTGGATGGTGGAACGGGATCTGGCGCTGGCGGAAGGTACGGGCGCGGAAGTGTCCATTCAGCATATCAGCACGAAAGAGGCGGTGGAGCTGGTAAGGAAGGCGAAGAGGACGAATCCGCATATTCATGCGGAGGCAACGCCCCATCATTTTACATTGACGGAAGAAGCAGCAGTAAGATACGGTACTTTGGCTAAGATGAATCCCCCGCTGCGGGAAGAGGCGGACCGGATGGCGATTATCGAAGGCCTGAAGGATGGGACGATAGATATGATCGCTACCGATCATGCGCCGCATAGCAGGGAAGAGAAGGGAAGAAGCATAACGGAGGCCCCCAGCGGGATTATCGGGCTGGAGACTGCTTTATCGCTGGGGATCAGGGAATTGGTGGAGAAAGGGTATCTGACGATGATGGAACTGATCGGGCTTATGTCGTGGAAGCCTGCCAGGTTTTATGGCTTGGATGCCGGTTATCTGGCGGAGGGAGGTCCGGCGGACTGCGTTATTTTTGACAGCCGGGAGAAGTGGAAAGTGGAAGAGTTTTTTTCAAAGTCTGAAAATTCGCCTTTCCTGGGGGAGGTTCTTCCTGGGACGGTATATTATACGGTGTGCGGTGGAAGGGTCGTTTATCAAAAAGAGAAATGAGCGTTTCCATGGTTTGGACAGGCTATGGAAACGGAAGGGAATGAGGAAAAATATGGGAAAGAAGAAAGTAAAAACGAAGGTGGTATCCCAGAGGGAACTTTCAGGGAAAGGAACGGAAGGGCGGGAAACGGGAGAAAGGATTTATGATATGTGGCTGGAGACGGATCTGGCAGGAGATGCCAGGGCCGGGCAGTTTATCTGCATCTATCCGCAGGATAAAAGCACATTGCTGCCAAGACCGATCAGTATATGCGAAGCGGATCGGGAGAACGGGAGGTTAAGGATCGTTTATCGTGTGGCAGGGAAAGGGACGAAGGAATTTTCCCATTATAAGGCCGGAGACGATATCGAAATATTGGGGTGTCTGGGAAACGGCTTTCCGCTGGAAGCGGCGGAGGGAAAAAGAGTTATTATAATGGGAGGCGGCATCGGCATTCCCCCTATGCTGCAGCTTTTGAAGGATCTGCGGGAGGAAGGAAAGGCGGAGGATGTGAAGGTGATAGCCGGATATCGGAACGGGCAGCTTTTCCTGAAGGAAGATATGGAAAAATATGGGGACGTCTATGTGGCTACGGAGGACGGAAGCGCTGGAACAAAAGGGAATGTAATGGATGTGATTGCTGCGGAAGCTCTGCAGGCGGATGTGGTCATGGCCTGCGGCCCCATGCCCATGCTGCGGGCAATCCGGAGCTATAGCGGGGAACATGGGGCGAAGGCATATATTTCCTTGGAGGAAAGAATGGCCTGCGGCGTAGGAGCCTGCCTGGGATGCGTCTGCAGGACGAAGAAGGAGGATGCCCATTCGCATGTGAAAAATGCGAGAATTTGTACGGACGGGCCTGTATTTTTGGCGGAGGATGTGGATATTTAGCGGGTGCATAAAAAGGCAGAGGAACGGCTGTTATATCAAAGATAGGAGGAATGCATGAGGAAGGAAGCGTTATTAGAACAGTGGAAGGTATTGTATGAGACAGCAACACGTATAAAAGAATTAAGGCCGTGGGAAAAGTTTTATGATATGGATTTGATAGGACTCCGGTACGGAGCGGAGGAAGACACCATATTTTGCAGTATATTGGGAAGGGGAGGAACTTGCTACGGCATAACGGTATATGAAGGCTATGAGGGGCTGAACAGTTTTCTGATGATTGCCATGCAGCAAAGTATGAATTTATCGCCGGAGTATGCGATGTCCTGTCAGAAAAATTTGACATGTTATTGGGGAAACCGTGAGGAGCTGACCGATAAGCAGAGGAAAATTATAAAGGATTTGGGGTATTCATATCGAGGAAAAAACCAGTGGCTTTATTTTGTATCTTATGAACCGGGGTATTGGCCGTATCAAATGGATGCGGAGGAAGTGACACGGATGAGTAAATATTTACAGTATTTGGAGTCGGCGTTAAGGCATTATGATGATATAGATGTAAAGGTGGATTTTGAGAATGGGAATATGCTCTTATTTTCTGCCGATGAAGAAAAAAATACATCGAGTTTGGAAGAAGCGCCGTTACCGTTTACAGCTTTTCAATTTAGAAATTTAATTATAACAGACGAGGAGCTGCTTGCCGATTTGGCGGAGGCGCCTAAATGCAAGGCGGTTTTGGAAGCTGATATTTTGGTTATGGGGGCAAAGGTGACGGATAAAAAATATATCCGTCCTGCAAATCCGGTTTTGGCTTTATTGGGGGATGCTGCATCGGGAATGATCCTTCATTCTGAGATGGCGGAGCCGGAGGATGATCCTATAGCGATGCTTGCAGAAACAGTGATAGGCTTTATCTTTCAATATGGCGCGCCGAAGGAGATCCGGGTGTCCAATGTGATTGTGGGGGCAGGATTGGAGCAGATTTGCGATGTGTGCGGCATAAAGCTGCGCAGGATAAAAAAATTGCAGGGGCTGGATTCGTTCAGGCAGAGCATGAACCGCTTTCACCAATAAGTATGTTCAGGGACGGGATAGGTGTGAATATGAATACAAAGGTAAAGATAGCAGGAGTAGAATTTAAAAATCCGGTGATGACGGCATCGGGAACGTTCGGATCGGGGATGGAATATGCGGAATTCGTGGATCTGAATAAATTAGGCGCAGTAGTGACAAAGGGAGTGGCAAATGTTCCCTGGGAGGGAAATCCTGCGCCGAGGGTGGCGGAAGTATACGGCGGAATGCTGAACGCCATAGGCTTGCAGAACCCCGGAGTCGATGTGCTGATCGAAAGGGATATACCGTTTTTGCAGCAATATGATACGAAAATTATTGTCAATGTCTGCGGGAAAACGGTGGAAGATTATCTGGAGGTTGTGGAAAAACTGGGGGATACTGCGGCGGACATGCTGGAAATCAATGTATCATGCCCGAATGTTAAGGAAGGGGCAATCGCTTTTGGGCAGAAAGCGGATTGTTTGTACGATATTACGTCGGAGATTAAGAAGAAGGCGAAGCAGCCGGTAATCATGAAGCTGAGCCCTAATGTGACGGATATTGCGGAAATGGCGAAAGCGGCGGAAGCGGCAGGGGCGGATGCTCTTTCTATGATCAATACGATTACGGGGATGAAGATCGATATCCATAAGAGGAAATGCGTACTGGCAAATAAGACCGGCGGATTGTCCGGCCCGGCGATAAAGCCGGTAGCAGTGCGCATGGTATACCAGGCTTCCAGGGCGGTGAAGATTCCGGTGATCGGCATGGGGGGGATTTCCTGCGCGGAAGATGCGATTGAATTCCTGATGGCCGGGGCTTCGGCGGTAGCGGTGGGGGCTATGAATTTTGTGAATCCTTATGTTACAATGGAGATTGCGGAAGGAATCGAGGAGTATATGAGAAAATACGGAATCGAAGAAATCAGCGGCCTGAAGATAGATGATCTTTAGTCCTTCGCATAAAAAGGAGGAATAATACCTTCATGTGTGAAATAGAATTACTATAAGTACAGACTGGTAATTCATCTACATGGAGGTATTTTTGTGGAATTAGTAAGGAAAAATATACATATGGACCGGATAAAGGGCCAGGCATCAACGCAGATTACATTGGAGGATGATATTAATATCCTGGATTCCAGGCCGGATGCCGGCAAGCTGATTTATGATAGAGGAAACGTTACGCTGGAAGAAGTGAAGGTAACGGAAGACCATGTAGCAGTAAAGGGAAAACTACAGTTTATGGTTATGTATCTGGCAGAAGGGGAGCAGCAGGCACCGGCATGTATGGAGGGCGCTATTCCTTTTGACGAACAGATCTATGTGGAAGGAGTCCAGAGCGGGGACAGCGCCAATGTAAAATGGAGGCTGGAGGATCTTACGATAGGCCTTATCAATTCCAGAAAGCTTAGCGTACAGGCGCTGATTGCGCTGAAAGTCTGCTCGGAGATGATGTATGATGAAGAAACAGCGGTGGACCTGTATCATGAGGAGCCTGTGGAGTACCGTAAGAAACCGGTGCGCATTGCGCAGATGACGGTGAAAAAGAGGGATATTTTCCGTGTCAAAGAGGAATTGGAACTGCCCCAGAATTTCCCTAATGTCGCCCGCCTGATATGGCAGGGAGTGGAGCCGGAAAATGTGGAATTCCGGGCATTGGAAGGAAGGATATCCGTGCAGGGCGATTTAAATGCCTTTTTCCTGTATGAAGGAGAAGAGGGGGCGGTGAAATGCTATGAAACGGTAGTGCCTTTTGGAGGAACGGTGGATTGCACAGGCTGCGATGAGGGGATGGCGGCGGATATTGATTATGCGCCGGGATCAAAAGATGTGGAAGTGCGTCCCGATTTTGACGGGGAACAGAGAGTCTTTGCCGTAGAGCTTGTTATGGATCTGGATATCAGCCTTTATGAGGAAGAACGCCTGGATATTCTTTCCGGCGTGTACGGGGTCGTAAAAGAAGTGGAAGCGGTGAGCAAGCCGGCCCAGTTTAAGGGGCTGCTGGCCAGAACTTCGGGGAAGACCAAGGTTGCGGATAGAATTAAGCTGGCAGCCTCGGATGCGCCCATCGTCCAGATTCTGCACAGCGAGGCGCAGATTCAGGCAGAGGATGGGGAGATTGTGGAGAACGGCATCCATATCAAAGGAACCGTAAACGTACAGACATTGTATTTGAGCAGTGACGAGAAGGTGCCTTACAGTTCGGCAAAAGGCAGCATACCGTTCAGCTGTACGCTGGATGTGCCGGATATCAATAGCGGATGTACCTTTAAGATGCAGACAGGGTTGGAACAGCTGGCGGTAGCGATGCTGGATGGAGGGGAGCTGGATGTGAAAGCGGTAGTCGTCTGCCGTGTCATTGTTTTTGAACACCGGACGGAAAATATCGTAACGGATATCGTGGTATCTGATTTGGATATGAATAAGTTGAGCGGTCTGCCGGGAATTGTTATTTACATCGCGAAGGAAGGCGACAGCCTGTGGGATGTGGGAAAACGTTATTATGTTCCGATCGCGCAGATTAAAGAAACGAATGATATGACGACGGAAGAAATCAGGCCGGGGGATAAGCTGCTGATCGTGAAAGGGATATCGAATTAAAAAGGCGGAAAGACGAACACAGCACATAAGCGTTGCGCATAGCGTACAAAGGCCAGAAAACCAACCGGTTTTCTGGCCTTTGTATATAGAAGAAAAATACTTAGGTGCTTTATTCTTCCGTTCCCATCAGTGCATCGAATTTATCCATAACAGCCTGGTAAGTTCTCTGGCTGATATCGGGGAGGGATTTACCCCATGTGCTGGTTGCATCGTCAAAACCTTTTTTGAAAGCGTCCCGCATTTTTTCAAGCTGTTTCGGATCGCTTCCTGCTAATGCGGTAGCAAAATCAACGATACGGCTGGAAGTCTGCTCCACGCCCCAGTATCCGTCGTCAGCAATATCTTTTTGAGCCTGTGCTTTGGTTGCAGCGTCAACAGTAAAATCCCCTTTTGCAAGGAAACTCCAGATACTGTCCGCTTTTCCAAGGGTCTGTCCCTGTTTGGAAATCATTTGTTCTACCAGACTCTTTAACTGCGAAATGCGTGCATCGGAATCTGCTTGTAATTTTGCTACTAAAGCGGGATCGGGTTTTTTGCTCGTCTGAGATGTCTCGGACGGCTTGGAAGAAGGCTCGTAAACCACGCCGTTGTTATTCGTATTTTCTTCTTTTTTGGTATCCGTCTTTTCAGCATTTTTTGCTGAAGTAGTGTAAGTGCCGTACAGATCGGCAGCGCCTGTTGATCCGGTAACTCCATTTACGCTCATTTCAAACCCTCCTTGGATATGTAGATGAATTGGTACGCGATTGGAGAAAGTACTCCTAATCTACCATCTATATCGGCAATTACCAAATATTTGATAATAGTATAATATGCAAAATCGTTATTTCGTGCTACATAGTACTTTATAAAATGATAAGAGGCACGGCCTGTCTTGGCGAAATGCTGCAGACCCTGGCATGCCTTTTGTAAAAATGGATTCCGCCGCTATTATGGATTTCTATGTTGACGTACCCATATGGGTTGGCTATAATAAATACAAATCATGTATACAAAATGCAATGGGGTACAATATGAGTTCAGATAGAAAAAATGTCATAACAAAAAAAGCTTATGCCAAGGTAAATCTGGGGCTGGATGTTATAAGGCGCAGGGCAGACGGATATCATGAAGTAAAGATGATCATGCAGACGGTGGATCTCTGCGACGTACTTACTTTAACCAGGCAGGAAAAGCCGGGGATCGTTGTAACGACCGACAGGGAGGATCTTCCGGGAGATGAGGGCAATCTGGCTTATCAAGCGGCCAGGCTGGTGATGGAGACCTGTTCCATTGAGGAAGGGGTCAAAATAGAACTGCAGAAGAGGATTCCCATGGCGGCAGGAATGGCAGGAGGGAGTACGGATGCTGCTGCGGTTTTCCACGGAATGAATGAAATGTTTGAATTGGGCATGAGCGAAGACGAGATGTGCGCCCTGGGGGTAAAAATAGGGGCGGATATTCCTTATTGCATCAGAGGGGGAACGGCGCTGGCGGAGGGGATCGGCGAAATATTGACGAAGCTGCCGGATGCGCCGGACTGTATTGTATTGATCGCTAAACCGGATATTGATGTATCTACCAAATATGTGTATGAGAATCTTCATGCGGAAAAATTGGACTGCCATCCGGATATTGACGGGATGCGGGCGGCGATAGAAGCCGGGGATTTGCGGGGAGTGGCAGAACGCATGGGAAATGTGCTGGAAACAGTGACTGTAAATGCATACCCTGTAATCGGGGAAATAAAAGAAGCCATGAAGAAAAGAGGCGCATGGAATGCCTTGATGAGCGGCAGCGGCCCTACGGTATTCGGCATTTTCGAAGAAGAAGAAAAGGCCAGGGCAGCATATGCCGACATAATAGGAGCAAATCTTGCCGGCCAGGTATATATTTGCGGGTGGGCAGGAAGGGATAGGAAGAAGAGCTGACCGGAAAAAGGGGCGGATTTATGGAGAAGGATAGTTTGCAGGTGAATATGGATGATTTTTTGCCATTGAGGGACGTCGTGTTTAATACGCTGCGCAAAGCGATACTGACAGGGGAGCTGAAACCTGGGGAAAGACTGATGGAGATCCATCTCGCGAACCGGCTGGGAGTGAGCAGAACCCCCATTCGGGAAGCCATACGGAAACTGGAACTGGAAGGTCTTGTAACGATGATACCCAGGCGGGGGGCGGAAGTGGCTCGGATTACCGAAAAGAGCATGAAGGATGTGCTGGAAGTACGCAGGGCATTGGATGCTTTATGCGTGGAACTGGCCTGTGACAGGATATCGGAAGAAGAGATGGAGAGGCTGGAGGAGGCTTGCGCCGAGTTCGAGAAAGCTACGCAGACAGGGGATGCTACGGTTATTGCCAAGGCGGATGTGGCGCTGCACGATATTATTGTGGCGGCAACCGGCAACAGGCGGCTGGTGCAGTTAGTCAATAACCTGTCGGAACAAATGTATAGGTACCGGTTTGAATATATTAAAGACGAAAGCCAGCATGAACGTCTGGTAGAAGAGCATAGAATAATATATGAAAGTATCCGCGCGAAGGATAAACCAGCTGCCGCAGAGGCCGCTAAGGTGCATATTGACAACCAGGAAAAATCCGTCATGCGCCAAATCCGCCTCGACAGCGAAGCTGGCGTTGAGAGCGAAGCTGGCGTTGAGAGCGAAGCTGGCAGTAATAGCGGAATGGGTGAATAAACTATTAAAATACGGGAAGACTTTCTTTATCAGTGATTGGAACTACTATAATTAAGAAGGATAGAGGAAGTCTGATGAAAAAATTGTGGGAGACCGGAATTATACTGTTTTCAGTTTGTGGATTTTGGGGTATGATATACCCTGACTTGTGTTTCACGGAGGATGTCTGTGAAATGGTTGCGGATGACGGGCAAAACAGCATTGGAAATGAGATTTGGGACGGCATTTCAGGAGAGATCCGCAAGGATGAGGGAACGGATATTTTTACCGGGCTTTGTGATGCGGAGCCGGGACAGATACGGATGAGAAGCAGGATTTTGGAAAAGTTAAAACCAGAAAGCAAAGGGAAGAAAGATGAATAGAGAAGCAATGGGCGAAGCGCCTGTAGGAGTGTTTGATTCCGGAGTAGGCGGGTTGACAGTGGCGAGGGAAATTATGCGTCAGACTCCCAACGAAAAGATTATTTATTTCGGAGATACTGCCAGAGTGCCTTACGGAAGCAAATCGAAAGAAACGATTACGAGATACTCGCGGCAGATCGTCCGTTTCCTCCGGGAACAGCGGGTGAAAGCTATTGTAGCCGCCTGCAACACGGCGAGCGCGTATGCGCTGGATGAAATAGAAAAGGAACTGGATATCCCGATCATAGGCGTGGTCAAGCCCGGCGCAAAGGTGGCGGCCGAGGCAACGAAAAACGGCAGGATCGGAGTGATCGGCACGGAAGGCACGATCGGCAGCCATATTTATTCTACATATATCAATGAGATTGATCCTGGGATCAAAGTGCTGGGAAAGGCGTGTCCGCTGTTTGTGCCTTTGGTGGAAGAAGGGCTGTGGCAGGATCCGGTGACGGATGAAATCGCTACAAGATATTTGAGCGTGCTCACTGACAGCGGCATAGATACTCTCATATTAGGCTGCACCCATTATCCTCTGATCCGTTCCACGGTAAGGAAGATCGTGGGGGAAGAGGTAACGCTTGTGAATCCCGCTTATGAGACGGCGAGGGAACTGAAAGAATTGCTGGAAAAAGAAGGCCTGCTGAACGGGAAGCCGCAGGAATTAGGATCGAACCGTTACCAGTTCTATGTAAGCGATATGGCGGATAAATTCCAGACATTTGCCAATTCGATTTTGAAATACGGGATATTGTCGGCAAAGACGATCAATATAGAAAATTATTAACTTAGAGAACGATAGGAGAAAGGGCATAAGCCATGACAAAAGAAGTATTGTTATCCTTGCGGGGACTCCAATTTGATACCGGGGCTGCGGACGGGGATAAAATAGAAACAATTACGCCGGCGGAATATTACAAGCGGAACGACAGCCATTATGTAGTTTTTGACGAAGTGGCGGAAGGCTTCCGGGAAAGCACGAAAAATATTATCAAATTTAAGGATAACAGCCTGGATCTGACGAAGAGGGGGCTGGTCAACGTGCATATGATCTTTGAAGAAAATAAAAAGAATATGACGAATTATGCCACTCCTTATGGAAATATATTGATAGGCATAGACGCGAAGAGCGTAAAAATGATGGAAGAGGAAGAACATATCGAAGTAGATGTGGATTATGCGCTGGAAGTGAATTATGAGCATTTTGCGAACTGCAAGATAAAGATGGATATCCGTTCCAAAGACGGGGAAGGTTTTTCTCTTCAGGCGGAATAGGAAGGAAGCCCTTTCTGACCGTAAGATTTTACGGCGTAAGATTTTACGGCATAAGATTTTACGGCATAAGATTTTATGACCATAAAAAAATTGGCCTTCAGGCCAATTTTTTTATGTGATAGAAAAATAAGTTTTGGCTGCAATGTTATTTTAAGGGCTTTGCCCCCGCTTTTTCCTGTGCCTTTTCCACCGCCCGTTTGAAAAAGCCCTTTTTCTTCGGAGGAGTCACGATCGGTTTTCCGTGGAGCCCTTTCACTTCGGTAATGTATATGCCGCTTACGGTGGCTTTTACTTCTTTTTTGACAGGAACCATATCAAAAATCTTTTCATCGCAGACAAGCGTCATGATCTGGGGGCCTATTTTGGCCTTGACGACGGGCAGCTTGGAACCTCTCAGAAGTTTGGGGGTCTGTGCGATGACAGCCTGGGGAAGCCCTGCATCTTTTAGCTTCATCCGTTTTTTATCGATGACGAGCATGGAGATCCGCTGCTTTGTCGCTTCTATCTGTTCCTGCTGCTGCGCCTGTTTCCTCTGTGCCTTTTTGCCAAGAAAATACAGTACGACGACGCCTATGACTAAAATAACCAATATGACTAATAATACAATAGATAATGTACTCACAATGTACCTCCCGCTTTTTGTTGAATTAGAATTTATTGTAGCATTCTTTTGATAAATAGACAAGGGATTTCATTGAAGAAAGAAAGGGAATATTATATAATGGGTAAGGACAGGAAGCGATAAGGATACGGTTATGTTTTTGGAAAATATAGGAATGGGGCTGGAGTTTGTGTTCAGCCATCTGATTTTTATTAATTTTATATTGGCGGTCATCATTATTTTCTTTCAGAGAAAAAACCCGCAGTCGGTTTGGACATGGCTGCTGCTTTTGTATTTTATACCGATTCTTGGTTTTATATTTTACCTGTTCCTTGGAACGGACATGCATAAGCAGAAGATGTTCCGCATTAAGGAAATCGAGGATCACCTGAATGAGGCCATCCGGCGGCAGGAGTTCAGCCTGCGGAGCAAAAGGCTGGAAAGGGAAGCGCCCGGAATTACGGATTATGCGGATTTGGTAATGTATAATCTGGATGTGGCAGGGGCGGTGCTGACGGATGATAATGATATTACTATCTACACGGATGGAAATGAAAAGTTCGATGCGCTGGTCGAGGACATGCAAAGAGCGGAAAAGTATATACACATTCAATATTATATTATAAAAAATGATGTGTTGTTTCAAAGGATCAAGGAAGTGCTGGCAAAGAAAGCGGAAGAAGGGGTGGAAGTACGCATTCTTTATGATGGCATGGGCTGCCGTTCCGTAAAGAAGAACTGCTGGAGAGAACTGAACAGCCGAGGGATAAAAACTTCGGAATTTTTTCCGGCTGTCCTGCGCAGGCTGCATCTTCGGATGAATTACAGGAATCATAGGAAGATCGTAGTTATTGACGGGAAGACAGGCTATGTGGGCGGTTTCAATATAGGGAAGGAATATATCGGGATGGATGACCGGTTCGGTTATTGGAGGGATACCCATCTTCGTATTACGGGATCTGCGGCAGCCTCTTTGGAACTGCGGTTCGCGCTTGACTGGAATTATGCTTCCAAGGAAAATCTATTTATGACGGACCGGTATATTTATGGAGAACCGTTTCTGTCCGAACAGCGTTGTGATGTGCAGATCGTATCCAGCGGCCCGGATTCCAGGCATTGCAGCATCAGGGATAATTATCTGCGGCTGATCGGCAAAGCGCAAAAGAGCATATATATACAGACTCCTTATTTTATTCCGGATGAAGCGATATTGGCAGCATTGATGATCGCTATCCGTTCGGGGATTGAAGTCAATGTGATGATTCCGTGCAAACCGGACCATCCTTTTGTATACTGGGCCACGTATTCCTATATCGGGGATCTGGTGATGGAAGGGGGCAAATGCTATACTTATAACGAGGGATTCCTTCATGCGAAAGGAATGGTGGTGGACGACAAGGTGCTGTGCTATGGCACGGCCAATATGGACATCCGGAGCTTTGCTTTGAATTTTGAAGTGAACGCAGTGGTATATAATGAAGAAAAGGCTTTGGAAATGCGGAAGATCTTTGATGAAGACCTGAAACATTCCAGCCAGATTACAAAAAATGTTTATGTAGGCCGTTCCCTTTTGATTCGGTTCAAGGAACAAGTCAGCAGGCTGTTGTCGCCTCTTTTGTAAAAAAGGGGTTTTAAGAGAATGGTATTTGTGGTATAAATGGAAAAGGAAGAGAGAAAAGGAGAATAGATTCGGAATGAAGAAACAAACAGCAGGAAAGGCGATTGCCCTTTTGGCAGTATCCGCAATCACGGTGCTGGCAGGATGCGGGAAAGACGACAGCGGAAAGGTATATTTGGATGAGATCAGGGCGGAAGATTATGTAAAGTTGGGTGAGTATAAAGGTTTGTCGGTGGAACAGGCTCTTCCGGAAGTCACGGAAGAACAAGTGGATGCTTATATTAATTACCAGTTGTCCCTGAATCCGAAAGATGGCGCAAAGGAAGGGGATACGGTAAATATTGATTATGTGGGCACTATGGACGGGGTGGCTTTTGACGGAGGCACGGCCAGCGGGCAGAATCTGACGCTCGGCTCCCATCGGTTTATCGAAGGCTTTGAAGAAGGGCTGGTCGGTGCGAAGGCAGGGGACGTGGTGGAACTGAACCTTACGTTTCCGGAGGATTACCATGAAGGGCTGGCGGGAGAAGACGTGGTATTCATGGTCACGGTCAATACGATTATGGCGGCAACTCCGCAGGAATTGAATGAGGAATATGTAAAAGGGCTGGAGGTCGGCTGCAGCACGGTAGAAGAATACCGTCAATATGTGAAGGATCTGCTGATGGAAAGCGCGACGGCGGCTTATGAAGATGAAATTGAGAATTCGCTTGTCAGTCTGCTGATGGAAAGCTGTGAGTTTACGAAAGAACCGCCGCAGGCATTGGTGGATGGTTATGAAGGGATATTGAGGACAAACCTGGCGGCAGAAGCGGCGAATTATGGAATGAGCCTGGAACAGTTTATGAGCCTTGCGGGGATGGATGCCGAGTCTTATTCCCAGGAGATACGGGAGCAGGCGGTGCGTTATGCGAAGCAGTCTATTATGATGCAGGCCATAGCGGACAGGGAAGGCTTGGATGTGTCGGAAGAAGAACTGGAAAAGGAAATGGAAGAGATTGTGGCGAATACGGCATATGGATCGTTGGATGAATTGAAGAAGGATGTGGATGAGCGGCGGTACCGGGAGTCCATGATGGCGCAAAAAGTAATGGAGATGCTGCGGGAGAATGCGATAGTGAACGAGGGGTAGAGCGACTGGCGGTACAATGATTGCCGCATCATTTGGAAAAGTCATAAGGAAGGATATAAAAATATAGGATAAGGAGTGGGAAAATCATGGATTTGACGGACATCAGGGAGCTGTATAGGGAGAGGGAGAAGTATATCGGAAAGGAAGCGACGGTAGGAGGATGGATCAGGAGCATCAGGGATTCTAAAACTTTTGGATTTATTGTGGTGAACGACGGTACTTTTTTTGAGCCTCTTCAGATCGTGTACAGCGATAAGCTGGATAATTTTGAGAAGATCAGCAAATTGAATGTAGGATCGGCGATTGTGGTAAGGGGGACGATTGTGGCCACACCGGAGGCGAAGCAGCCTTTTGAAATGCAGGCGGAGGAAGTGTTTGTGGAGGGGGCTTCTACTGCGGATTACCCGTTGCAGAAAAAGCGGCATAGTTTTGAGTATTTGAGGACGATTTCCCATCTGCGCCCGCGTACGAATACGTTTCAGGCGGTATTCCGGGTGCGGTCGCTGATTGCTTATGCGATTCATACGTTTTTTATGGAAAGAGGGTTTGTTTATGTGCATACGCCGTTGATCACAGGCAGTGACTGCGAAGGAGCCGGGGAGATGTTCCAGGTGACGACGCTGGATTTGGACAATATCCCAAGGAACGAGGATGGAAGCATAGATTACGGGCAGGATTTTTTTGGAAAGCCTACGAATCTGACGGTCAGCGGCCAGCTGAATGTGGAGACTTATGCTTTTGCTTTTAAAAATGTGTATACGTTCGGCCCTACGTTCCGGGCGGAGAATTCGAATACGACAAGGCATGCGGCGGAGTTTTGGATGATCGAGCCGGAGATGGCGTTTGCAGACTTGAAGGACGATATGGTTCTGGCGGAGGCCATGTTAAAGCATATCATCCGTTATGTTCTGGAGAACGCGAAGGAAGAGATGAATTTCTTTAACCAGTTTGTGGATAAAGGGCTGATCGAGCGGCTGCAGCATGTGCTGAACTCTGATTTCGGACATGTTACTTATACGGAAGCGATCGAAATATTGGAAAAGCATAACGAAGAGTTTGAATATAAGGTATTCTGGGGATGTGATCTGCAGACGGAACATGAGCGTTTCCTGACGGAGAAAGAATTTAAGAAGCCGGTATTTGTAACGGATTATCCGAAAGAGATCAAGGCGTTTTATATGAAGCTGAACGAAGACGGAAAGACGGTGGCGGCAATGGACTGCCTGGTTCCCGGTATCGGGGAGATTATCGGCGGGAGCCAGAGAGAGGATCAGCTGGAAGTCCTTGAAGCGCGCATGGAGGAGCTGGGGCTTCGCAAAGAAGACTACGGGTTCTATCTGGATCTGCGGAAATATGGGTCTGTCCGCCATGCAGGATTCGGCTTAGGATTCGAAAGATGCGTCATGTACCTGACAGGCATGGGGAATATCAGGGACGTGGTTCCGTTCCCGAGGACGGTAAAGAACTGCGAGTTATAGATAAGGGCGAAAGTGAAAACAGAGGGTGTATATGAAGAAAAAAGCGGCAAGGATGGCATGCATAGGTATGGCATGCCTTATCCTGTGTTCCCTTTCCGGAAAGGTATATGCTTCTACCATATCCGAAATAAAGAAACAGCAGGAAGAAGACAAGAAAAAATTGAATAGCGTACAAGGACAGATATCCGGGCTGGAAGGGGAGCAGAGCGGCATCGGCGAGGAAATCGAGGAAATCGATGCGGAGCTGGTGCAGATTATTGCCAGCGTAGACCTGATCAAAGAAGAGATCGTGGAGAAGGAAGGGCAGATTGAGGAAACGGAGGCGGAATACGAAGTCGCGAAACAGCAGGAAGAAGAACAGTATGAAACGATGAAGATCCGCATTAAATTTATGTATGAGCAGGGGGATATTTCCTATGTGCAGCTTTTTATGTCCAGCGAAAGCTTCGCGGATATGCTGAATAAGGCGGATTATGTGGAACAACTGTATGCGTATGACAGGAAAATGCTGGAGGAGTATCAGGCGGCTAAGGAATATGCGCAGCAGGTGTGGGACAAGCTGGAGGAGGAAAAGTCGGAACTGGTGGCTTCCCAGCATGAGCTGGAGGAAGAACAGGCATATATGGAAGAACTGCTGGAAGAAAAGAAACAGGAATATGAGAATTACAGCGTACAAATAGCCAGGGCGAAACAGGAGGCCGCGGCATACCGGACAAGGATCAAGCAGCAGACAGCCCAGATTAAAAAATTAGAGGAAGAAGAAAGAAAACGCAGGGAAGAAGAGGAGCGCAGGAGGAAGGAAGAGGAGGAACGCCGGCGAAGGGAAGCGGAGGCGGCTTCTGCTTCAGGGGAAAGCTATGCGTCTTCATCGGAATCCGGATCTTCCGGATCTTCCGGTTCTTCTTCCTCCGGCGGCAGCGTCAGCGTCCCCTCAGGCGGAAGCGCCGCCGGTCAGGCGATTGCTTCGTATGCTTGTCAGTTTATCGGCAATCCTTATGTGGCGGGGGGAACCAGCCTGACGAACGGGGCGGACTGTTCCGGGTTTGTTTGGAGAGTATTTAAAGATAAAGGTTATACGGTTCCACGTACTTCATGGGAATTGCGCAATGTGGGAACGGAGGTATCCTATTCCAACGCGCAGCCGGGCGATGTTGTATGCTACGCCGGACATGTGGGAATATACATAGGAAACGGGAATATAGTTCATGCAAGTACGCCGAAATCGGGGATCAAGATAACGACGGCGACTTATAAGCCGATACTGAGCGTCAGGAGGGTAGCGTGAGAAGAACTTCTAATTGCTTTAGCAATTTAAGCTCGCAGCAATGGCTGCGAGCGAAGAAGTTCTAGACTTGCTTCGCAAGTCTTCTCACGCCGAAGAACGCCTAAAAAGCGGCGTTCTTCCCGTTGATGGTTTGTGCCGCCGGGAGGCGGCATAGGGGTGGTGTGAGAAAAACAGATTTGTGCTGCTGCGAAGTGGTCAGTCTTTTGTGCTGTCGTTGGCAGGGGCGCTGTTGATGCCGATGATTCCGAGAATGCCGTCGTCATCGATATCAAAAGTGATATTGGGGGATCCGTTCCCGCCTAATACGAAACCGGCATCCGTATATTTCAGGTCGAAAAGGTTATAGTTGACGATACGGTTGACCAGCGCTTCGCTGAAGATCTTTTCGCTGTCGATGACTTCAAATTCGCCCGAGGTATTGATAGGGCCGTCATAATTGCCGGTATCCAAAAAGACGGGGAAATTGGTCAGGTCGGAGAGCGCTTTCATATCCATTGCCTTTACCGCATTGATGATCTTGATGGCAAAAGCGTACTCTTCTACATAGATGCCTGTGACGAGGCCGCTGTCGGAAATATCCACCAGCAGGGCGGTATCGTCCAGAGAGCCGGCATAGGTAAAAGTAGCGATCTGGCCGATTGTCAGATAATACAGGTTGCCGGTGACTCCGCTGTCGGGAATCGTAAGATAATAGGAAGTCCCGTCCGGGGTCTGGACAGAAACAGAGTATCTCGTGGCATCCAGAACGATTCCGACCAAAGTCCGACGCTCCCCTGCCAGAAGTTCTTCCTGGGTGGGACGGGAAGGCGTGGACGTCACCGGGGAAGGAATGTCCTCCTGCGCCGGCGCCGTTTCCGGGGAAAGGCCGGCGTCGCTGCCGGAGTTTTCTTCGCCGGAAGCTTCTGTCGAAGAAGTCCCATCCGCCGAAGTAGCTTCTGAGGATTCTTCTGCATTGTTTTCTGTGCCTTCTGTGCCATTTCCTCCTGTTTCGTTAGTTTTTGCGCTATTGTCCCCCGCGTTTTCTTCTGCAGCCGCATCCGGCTTCGCATCGGACGCGCCGCATCCGCCCGCAGCAACAAGAAAGCCTGACATAAGAAGGGCAAATATTTTTCCTGCGTTTTTTTTCATCATAAGATACCATCCTTTATATTAATTACTGATCAATCCATATACCGTTATGGCAGATATCAAAATATACCCCGAACTCCATAATTTAATAATATACTATGAAAGGAAAGAATGTCAAATACTTGTGTTTCCTGGCAAAACGTAGTAAAGTCATTAATGGTATGTTTTATTTGGAACAGGAGGAAAAGAGATGGAATGGTGGCAGCTTTTATGCGAGGACAGGATCAGGAACTATAGGGCGGGAAGGAGCGCCGGGGATCTGCGGACAGAGTTTGAAAAGGATTACCACCGTATTATTGGAAGCGCTTCGTTCCGCCGCCTGCAGGATAAGACCCAGGTATTTCCGCTGGATAAGAGCGATTTTATCAGGACGCGTCTTACCCATTCGCTGGAGGTATCTTCCCTGGCCAAGTCTCTGGGGCAGAATATATCGAGGAAAATCATGCAGGAAATCGGGGATTCGTCCTTTCAGGAATCTTACCAGGCAGATGTATGCGACATCCTTCAGTGCGCCGGGCTGCTGCATGATATCGGGAATCCGCCTTTCGGGCATTTCGGGGAGACCGTGATCAGGGAATGGTTTATAAAAAATCTGAAAGGGCTGTGTTATAAGAAGCAGAGCCTGGAAGAATTGCTGCTGCCGCAGATGAAAGAGGACTTGTATCATTTTGAGGGCAATACACAGGCTCTGCGCCTTGTGACAAAGCTGCATTACCTGGTGGACGAGCATGGGATGAACCTGACGAAAGGGCTGCTCGGCACGATCATCAAATATCCGGTATCTTCTCTGGAGATCAATGAAGACAGCGGCAATATCAAGGATAAGAAAATGGGGTACTATTATGCGGAGAGGGAGATTTTTGCGGATCTGCAGCAAAGCCTTGGGACGAACGGGGCAAGGCATCCGCTTTCCTATGTATTGGAAGCGGCGGATGATATCGCCTATTTGACGGCGGATATCGAAGACGCTTTTAAAAAGGGATGCATTACCTTCGGCCAGCTGGTACAGGAATTGAAGAAATGCGGCGAAGGGGAGAAGGAAGACGGGGAATACTTCCGTATGGTAAATGCGCTGGAAGAGAGGTATGGAAAAGCAGTGGAAAGAGGCATTGCCCAGCCGGAGGAACACGCAGTACAGAACTGGATCGTAAGAATACAGGCAAAACTGATCGCTTGCGCTACCGATGGTTTTGCGGAGCATTACCGCCAGATCATGGACGGAACTTATGGAAGCGAGCTGCTTTGCGGCACGGATGGGGAAAAACTGGCCAATGCCCTGGGAGACATCGCATACCGTTATGCTTTTATATCCCAGCCTATATTGAAGCTGGAAATAGCGGCGGAAAGGATCATGGGCTTCCTGCTGGAAAAATTTGTGGATGCGGCGATCCTTTATGATACGGACCAAAGAAGAACTCCGGCACAGGAAAAGATGATGGCGCTTGTTTCGGATAATTATAAGGCGATCTACCGGATTTATTCCGAAGGAAAAGATGAAACAGAGAAATTGTATCTGCGCCTTTTGCTGGTAACGGATTTTATCTGCGGTATGACGGACAGTTATGCGAAAAGGCTGTATCAGGAATTAAACGGAATGATATAAGGAAAGGGGGAGAAGCGGTTTGGCTGTGAGGAACAAAGGAAAACGTTGGAATAAATATGTCAAAGACTATGTGGTTTTTGATCTGGAGACGACGGGCATCCATCCGGAGAGGGATGTCATTATCGAGATTTCCGCCGTGCGGGTATGCGATGGAAAAGCGGCGGCGGAATATTCCTCGCTGGTGAACCCGAAACGCCATATTCCTGCGGCGGCAACGGCAGTGAACGGGATTACGGATGATATGGTGGCGGATGCGCCGGAAATTAAGGAAGCCATGGCCGGATTTATGGATTTTATCGGCGATAGCATATTGGTGGGACATAATATACATACTTTTGATATGAATTTTGCATACGACGCGGCATGGCAGGCATTGGGAAAGGAACTGGATAATGATTATATCGATACGCTGTATATGGCGCGGTATTGTCTGCCGGGGCTCGGACATTATAAACTGACCGATATTTCGGAATATTTCCATATCAATACGGAAGGCGCGCACCGGGCGTTGAACGACTGCCTGATGAACCAGGGATGCTTTGAAGAATTGGGGAAGCTCTGGAAAAAACGCAAGGAGGAAAGGGCAGAGGGGAAGGCGGGGGAAACGGGCCTGGAATGCCCAAGATGCGGAGGAATACTGTGCCTGAGAAAAGGAAAATTCGGGGCATTTTACGGATGTGGAAATTTTCCAGCCTGCCGATATACGAAGAATGCTTGAAAATAAGAGAATATGTATTTATAATAGACCATAAGGGAATTTTTCTGACAGGGAGGATGTCACTGCGTTCCGGCTTTCGACAAAAAAAGACAAAATGATGCAAAAATGATGCAAATATGATGTGAATATGATGCATATAGAGGTTAAAATTTTGTAAAGCATTAACATAAGATGTTTTGTGGATAGAAGGATGGGATGTCGCGATGAAAAAGAACAGATGGAAATACGGAATAGCGGTCAGTTTGCTAATAGTGGCTGTTGTAGGAGGCTTTGGGATAAACGCTTTGGCGGCAGGAAAGAAGACAGTAAAGGCCGGAGCGGATATCGTGGCGGGAGCCGGTGAAATAGAAAGCATCAAAATCGTTAAAAATATATATCATGCGGAAGGGGAAGAAGAGGTTCCGAATCAGGCCGAAACAGATCAAGGGACGGCAGAACCGGGAAGCGGCGAAGAAACGGGGGACGGCAAGGCCGATAACGCGACGGAAGCTTCCGGGGACGGAAAAACGGATGAGGATGATGGAAGCGCTGAAAGCAGCGAGGCTTCTGAAGAGGAAGCGGGAGAAGAGGCTCAAAGCGGTGAGGATATGGAAGACGGCGAAGAAGGAGAGGTTCTGGAGGAAAACGCGGAGGAGATCGACGCATATTTTGACGATTCGGTTTTTGTGGGCGATTCCATTATGCTGGGTTTTCGGAATTATGCGATGAAAAGGCAGGATACGTTTTTAAGCCGGATGGGCTTCCTGGCCGCAGGGAGTTATTCTGCAAATAATGCGCTTTGGGATGTGGATGATGAGAGCGTACATCCGGTATATCAAGGGGAACAGAGACAGGTATGGGAGTCCATTTCGCTGATGGGAAGCAAAAAGGTATTTCTGATGCTGGGGATGAATGACTTAAATATTACCGGAGTAGAGGGAAGCTGTGAAAAATATGAAGAGCTGATCGGAAAGATTAAAGAAAAAAATCCGGATGCGGAAATTATCATCATGAGCATGACTTATGTATTGAAGGGGAAAGAAACGGGAAAGCTGGAAAATGATACGATCCGCGAATTTAACGGATTGCTGGAAGCGATGGCTGAGAAGAACGGATGGGGTTATGTGGATGTGGCAGAAGCTCTTGCCGATGAAAACGGGGATCTGGCGGAGGAATACTGCAGCGACGGTTTCGCCCATCAGAATCCGGAAGCCTATGACGTATGGGTATCGGTATTGAGGAAGTATGCGGATGAGCATTTGGAGTAAATAAAAAAGGGAGTGTGGCATTTTATGAAAAAATTTGGAATGAAAACATTATGTGTCTGCATGGCGGCCGCCGCAATGCTGCTGGGAGGCTGCGGAAAGGCGGAAGAGGCGCCGGCAG
The DNA here is from genome assembly GCA_021772075.1 of Lachnospiraceae bacterium. Lineage (GTDB taxonomy): Bacteria > Bacillota > Clostridia > Lachnospirales > Lachnospiraceae > Kineothrix. The sequence continues at coordinate 113,333 of JAETNQ010000008.1, forward strand.
CAAATGTGGAACAGGAAAGCGCGGAGGAGACCGTAAGCGCCAGGCCGGTAAAGGATATTTATGAAGATATCAAACAGGCGGTAGAACTCCATTCCCCGGTGGAAATGACGGACAGCTTTATTTCTAATTATTACGGCATTGACCCGGAAAAACTGGAAGAGTACATATTCGTGATGTCGGAGGAAGCGACGAGCGCGGAGACCATCGTCATCATGAAAGTAAAAGAGGAAGGGGATGTGGAAAAAATCACCGCGGCGCTTCAGGTAGTGGTGGACGAAAAACGGGGGGAAATGGAAAATTATCTGCCGGAGCAGTTTGAAATCGTGGATAAGAGTTCCGTAAAATCGAAAGGAAATTATGTATATCTTGTCATATCCGAATCACAGGATACGATCGTTCGGATGATTGAGGAAGAACTGTAGGAAGGGAAGGGTAAAATATGGTTTTCAGCAGTATTCCGTTTCTGTTTTTCTTTCTTCCTCTTTGTCTTATTTTATATTATGCGGTTCCCTATGAATGTTTTTCTATAAAGTCATGGAAGAACATGGTATTGCTTGTGTTCAGCCTGGCTTTTTATGCATGGGGAGAGCCGGTTTACATTTTATTGATGTTTTTTGCGACAGCGGTGGACTATTGCAATGGCAGACTGATGGAGAGGTTCGGAACGACGCGGGGCAGACGGAAATTTTTTCTCGTCTGTTCGGTGGCGGTGAATCTTTCCGTGCTTGCTTTTTTTAAATATGCTGATTTTCTCATAGCGACCTTGGGCGGGATTTTTTCCATACCGTTAAAACCGCTCGGTTTAGGTTTGCCGGTGGGGATCAGCTTTTTTACGTTCCAGACGATGAGCTACAGTATCGACCTGTACCGGAAAGAAGTTCCGATGGAGCGGAATTACTTGAATTATCTCACTTATGTTTCCATGTTCCCCCAGCTGGTGGCGGGGCCGATCGTCCGTTACAGCGTGGTGAATGAGGAACTCCGCACAAGGAGGATCAAAAAGGAAGAAGTGCGGGAAGGATTGTTCCGGTTTATGCAGGGTTTGTTTAAAAAAGTGCTGATCGCGAATCAGGCAGGAGCCTTGTGGGAAGAAATACGCATGTTAGAAGCCGGGGAGGCTTCGGTGGCGACGGCATGGCTTGGGGCGGCGGCATTTACTTTGCAGCTTTATTTTGATTTCAGCGCATACAGCGATATGGCGATCGGCATGGGAAAAATGCTCGGTTTCCATTTCCCGGAAAATTTCAAATACCCGCTTTCTGCGATATCGGTGACGGATTTCTGGAGGCGGTGGCATATATCGCTGTCCACATGGTTCCGGGATTATGTTTATATACCGCTTGGCGGGAACCGGAAAGGAACAGCCAGACATCTGAGGAATATGCTGGTGGTCTGGTTCCTGACGGGGCTTTGGCACGGGGCGTCCTGGAATTTTGTTCTTTGGGGGCTGTATTACGGAGCGCTGCTGGCATTGGAGAAGTATGTATGGGGGAAAGCTTTGGATGCGCTTCCGAAGATTGTAAGGCATTGCTATCTGCTGCTTATCGTGGTGGTAGGTTTTGTTATTTTTGTATTTGATGATATGGGGGCGCTTGGCATTTATTTCCGTTCGATGGCCGGAATGGCGGGAAACAGGCTGTGGGGGGGAGAATGCTTGTGGTATCTGGAAAATTACATGGCGGTGCTGCTGGCGGCGGCGGTTTTGTCATTTCCGGTATATCCATGGGTAAAAAACAGGATAGGGCGCATGGGGGATAAAGGAAGGACGGCGGCATCAGCCGTTTCCATGGCAGGATATATATTGCTGTTTTTGGTAACTGTGGCTTTTCTTGTAAACGATACGTATAATCCGTTTTTATATTTTAGATTCTGATGGAGAAAAGAAGAACGGAGAAAACCAGGGAACAGAAAGGGCAGGGGAATGGGAGGCGCGAAGATGGAGGAAAGGCCGGTGTGGGAAAATCGGATAAAAAAAGCGACGGCATTGCTGCTGGCCGGTATGGTATTGCTGCTGGCGGCATTGTTTTTTATAATGGATAAAAAGGAATTTTCGGAAAATGAGAACCGGTATCTGGCTAAGTTCCCTTCTATGAGCCTGGAAGGGATTAAGAGCGGGGAATATATGTCAGGACTGGAGTCTTATCTGGCGGATCATTTTCCCTTCCGCGATTTTTTTATGGGAATAAAAACAAAAGCGGAAATGTACGCAGGGAAAAAGAAAATCAACGGCATTTACATTGCGGAGGACGGTTATCTGATCGAAGCGTATGAAAAACCGGAAAATACGGAGAGAATCGGACAAATATTAGGAAGTTTTGCAAAAGAACTGGAAGGACAGGATGTGGATCTTTGCCTGATGCTGGTTCCTACGGCAATTTATGTATATGGGGAAAAGCTGCCAGGCCGCGCTCCGGTGAGGAACCAAATGGAAACAGCGGAGATTGTTTACAGCCTTTCAGGGATTCGGGCGGTAGACTGCAGCAAGGACTTGTTCGCTTATAAAGAGAAAGGGGAGCTGTATTATAAGACGGATCACCATTGGACGACTTTGGGAGCCTATGCGGGGTATACGGCTTACTGCCGGGAGATGGGGCTGGATGCCGTTGCGTTGGAAGAAATGGAGGCTCAGACAGTGACGGAAGACTTCCGGGGCACGGTGTATTCCAAGGCCGGGGATTATGGGCGGGAAGGAGATGCTATTACCATTTATAGAAATCCTGCCGATAAGCTGACAGTGGAATATGCGGATACGGGTGAAACGTCAAATAGCCTGTATAATCTGGAATACGTGGACGAGAAGGACAAATATTCGTTGTTTTTAGATAATCTGCATTCTTTGATCGAGATAACGAATGAAAATGCGGATTCAGACAGGGAGCTGGTTTTGGTCAAGGACAGCTATGCGAATTCCATGGTGCCGTTTCTTGTCCATCATTATGAGAAAATCTATGTGTTCGATACGAGATATTATAAACAGGGCGTCTCGGCCTTTATTAAGGAACATCCTGAAGTGACGGACGTATTGCTGTTGTATAATATGAATACGCTGGATAACGATCTGGGAATCCGAGGGGTATATTGATGTTTTGCAGTTTTTGGCGAGTATGGAAATCCGTTTTGTCAGGGTTGGAAGGCGGCGTGGCAGAGCGCAGGAAGGGGAAGCGGGAAACCAAAGCTGGGGAGGGATTTTCTGGATGTTGCTTACAATCAGGAATTTTACTTATGAAATGGTCGATAATCAGGGGAAAATAGCCATGGAGGGCGATTTTAGGAAGCATAGGGCAGGATGCCCGTTGCTTCCGACCCGTCCGGTTGGAAACGATTGCCCCATTTCATTAGTAAAATCTGATGGGAAGCTTCAACCAGAAAATCCCTCCCCAGCTTTGGTTTCCCGCTTCCCCTTCCTGCGCTCTGCCACGCCGCCTTCCAACCCTGACAAAATGGATTTCTGTGAGCAGTACGATTGTTGACGGGAATTCCAGGCTGTGATAAGGTATCATAAACGTAGGATTGATGCAAGGAGGTTTGAACTGTGCGGATAGCAATATGTGATGATGATGAGCGGGAACTTACCCGCCTTTCAAGGCTGATGACGGAATACCAGATAAGCCGGGGCATCCGTCTCCAATGTCATTTTTTTCGCAATGGCGTTGACTTTCTAGGCGATATGCGGGGCGGTGAATACGATCTTGTCCTGCTGGACGTGATCATGCCTGGAATGAGCGGAATACAGATTGCGCAGGAACTGAGGGGATTGGATGAAAATGTAAGGATTGTTTTTATCTCATCTTCGTCTGAGTTTGCGGTAGAGAGTTATCATGTGGGTGCATACCATTATCTTCTTAAGCCTTCGGAAGCAGATTCGCTTTTCTCCCTTCTGGACAAGGTAAGAAGCGAATTGCTGATCCGTGAGGAAGAAGGATTTGTGTTAAAGAACCGGGAAGGTATTGTCAGGATATCTTTTGCGGAGCTTGAGTATTTGGAAGTGATAAACAAAACCGTGACTTTCCATTTAGCGGGCGGCATCATCCGCGAAGTGACGGCGGCGCTGGCGGATTTCGAAGGGAAGTTTCTGGCCAGGCCGGAGTTTGTAAAACCCCATCGGTCTTATATCATTAATTTAAGCTGCGTACAGACGATTGATGCAAATTGCGTGGTGACAAAAAGCGGGTACAGTATTCCGATATCGAGACAGAGGCGCAATAAAGTCAGGAATGCCTATATGCATTTCCTGCATCAGGAGAAGGAGGCTCTTTCTGTGTCGGATGCCCGGAAATCGGTATCTTCAGAAAAGCCGGAACGTCCGGACGGCCCATGGCGGATTCTTCTGGTGGATGATGATCCTGCGGACTGTACTTTGTGGGGGGATATCCTGCGGTGCCATGGCTGCGTGGTGGAATTGGCGAAAAACGGCAGGGAAGCGCTTGAGCGGGCAGAGAGTGAAGATTATGATTGCGTGCTGCTGGATATCATGATTCCCGGAGAGGACGGTTTTGCTATTTGTGAAAGGCTTTGTAAGGTGGTGCATGCGCCTGTCATTTTCTTAAGCTGCCTTACGGAATCGGACAAACAGGTGGAAGGGTTTGCTGTCGGCGGCATAGATTATATTACAAAGGATACTCCCGCGGAACTTTTTTGGGCAAAGGTGGAAACGCGCATTAAACTGGCCGGATCGAACCGCACCCGGTTTTGCTATGGCCCGCTTCTTGTGGATCTGGCGGAACGGAGGGTGCTGCTGGATGGGAATGAATTGCCTCTGACGCCGATTGAGTTTGATATTTTATGGCTGCTTGCAGAACATTCGGAACACATTTTTACACAGGAAGAGATTTTTGATATGATCTGGGGCAATCAGCTGTGGGACGGCGGACAGATGGTGCAAATGAATATGTCGAAACTGAGGAGAAAGCTGGAAAAGGCATGGGACAAACACCATTTTATTGAGGCAGTCTGGGGGCAGGGGTATCGGTTTCACATAGAAGAGAGGAAGGACGCATGGGGAAAATAAAAGTATGGGGGCAGCTGCTGATTGCTCCGGCTGCGTTGGCCGTTATTTTTACGGTTCTTTTTTATGCGGATAATAAATATCAAACGCCGCCTCCGTATGGAAAATCCGGCATGATAGTTTTAGACGGCCGTGATTTGGAACAGGGACGTCCTATTTTCCTTATTGACGGATGGCTGCTTACGGATGGGCGTGTAACGGACAAGCCTACCTATATCGGTGAGTTTTCCAATCTCCAGAGGGGTGATCTGTCGGTTTCGCCCCATGGACAGGCGCGTTACCGGCTGACCCTCCGTTATGAAGGCGCCCCCCGGATCGTTTCGGTGGACTTTCCGCAGCTTTCGACATGGTATACTATTTCTTTGGACGGAACTCAGATCGCCCAGGGAAAAGGCAGGGAGCGGATTGCGTTTTGGCTGAGGCCGGGCGATCATGCTTTGGTCGTGGAGACTTTATCAAAGCAGGGTTATTACAGTGGAATGTATTTCCCGCCCGCCTTAGGTATGGCAGGAACGATTTCGCTGGCAGGCGATGTCCAGAGCTTTGCTTATGCTTTGGCATTCCTGCTTCCATTGACGCTGGCGGTGTTTACTCTTTTTTTATGGCAGACAGGAGGAAGTTTCAGCCGCTGGTTCGGGTTATTATGTTGCTGCTATGCCCTTTATATGTTCCGGTATTTTGTTTTTCTTTTTTCCATGCCTGTCGTGCAGGATTGGTTTTGGATACAGAGCCTGGCGCTGTATGGACTGTGTTTCTGCGTAGTCCGCCTTACCGCTTTAGCTTCCGGCGCCGTAGATGGCGGGGCATGGAAGTGGATGCGGGCAGTTCTGCTGGCGCTGCCGGGGGTTATGCTGCTGCTGTGTCTGCTTATCCCGGTCCTGCCGTGGGCAGTTTTTGTCCATGGCAAGCTGACGGATATTTATTATATGTTTACATTCGGCTGCGCCATTTTTTTCGCCGTACGGGGCATTATGGCGCAAAGCTGGGAAAGCCGCTATACGTTGGCCGGATGTTCCGTGTTTGGGGCAGGACTGTTTGCAAATCTTATTTTTTCTAACCGCTTTGAGCCGATTTATTTCTTTTGGCAGTTTGAGTGGTGCGGGCTTTTGCTGGTGTTATTGTTCGGAGCTATGATGGTGTCGCGTAACCGCCGTATTCTGCGGGAAAATGATGCTCTCACCAATCACTTGGAAGAACAGGTGAAGAAACGTACGGAAGAAGTCACTTTGCTTTTGAATGAGCGCAAGGCGTTCTTTTCGGACATGGCTCATGATTTAAAAGCGCCGGTATTTGCCACCCGATCCTTTATTGAGGCGATTCGCAGAAGCGGTATAGGAGTGGATATGGAATTAAGAAATTATCTTGACCAGGCGGAAGCCAAGCAGGTGGAAATGGCCAGACGCCTTCAAGGGCTGTCCGCCATCAATGAGCTGGATAAGATAGACGGGGAACGCGTCCGGGTATCCATCCGGGAACTGCTTTCGGAGATTTATGCCGCCCATCATGGAGAAGCAGAAGTCCGGTCGGTATATCTTGTTGTGAAGCGTCCGAAAGAAGATGCGTTTTTAATGGCCCAGCCGGAAAAACTGGATATACTCTTTGAAAACCTTATTTATAATGCGCTCAAAGTAACGCCCCGCAATGGGCGCATCACAGTATCCGCGCGGATTGCAGATGGTAAAATCCGTATGATAGTGGAAGACAATGGGTGCGGTATTCCGAAAGAGGAACTACCTTTTGTCTTCCAGCGGTTTTATGTCGGCGCAAATAGCAAGGGAACCGGTACGGGGCTGGGACTGTATATCGTGCAAGGGATTGTGCGGGAACTGGGCGGCACGATTCGTGTGCAGTCTGAGCTGGGCGAGGGCACGAGGTTTGCCATGGAGTTCCCGCAGGATATTTAAGGAGCAATGCGTTTGCTGTGGAAGAGGAAAAATCCGGTGATGCCGGCGATAGTTATTGTTACAGCAGCGACTGTTATAGAAAGAAGTAATTTTCCTTCGCCGCTTTTTGTCCCGGAGCCGGTTTCCTCATTTGCGGCAACAGGAACCGAAGCGGCATATGTTTCGCTCTCTGCGGGGGAGAGATCCGATGCGGCGATTCCACCGGAGGTATCCGTTCCCCCATCCATTGCAGAAGAGGCCGAAAGCGGCATTTCCTCAACATTATTTTCTGCCGTTTGGGGCATGGCTGGAGGCTGTGTTGCCGCAGATGGCTGTATGGAAGCGTCCAATCTCTCAGGGGTGTATTCATCGAATGGTTTTTCATAATCGCTTCCGCCATGAAAAGGGTCATTTCCGCCATTAGATGTTTCGGATGGATTTTCCGGATTCCGTAACGGCTCTGACGGCTGTTCATTTTCTTTATTTTCTGTATTTTCGGGCAGTTCCGGCAACTGCTCTTTTTTTTCATCCTCTGGCTCCTTAGGCGGTTCCTGTCCCTGCCCTTCGTTCTTATTTCCGGAATTTTGGGAGGGATCCGTCTGCGGCTCGTTTTTTTCATCCGCAGGATTTTTGGGGGGATCCGTCTGCGGCTCGTCTTCTTCATCTTCAGGGGTTTGGGGCAGATTCGGCCGCTGCCCTTCCGTGGTGCTGTCATCTTTATTGCCGGCGCCTGCATTGCCCTCGTTGCCTCCGGATCCTAAGGCTATAAGGTCGGAAGGGAGTTCATATGTATCCGGATATGGGAGGATAAGCTGTCTTCCATCATAAATGCCGCCCTCGATCTTCAGTCCGATAAAGAAAGGAGTGGGAGTCTCTCCCGAAGCATCCGCCGCCAGATAAGAGCGATAGGGTTCCGAATCTTTGGACAACATTAACGTATAGCCGCTGTTTGGCGTAGAGGGCTGGGCATCGACTGCCTGAAGCAGCGGAAGGCCGGGAAGCTCTGTCCATTGTGTTTCTCCTAATGAAAGTACATAGGCCTGGATATTTGTGGCGCCGGTGGGCTTGAGATGAAAAGCCATTTCCAATCCGTTATAATTATCCGCCAATGCTCCGGCAGGATTTTCTTCTGTAGGGATGACATTCAGAACCAGCCTGATTTCATCGGTATAGGGATATTGGTCAATACCCAGCGCTTCCTCCAGCCGGAAGATGCCCATCGGTGTACTCAGCAAAGTGCCGGAGGGAATGACAATTTCTTCAGCGGCATCCAAAATGGTTACGCTTTCGCCGGCAGCGAGCTGGGGCAGGGACAGGTCCTTCCAGCGGATGGGGCAGTTTATAATGCCTTCTGTTATAGAACTGAGGCCTTCGTTGAGATGAATTTGAATGGGAATGGTATCCGGTAACAATGCAGCGACCTCATCTGATGTGGCATCCGCGCGGACCGTAAGCTGATATCGGCCATAACAGCAGGGAGGTCTTGTGGATTTATCAATGACCATTATGCTCGCAAGGAACGCGGCGGCAGGGGTAATTCCGTCCGGCACTGCCTGCGGGATGCCGCGGTCAATCACTGCGGCCTGGGTTTCATAAGTAACTCCATTTTCCCTGGTAATGTGCAGTTTCAGGTAAAAACGATCCAAACTTCCTGCCAGATAACTTTTCAGAGGCTCGAAAGTGCTATAGAGACAGGTCTGGTTATGCAGCAGTCTCCGTCCGCCCTCGCTTTCATCACCCAGATAGTCTAAGCACCAGCTTATGGGACAGGGCTGCCAGTTTTCTTCATCTAAGGAATACATGGGAAGGACAGAGACGGTATCGGGCAGAAGTTCCTTAACAGATCCTTTTGCGATATATCCTTCAAAAGATTTTTCTATACGGGCGCTGAACGCGGACAATTGATCGGAAATCGGTTCATCGGAATATTCTGTTGCCTGGTCGGCCGGTTTCCGGGGCGGGATTTCGCCGGATACGGAAACAATATCCGATAGAGCCGGCTCTTCGGGTAATTTTCCCGCCGTTACCGGGAATCCGTTTGTGATCAGCAGCAGCACAGCTAATGTTGCTGCAGTTTTTTGCGGCATTTTCATCTTTTTCCTCCTGGGATTCGGGCAGCGTTTGCTGTTTTCTTAAAAGTTTGGAATTACCGTTCGCGCAGTTTTGGATACACTTTGCGCCGCAGACGGTTTTGGAATTTTGCTTATGATATATTTAGACATATAAAATCACTTGCGGTTGGTAATTTAATTTTAGCCAGAGTCCGCTGTTGTGTCAAGTTCTTGCATGGTAGAAATATATGGCTGAAGAAGAGGTATGGTTATTATCATGATAAAGGTAGCATTTTGTGATGATGATTTGTCTGTATTAAGTAATATCATGGTATTGCTCGATCAATATCGCACGGAACATAAGCGGGAAATAGAATGCGCGGTTTTCTATAGCCCTTTGGAATTGCTGGTGGAAATGGAAAAGGGAATGCGCTGGGATGTTCTTTTTTTGGATGTTCTTATGCCGGGGGAAGACGGGATTCATGTGGCAAAAGAGATCCGGCAGTATGATAATGTCGTGAAAATCATTTTTTTAACATCTTCCCCGGATTTTGCAGTGGAATCCTATGCGGTCGGCGCATATTTCTATCAGATGAAGCCTGTATGCGCGGAGGATTTTTTCCGGCTGATGGATTCCCTTATCAGGGAATGCGAAAAAGCGCAGCAGTACAGCCTGGTCTTGTGCTGTAAAAGCGGCATTGCGCGGATTGACCTGAATAGGCTGGAATATTGTGAAGTGATCGGACGCACTTTGCGGTTTTATCTGGATGACGGAAATGTAATGGAAAGCACGGGGAGCCTGGATGAATTGTGCGGCAAGCTTGCCCGGTATGAAAATTTCCTGCGCCCTCACCGGTCGTTTCTGGTCAACATGGAGCATATTAAAAATATTTCTTATAAGACAATTACGATGGATAATCTTGCCGAGATACCCGTTCCCCATGGCAAGTGTTCCCAAATTAAAAAGCAGTACTTGGAATACGCATTAAATAGAAATCTGGTGCTTTTGGCATGAACGGCATAGATTTGATAAACCTTGCTGCAGTGGGTGCTTTTGGCATGATCTTATCTGCCTCGTTTTGTGATATTTTCTGGACAAAGAGGAAGAAGCTGGTCATGGCGGGCAGCATGGCTGCAATCTTTATGCTTCAAGGAGTGATTTATTTTGGGATCGATCCGTATATTGTCGAGTATATATATCCGTTTGTGACGCATTTTCCTCTGGCCGTAGTGCTTTGCATTCTGAACAAGGAATGTCTTTGGCCGGTTATTTCGGTCTTGGCGGCATATCTTTGCTGTCAGCTGCGCCGATGGCTGGCTTTGCTGGTCGTCGCTGTATTTTCGGGCGGCGCCATAATGCAGGATGCCACGGAATTGGTTTTGACGCTGCCCATATTATTGTTTCTGCTGCGGTTTGTTGCACCGGCGGTACGTTCTGTTTCGCATAATACAGTTTCTGTCCGGTGGCAGTTCGGGCTGGTGCCCGCAATATATTATGGTTTTGACTATTTAGCATGTATTTATACCAAACTGCTGTTGGAAGGCGCTTTAGTCGTGGTGGAATTTATGCCGTTTGTATGCAGTGCGGCATATTTGATATTCGTCGTATGGTCTTCCGAAGAGAAAAGGATACGCAGCCGGCTCGAACAGACCCAGGGGGTCCTGAATCTGCAAATGGAGCAAGCGGTTCGGGAGATTGCGGCTTTGCGGGAAGTTCAGCAAAAAACCAGAATTTACCGCCATGACTTGCGCCATCACGCCCAATATCTTTCCTCCTGCATTGAAAACGGGCGTCTGGAACAGGCGCAGGAATATATCCATAAAATTTATTCGGAGATTGAAGCGAATGCAGTAACGGTTTTTTGCGAGAATGAAGCGGCAAACCTGATTTTTTCCGCTTTTTCCAAAAGGAGTCTGGATTATGGAATTTCATTTGAAATCAGGGCAGGGATTTCCCGGGATATTCCTTTATCTGAAAGCGATTTGTGCATACTGCTGTCCAATGCGCTGGAAAATGCGCTGCATGCCTGCAGGCGGCAAAGGGAGGAGGGGCTGTCCGGCGCGATTGAAGTTCTTGCATATGAAAAAAACGGAAAATTATTTTTACAGTTTATCAATTCCTGCAAGGAAGAGATTGCTTTCCGCCAAGGGATTCCGGTTACGGACAAACCGGGGCATGGAATCGGAGTACGAAGCATTTGCGCCATTGTAGAGCAATATGGAGGCGTATACGATTTTTCGGCGAAAGACGGAAGGTTTATTTTAAGGGTGTCTTTTTGATCTGCCGGTCGATTCGATGCGATGGAGGGTCGATTCATGATACGGCGTTCATTTTTATGGATAGATCAGATATAATAGCGCGATAGTGGTGCGCTTCGAAATATAAAGATAAAAAATATTAAGGAGAAGGTGTCCGGAATGAAAACGGGAAAAAGGTTCATCCTGCTTATAGCGCTTGCGGTAACGGCTTGTCTGTTGGGAGGCTGCCTTGCGGAGGGTGGCGATGCTTCGGAAGAACATGCAGAGCAAGCGGAAATGAAAAGCGGCAATCATAAATTTACCGTGATGGTTTACATGTGCGGCACGGATCTGGAATCGGATTACGGAGCGGCAACTGCCGATATTTTGGAAATGTGCGCGGCGGATATCAGCGATGATGTGAATGTTCTTTTATATACTGGCGGAACGGAAAGGTGGCAGAATAACCGAATAAGTCCGGATACCAATCAAATATGGCGGATTGTACAGGATGATATGGTTTGTTTGGAGGAGGACATAGGGGTAAGGTCGATGACAGATCCTTCTACGCTTGCTGATTTTGTCAGTTATTGCGGAGAGAATTATCCGGCGGAAAGAAATGTGCTGATTTTATGGGATCATGGAGGAGGCGCGCTGTACGGTTATGGAATCGATGAGATTACCGGCGGGGATTCCATGCAGATTAATGAAATTGACAAAGCTCTGGAAAAGGCCGGAGTGAGATTTGATTTTATCGGTTTTGACGCTTGCCTTATGGCAACGGTGGAAACGGCATGCATGATGGACCGCCATGCGGATTATATGATTGGCTCGGAGGAAATAGAACCAGGCAGCGGCTGGTATTATACCGGCTGGCTGAATCTTATCTGCAAAGATCCTTCGGTTTCTGTTGAAAAAATAGGAAAAACGATTGTCGATGATTATATCCGGGTATGCGGGGAGGAAAACCCTGACGATGGATGCACGCTCAGTATGATCGACTTGGCAGAAATGGATCATGTGTACGATGCTCTGTGCGCGTTTTCATCCAATGCCAAAGAGGAGCTGGATAGAGACAATTTCAGGGTTGTTTCACGTTCGGTCAGCAATACAAGGGCTTTCGGCGATGACAGTTATGATACCATTGATTTAATGCATTTTGCCCAGAACTGCGATATCGAGGGTTCGGAAGAATTGATTGCCGCAGTGGATAAAGCGGTAGTATATTCCGGCAATTCGGAGAATGTTCGGAATTCCAACGGGATGACGGTTTATCTTCCATATAATGATGTTTATTCTTTTGATGAGATGCTGGATATTTACAGCGATATCGGCTTGGAAGGAGAGTATACGGAATTTATCCGCGCGTTTGCTAATATTGTCGCCGGCGGACAGAGCTATCATGGCTCCAATACGCCTATAGAGGCGTTAAACGGCGGGTACGAACCGGACAGTCTGCCTGATTTCAGCGAATGGTATGACTTTAGCTGGTTTGACGAGGATTATGTCAGCGGCTACGGGGAGGACTATGAGGAAAATTCGTACAGCGGAGAGGATTTGATTGTTGAGGAGAGAGGGGATTATTTTGCCCTGGCTCTTTCCGATGAGGACTGGGAAATCATCAATGATATCCAGATGCAGCTTTTTTACGATGATGGCGAAGGCTATATTGATTTAGGAACAGATAATTATTTTGATACCGATGATGACGGCGCGCTTATGGTCGATTACGACGGATTATGGTTTACGCTGATGGATTATATTGTCCCCCTTTATATTTCCGTAACGGATGACTGCGTGGAGGGATATATTCCCTGCGAGCTTAACGGGGAATACGTGAATCTTGTAGTCCGGTGGGATGAGGAAGGCTTGGGGAGAATCGAAGGGGCAATAAGGTTTTATGATAACGGAATGTGCATGAAGGGGCTTCTGCCCGTGGAGGATGGCGACGAAATACAGCTTTTGTGTGATTATTATACATATGACGGGGAATATGACGACGAGTATTATCTGGGCGATTCTTTTACATATGACAGTTCCGCAGTTGTCGATTATGATTCTTCGGGAGAAGGGGATTATTTGCTTTATTACTGTTTAACGGATATCTATAACAATACATATTATACGGAGCCGGTGATTCTTACTTTTGAATAATAACGGCAGCGGATATGGATTGTTAAAGACATAATAGCTAAAAACACAATAACTAATCACTGGAAAAGGAGGAAAAAATGAAAAAGAAATTATTATCAGTTATTTTGGCGGCCGTAATGGCAACAACATTATTTACCGCATGCGGGGGCAAGACAGAAGAAACCCAGGCTCCGGCAGCGGACGCGAAAGAAGAAACAGCGGCTCCCGCAGAGGAACCGGCGGCTCCGGCAGAAGATACCGCGAAAGAGGATGCTGCAGCTGCAGAAGATGAGGGAGAAGCAACAGGCGAAATGGTATCGGATGAAAACTTTTCCATCTTGCAGGATAACTATAACCTGGTAGTAGACTGCTATAATCAAGTAGCGGAGTTGTACAGCAGCGATGAAATCGCAGCAAATGCCGATATTGAAGAGGCAATGGCTGCCGCTGCCGATGTCATCGAAGAGATGGGGGAAATCACGCAGGATACACTTACGGAAGAAGACGCGGAAGTATTGAACAGTGCAATGGAAGATATTTTAAATGCTTTTGCCGACCTGGTAGACGGAATGGAAACGGTAGACAGCACAGACGGCGACGTGGTATCGGATGAAACCTTTGCTACTTTGCAGGAGAACTATGCAGCTTTGACAGAAGCATATAATGCAGTAGCGGAGTTGTATAATGATGACTCCATAGAAACGAATGCGGACATCGAAAGTGCATTGAACCAGGCACATGATATTATCGAGGAAATGGGAACCATCGAACAGACATCTATTACCGAGGAGGATGCGGAAGCGCTGAACGGTGCAATGATGGATATTCTGGAAGTATTGGATGCAGCAATTGATGCAATGTAATCATATATTGGATTGGTAGGAAGGTTTAGTTATTGTGTGAATAAAACCGCCGATATGAAAGTGTCGGCGGTTTTTGCCTTATAAAATACAGTAATTGTGAAAAAGAGAAGGGAGCTTGCGTTATGGGACTGATAAAAGCAGGAATAGGCGCCTTGGGCGGAACGATGGCAGATCAGTGGAAAGAGTTTTTCTATTGTGATGTCCTGGAAAAGGATGTCATGGTAGTAAAGGGCAGAAAACGCACGACTTCCCGTTCTTCCAATACCAAAGGGAATGACAATATTATTTCCAATGGCAGCGTGATTGCGGTGGCCGACGGCCAGTGCATGATCATTGTGGAACAGGGAAAAGTTGTGGAAATGTGCGCGGAACCCGGAGAATTTCAGTATGATACTTCTACGGAACCAAGTATTTTTACAGGGAGCCTCGGCGAAAGCATAAAAGAGACTTTCAGGACCGTCGGCAAGCGTTTTACATTCGGCGGCGATACCGGTAAGGATCAGAGGGTGTATTATTTTAATACGAAAGAGCTGACAGATAATAAATTCGGAACACCGAATCCGATCCCTTTCCGTGTGGTAGATTCCAGAATCGGGCTGGATGTGGATGTTTCTGTCCGCTGCTCGGGTGTTTATTCCTATAAAATTGCCGACCCGCTGTTGTTTTATGCTAATGTCTGCGGCAATGTGGAGCAGGATTATACGCGGGACGAATTGGACAGCCAGTTGAAAACAGAGTTTATCAGCGCGTTGCAGCCTGCATTCGGCAGGCTTTCCGATCTGGAACTACGTCCGAACCAGATTGTTTCCCATAATATGGAACTGGAAAACGCAATGAATGCCGCGCTTTCGGCAAAATGGAGCGAACTCCGGGGACTGAAGATAGTAAGTATTGCGCTTGGTTCTGTCACCCTGCCGGAGGAAGATGCGGAGATGATCAAACAGCTCCAACGTACGGCTGTTCTCCAGAATCCCAATATGGCAGGAGCCGCATTGGCAGGAGCCCAGGCGGATGCCATGAAAGCGGCAGCCTCCAATTCGGCGGGCGCGATGACAGGTTTTATGGGCATGGGTATGGCTATGAATGCGGGGGGAGGCATGAATGCCCAGAACCTGTTTGCTATGGGGCAGCAGCAGCAACCGGCGCAGAACCAAGGGGTACAGCAACAGAAGGCGCAGCAGCCGGCAGCGGCAGATTCATGGAAATGTTCCTGCGGCACAACCGCAACGGGGAAGTTCTGTCCGGAATGCGGCTCGGCAAAACCGGCAGGAGGCGGCGGATGGATCTGTTCCTGCGGGACGGAGAACAAAGGCAGGTTCTGCCAGAACTGCGGCGCAAAAAAACCGGAAGGCGTACCGCTCTATCGATGTGATAAATGCGGATGGGAACCGGAAGATCCCGCGCATCCGCCGAAATTCTGCCCGGAATGCGGGGATCCGTTTGATGAAAGCGACAGAAAATAAAAGGAGGGGTTCTTTGAATGGCGGCAATACAAGAATATAAATGCCCGTGCTGCGGCGGCGCCATTGCATTTGACAGTGCATTGCAAAAAATGAAGTGTCCATTCTGCGACACGGAATTTGAGATGGAAACATTAGCAAGCTATGACAGCGAACTGCAGAAGGAACAAGCCGATGACATGAAATGGGAGACGGATGCGGGAGAAGAGTGGCAGGATGGGGAGGCGGACGGATTGAATTCTTATGTCTGCCGTTCCTGCGGCGGTGAAATCGCCTGTGACAGTAATACAGCAGCGGCGTCCTGCCCATTCTGCGGTAATCCCGTGGTCATGATGGGGCGGTTTTCAGGAACATTGAAGCCGAATTATGTGATTCCTTTTAAGCTGGATAAAAAAGCGGCTAAGGCCGCTCTTAAAAGGCATTATGATGGGAAACGTCTGCTTCCCAAAGTATTTAAGGATCAGAACCATATCAATGAAGTCAAAGGCGTGTATGTCCCGTTCTGGCTGTTTGATGCCGATGCCGATGTGGATATGCGTTATAAAGCGACTAAAGTAAGGGTATGGAGCGACAGCAAATATAATTATACAGAAACTAGTTTTTTTGCGGTAAGCAGAGGCGGAAGCATCGGTTTTGAGCGAGTGCCTGTCGATGGTTCGGTAAAGATGCCGGATGACTTGATGGAATCCATCGAACCTTTTGACTTTTCGGAGATGGTGGATTTCCAGACTGCGTACCTGGCTGGTTTTATGGCAGATAAATATGATGTGGATGCCGAACAAAGTGCGGAACGCGCCAATGAAAGGATCAGGCAGAGCGTGGAAGATGCTTTTAAGGCGACGGTGACCGGTTATGAAACAGTGACTAAGGAGACAGGCAGCATCCAGTTACAGAATGGCAAAGTAAAGTATGCTCTTTTGCCGGTATGGATCTTGAATACGACATGGAACGGCGAGAATTATCTTTTTGCTATGAACGGCCAGACCGGAAAAATGGTCGGGGATTTGCCACTGGATAAGGCGGCTTATAAAAAATGGCTGTTTGGCTTGACAGGTATCATAAGCACGGTAATCTTTGCGGCGTCTTATCTGATCTGGCTGTTGTAAGGGGGTGCGGATGATGAAAAAGAGATTATTTACCATATTTTCTGCGTTGCTCCTTTCCGTTCTTTTGACAATTCCCGTGTTTGCCGCAGGGGATCTGCCGAGACTGGTAGATGCGGCCGATTTGCTCTCGGACAGCGAGGAAATGGATTTGCTGGAGGAATTGGATGAGATCAGCGAAAGGCAGCAGGTGGATATTGTAGTAGTTACCGTCGATTCTCTTGAAGGAGAATCCGCTATGGAATACGCCGATGATGTCTTTGATTATTACAGCTATGGTTTCGGAGATGAGCGGGATGGGATACTTTTTCTTATCAGTATAGAAGAAAGAGACTGGGCCATATCGACGGCAGGTTATGGAATAACGGCGGTCACTGACGCAGGGCGGGAATATATGGCTGAGATGTTCACAAGCGATCTGCGTGAAGGCAATTATTTGGCGGCATTCACAACTTTTGCAGAGCTGTGCGATGATTTTGTCACACAGGCAAGAACGGGGGAACCTTATGATGTGGGCAATTTTCCGCAGGAGCCGTTCAATGTCGGCGTAAGCCTTGCGATTGCATTAGCGGCAGGCCTGGTCATATCGTTGATTGTAACAGGAATCATGCGGGGCGGGCTGAAATCGGTACATAGCCAGCAGACAGCGGATAACTATGTGAAAAAGGGCAGCATGCGGGTGGAGAAGGAGAAAGATTTGTTCCTTTACCGGCATATTGACCGTAGAGAGAGGCCGAAAGAAAGCAGCAGTTCGGGCGGTTCCAGCACGCATACATCCTCTTCTGGCACGACGCATGGAGGCGGAAGCGGAAAATTCTGAGCGGCCGCAAACATCTGAAGAAACAAACAGTCATAACCCCTCCGGACACTTCATACAATGTAAAAAAGTGTTCTGAGGGGTTTTCTTTTGAAGGATTATATTGAGGAAAGAGCAATCAATATTGCTAATTATATTATTGATAACAACGCCACCGTGCGGCAGACGGCGAAGCAGTTTGGAATTAGCAAGTCTACGGTACATAAAGATGTTACGGACCGATTGATGCAGATTAATCCGGCGCTTGCGAAGGAAGCGAGAAAGGTGCTCGATGTCAATAAATCCGAGCGCCATATCAGGGGCGGGCTTGCCACAAGAGAAAAGTATTTGCATCAGTCAAGGGCATAACAGCGGATCGAAAAAGTCTGCTGTTATTCTTGTTTGTTGGAGAGTTGCAGTACATGCTGAGAACAGCAGCGACAGAAAATAAAAAGGATTTACATTTGAAGAAAATAGTACTAAAATAGCGTAGGGAAAATAATATCAACAAGACACAGGAAATGAAGGGTATGATAGAAGATGTTGTACTCAGGCAAGGATTTGAAAAAGTTAATTTTTCCTTTGGTGTTTGAACAGTTTTTGGCAATTTTGGTCGGCATGGTGGACACCGTTATGATTTCCAGCGTGGGGGAGGCTGCGGTATCAGGGGTTTCGCTGGTAGACAACATAAATATACTTGTCATTAACATATGCGCTGCGATGGCTACGGGGGGAGCCGTAGTGGCAGGGCATTTTCTGGGGCAGAAGGATGAGGAAAGCGCGGGGAATGCAGCATGGCAGTTGATTTTATTCTCGGCGGCCGCAGCATTGTTTATTTCGGTATGTCTGGCCTTATTCCATCGGCAGCTTTTGGCTATAATCTTCGGGAATGTGGAAGAAGAAGTTATGTCGAGCGCAGTCACTTATCTGCTGATTACAGCGGTTTCCATTGTTCCGCTGGCAGTGTATAATTCATGCGCGGCGCTGTTCCGCGCTATGAATGACTCAAAAACTACGATGCTGATATCCATATTGATGAATATGATAAACATTGCCGGGAACGCAATATTAATATACGGCGCAGGCATGGGGGTGGCAGGCGCTGCGATACCTACAGCGATATCCCGAACGACGGCGGCAGTGCTGATTTTTTGCCTGCTGAATCATACCGGCAGGGCGATACATATCAGGGGAAGGATGACTTGGCGCATCGATGGAGGCCTGATCAAAAAGATTTTGTACATAGGGGTTCCCAATGGAGTCGAAAACAGTTTGTTTCAACTGGGGAAAATTCTCTTGTTGAGCCTGATTTCCACGTTGGGAACTTTTGCAATGGCGGCCAATGCAGTATGCAATACGATCGCTGGGTTTAATGTACTGCCCGGGCAGGCGATCGGTTTGGCTTTGGTATCTGTTACGGCGGTATGCGTCGGAGCCGGTGATATCAGGCAGACGAGATACTATACGAGAAAGTTGATGCTGGTTACATGGATAAGCACAGCGGCCTTGTCTTTGCTGCTGCTGTTTTTTGCGCCATGGATCATAAAAGTTTATCATTTAAGCTATGAAACGGAACAACTTGCAGTTCAAATCATTCGTTACCATGCTGTGATGGCAATATTGATATGGATACCTTCCTTTACGCTTCCGAACGCCCTGCGGGCGGCCGGGGATGTCATATGGACTATGTTTGTGGCGATTGGTTCCATGTGGGTGTTCAGAATCGGGGCGGCATATGTGTTTGAGAAGTATTTGGGAATGGGGCTGATGGGAGTGTGGATTGCAATGACGATAGACTGGGCATTCAGGGCTGCCTGTTATGAACTGCGCTACCATGGACACAGATGGGAAAGAGTTTTGGAGAGGAAGACGGAAAGGCTTTGACAAGGGAGGAAACGGCTTATATAATGGTCAGTGTGGTTTGGAGCATGAAAGGGCGGCGGAGGAGAAAAATGGAAAAAGAAATGATTGTCATCATGGATTTTGGCGGCCAGTATAATCAGCTGATAGCCAGAAGAGTCAGGGAATGCAATGTGTACTGTGAGGTGCATCCATATAATATAGGGCTGGACAAGTTGAAAGAAATGAATCCGAAAGGGATTATTTTTACAGGGGGGCCTAACAGCGTATATGCGGAGGGTTCCCCGCTGTGCGAGCAGGGAGTGTTTGAATTGGGGGTTCCTGTACTGGGCATATGTTACGGAGCGCAGATAATGGCTCATCTCTTGGGTGGAAAAGTTGCAACAGCCCCGGTCAGTGAATATGGCAGGACAGAGGTGGAAGTAGATGCGGAGAAGGTGCTGTTTCAAGGGGTGTCTGCGAGAACCGTCTGCTGGATGAGCCATACGGATTATATAGAAAAGGAGCCGGAAGGATTCACGGTAACGGCGCATACCCCGGTATGCCCCGTAGCCGGTATGGAGGATGGGAAAAGAGGATTTTATGCAGTGCAGTTTCATCCGGAGGTAATGCATACACAGGAAGGAATGAAAATGCTCCATAATTTTGTGGCGGATATTTGCGGATGCAAAGGGGATTGGAGGATGGATTCCTTTGTGGAGACAAGTATTGCGTCGATCCGGGAAAAGGTTGGAAATGGCAGGGCGCTGTGCGCATTATCAGGCGGCGTGGACTCTTCAGTAGCTACAGTGCTGATGGCAAAGGCGATCGGAAAGCAGTTGACTTGCGTATTTGTGGATCATGGACTGCTTCGCAAGAATGAGGGAGACGAGGTCGAAGAGATTTTCGGGCCGAAAGGCGCCTATGATCTGAATTTTGTGCGGGTGAACGCGCAGGAGCGGTTTTATAAAAAGCTGGCAGGGGTTGAAGAGCCGGAGCAGAAGAGGAAAATAATCGGGGAAGAATTTATACGGGTATTTGAAGAAGAGGCAGAGAAAATAGGCGCTGTGGATTATCTGGTGCAGGGGACGATTTATCCCGATGTGATCGAGAGCGGGCTTGGAAAGAGCGCGGTGATCAAATCGCACCATAATGTGGGGGGACTGCCGGATTGCGTTGACTTTAAGGAAATTATTGAGCCTTTGAGACTGTTATTCAAGGATGAGGTCAGGAGGGCGGGATTAGAGCTTGGTATACCGGAGAAATTGGTATACAGGCAGCCGTTTCCCGGGCCTGGGCTTGGCGTGAGGATCGTTGGGGAAGTGACGGCAGAAAAGGTACGGATCGTCCAAGAAGCGGATGCGATATATAGGGAAGAAATCGCAAAGGCCGGAATGGATAAGGAACTGGGACAATATTTTGCGGCAGTTACGAATATGCGTTCTGTGGGCGTCATGGGGGATGAACGGACGTATGATTATGCAGTAGCGCTCAGGGCGGTGAAAACATCGGATTTTATGACTGCCGAGGCAGCGAAGATTCCTTGGGAGGTATTGGATACGGTAACGAGCAGGATTGTGAATGAGGTGAAGGGGGTTAACAGGGTGCTGTATGACTGCACGGGGAAGCCGCCGGGGACGATTGAGTTCGAGTAGCGGATAGAACGCCGGAAATGCTGATAAAATGGGCATTTTCGGCGTTGCTTTATGGCGTTTGGCTCTAAAATGGCTCTAATTATTTGATGGATACTGGATTTGTGCGAGTTTCATGATACCTATGGTGGGGAGCAGCAACATTCTGTGTTGCATTTTAAAGGAATATTTGCTTGAATCTCCCTGCCGGATATGGTATATTGTAAACATAAAGGGAAGCAACCGCCCACAAAGTGGTTGACCTCCCGCTAGGTTATGAGCCTACCTGAGTCCGGTCAAGAAACAAGGTAGGCTTATTTATTTTCGCTTGTTATTCCTATCTATGTAGGCAAGCAATGCAAGGAGAAACGAACCGCCTAAAAATAATAGGCTAAAGACTTCGTATGTATCCATTTGCACCACCTCCCCTCTTCATGAATTTTGTGGTTCACACAAGTGAGGGAGGCTTTCCACCTTGTAACACGGTTGTTCCGTGCTTCTAATATAGCATAACTTCCAATATCCGACAATCCTTTTTTGGATTTGGAATTTAGCAAATTTTTGAACGGTGTAGCCTATAAAAATTGGCATGGCTGAAAGCTGTATTGTGGTATTTATATAAAAAGACATTCCCAAAACGATCGCTGGGAATGTCCTTTTTGGGTTATGCTATATGATTTCACATAATTCGGCTGAAAGCCTTATCCCGTCTTTCAGTCCATGCCGGTATGCTACTGCGCCGTATACCGCGCCGCAATGTTTAAATGATGAATTAATAAATAAAATATTTAAAACATTAACGGCAATGGCGAATACTGATAATAAAGCAGTTGGATATGTTATTATTGGAGTCGCTGATAAGCTTAAGGATGCAGAGAAGATAAAAGCTAAGTACAATGAGGACTATGTTAGAGTAGGTTCATTTTATATTACTGGCATTGATGGAGAAGTGAAAAAGTATTATGAGGGAAATCATGATAAATATTATTCAATGATAAAAAATAAATTGGAAAATGCTCCAATTACAGAACATTATCGAAGACAACTA
Source organism: Lachnospiraceae bacterium (assembly GCA_021772075.1). Classification (GTDB taxonomy): domain Bacteria; phylum Bacillota; class Clostridia; order Lachnospirales; family Lachnospiraceae; genus Kineothrix. The sequence goes on from JAETNQ010000008.1 coordinate 135,383, forward strand.
GTGTACTGTACCGTTGATATCTAGTAAAATAGAACTGGCTATTTATGCCGTTTCATAGTATAATAAAAGAAACGGCGGTGATTTCCTATGGCAAGACCTAAAAAGTATATCA
>JAETNQ010000099.1 GCA_021772075.1 Lachnospiraceae bacterium
TTCCGGTGTTCCTTGAAAAAGTTGGTAACTTTGCCGCCGATCTTCTTGATATAGTCAATCGTGCCGACCGCTGCAGTCCCCATTGCCTGCTCACTCTGTTTTGCTTTGGCATATTCCTTTTTGATCCGTTGTTTCTGGATCAGCTTCTTCAAATAAGACCGTTCCTGATTTACGGAAGACTCTGCCGCAGCCTGTGCTGTTTTCTTTGCCTGATAAGCACTCGACCGGCTTTTTCTCCGGTTCCGCCTTCTGGCACTTTGCTGTTCCAGATGGTAAAGCCCCTCTGAACCTTCAGCTAAACTGTTTGCGCCTTCCACCGCTGCATTGCCATCATCATTTTTTCTGACCTGGCGGTGGACAGATACTGCCACAGCGGTGCCTGCTTTTTTGACAAGGGAAGCGTCTTTGGGGCTTTCCCCTTCAAATTTCAGCCGGCTTTTCTTTTTCGCCCCTGCACTTTCTGCATTTTCCTGATAGACCTTTTCTTTCATGGAATGCTTCTTTGGTGCGTTTTTCTTTTCTGCCTCCGTGTGGGCAAGCTTCTGGTTCCGCTTCTTCTGGGCATCATGGCGGAAATTTACCCCGTCCGCATCCATCCGGTTCAATTTAGCGGAAGAATCGCCATCCCTGACTGCCTCCGCCGTCTCCTCATAAGCAAACTTCAGTCTCTGCTTCTGCCCCGGCTTTTTACTGCCTCCGGTCTGTTTCTTTCTTGCATCTCCCCTTGACTGGGCAAGGTCTGTATGCTTCTCCTGAAGTTTCCCACTGCCGTTTTTCTTCTCTTCCAGTGACAGTTTAGAACTGGCGCTGCCCTCTGCCTGTTCCCGGATCATTTTCCGGGATTTTGCCTTATCTACTATTTGTGCCTTTGCCGGTGCATCCCTGGAATTCTGCACAGAATGCCTGACCGGATCGCTGCTTTCCTCTTTCGCCCCTCTTCGGTTGGAAAGATCCAGCCCTTTTCCGGTATCCTTTTTTGACATCTGCACATCCCGGGTACGGCTGCTGACACGAACAGTGGATTTATCTGCCAGGTTTTCTTCCACCAGACCATCCTTTGTCATCTTCTGGACGGTTTTCTCCCTGGCTTTCATTCTCTGTTCTGCCATCTGTTACCTCCTTCATTTTTTCCCTGCCTGCACGATACAGGTAAGAACCAGACCACATACCATGCCTGCCGTAAATGTCAGAAAATATGCTAAGACGTGCATCGTTTTTCCTCCTATTCCTGATCTCCCGTCTCTTCCGGGCGGGTCGTTAATAACTGATACAGCCTGTTCTTCGGGAACCTGTCCACAAACGGGATGATGACATTTCCATAGAACAAAAGCCCCTCACCTTCATTGCTGTTCGTCAC
>JAETNQ010000063.1 GCA_021772075.1 Lachnospiraceae bacterium
TTAAGTTTAAAATTTAACTGTTGTAAAATCGCTTGTATTACATTCTATAATAGATAATAGTACAATGAAAACTAAATAAGGAGGTGCTCCTGTACATGGATGTTGTAATAGCGGTATTCGTGACTCTGATTATCTCGATACCGATATCTGCCGCAGCAGCTTCAGCCTACCGCAAGAAGGTCGTGGAATCCAAGATCGGAAACGCGGAGGATAAAGCGAGGGAGATCATCGATGAAGCATTGAAAACTGCTGAGACAAAGAAGCGGGAATCGCTGCTCGAGGTCAAAGAAGAATCCATTCGTACTAAGAACGAATTGGACAAGGAGATCAAAGAGCGGAGAGCCGAGGCGCAGCGTTATGAGCGCAGGGTTCAGCAGAAGGAAGAAAACATCGATAAGAAAGCGGAAGCTATCGAGAAGAAAGAAGCAAGCTTGGCATCAAAAGAAGAAAATCTTGCTAAATTGCGGGAAGAAGTCGCGAAACTCAACGAACAGAGATTACAGGAACTGGAACGAATCTCAGGATTAACCTCCGATCAGGCAAAAGATTATTTGTTAAAAATTGTTGAAGACGAAGTGAAGCATGAATCTGCCGTAATGATTAAAGAAATGGAAAGCAGAGCAAAGGAAGAAGCAGATAAGAAAGCGAAAGAATATGTGGTTTCTGCGATACAGAAATGTGCTGCGGATCACGTATCCGAAACGACGATATCTGTGGTACAGCTTCCGAACGACGAAATGAAAGGACGGATCATAGGCAGGGAGGGAAGAAATATCAGAACTCTCGAAACAATGACTGGCGTAGACCTCATTATTGATGATACGCCGGAAGCCGTTATTTTATCCGGTTTTGATCCGATTCGCCGCGAGGTCGCGAGAATTGCGCTGGAAAAATTGATTGTGGATGGGCGTATCCATCCGGCAAGAATTGAAGAAATGGTAGAGAAAGCGCAGAGAGAAGTCGAAGTAATGATCAAAGAAGAAGGTGAAGCGGCTACATTGGAAGTCGGAGTACACGGCATTCACCCGGAGCTTGTCAAATTACTTGGAAAGATGAAGTTCAGAACCAGCTATGGTCAGAACGCTTTGAAGCATTCCATTGAAGTTGCCCAGTTATCCGGCTTATTAGCGGCGGAAATGGGGCTGGATGTGAGAATGGCAAAGCGGGCAGGATTGCTCCACGACATAGGCAAAGCGGTAGACCATGAAATGGAAGGTTCCCATATTCAGCTCGGCGTTGACCTTTGCAGGAAGTATAAAGAGTCAGCGACGGTAATTAATGCGGTGGAATCGCATCATGGTGATGTGGAGCCGCACTCTTTGATCGCGTGCCTTGTACAGGCTGCAGATACCATTTCGGCGGCAAGGCCAGGAGCGAGAAGGGAGACATTAGAGACATATACAAGCAGATTAAAACAATTGGAAGATATTACAAATAATTTTAAAGGTGTTGATAAATCTTTTGCTATACAGGCGGGTAGAGAGATTCGTGTAATGGTAGTTCCAGAACAGATTACCGATGCAGATATGGTATTGCTGGCGCGGGACATTTCCAAACAGATTGAAGCTGAATTGGAATATCCGGGCCAGATTAAAGTAAATGTCATCAGGGAATCGAGAGTCATTGATTATGCGAAATAAAGCAGTGTAAAAAAATGAGATAAGGAAAGTATTGAAATGTAGTGTTTTCAGGACTTTCCTTATTTTTATATTTACTATTTTGTCCTAAATTATACTATCTTATATGTTCCTATTGGTGTCAAATTGCTGCAAAATATTCGTCTATGAAATTAGATATTCAAGTAAGGAAAGGTGGTTGTAATTTCTATAAATACTGCCTATAATAGAATCAAGAATGGAGGTGTAAGTATGGATGTAGCAAGAAATTTAGAATCTTATACGATAGATGATATCTATGCATTGCCGGAAGGAGAGCGGGCAGAATTGATCGATGGAAAAATTTATTATATGGCTCCACCAAATACAAAGCACCAAAGATTAGTACATTTTTTTGATAGAGAAATTGGAAGTTATATCCAAAGTCATAAGGGTGAGTGTGAGGTGTTTCCTGCACCATTTGCCGTATTCTTAAGTGAAAATGATAAAAATTATGTAGAACCCGATATATCGGTTATCTGTGATAAAAATAAGATTACGGATAAAGGATGTAATGGCGCTCCTGATTGGATTATTGAGATTGTTTCACCAAGTAGTAGACAAATGGATTATTATAAGAAACTATTTAAGTATCGGACAGCAGGAGTTAGAGAATATTGGGTAGCAGATCCCGAAAGAGAATTTGTGACAATCTATAACTTTGAAAAAGACAGTATGGAAGAGTACTCTTTTGATAAAGATATACCGGTGGGAATTTATGAAGGAATTTCACTAAAAATAGAATAGTTTTTAAACATCGATATAGTGATTAATGAAAGCATTTGGAAAATAAAAATCCAGATGCTTTTTATTATACAAAAAAATACATATTTGAGGAGGTTTTCAGGTAAATGGTGGGGTGGAATTTAAAATTTCAATTTTCGTCCGCTAAAAAAGATAAAAAAGCTCTTGTGCTATCGAAAACCTTGTAGTAGAATATACGAAGTGTATGATTGTATACGATAATCCCAAAAGTATTTTCAAAGGAGCATGGTCGAAGATGAAAGCATATGAGGCGTTGAGCAAAGAGGAATTACTTCAACTGCATACCCAATTATTGAAAGAGTATGAGGATGCAAAAGGAAAGGGACTGAAACTGGATATGTCCAGGGGAAAGCCTTCGATAGCGCAGATGAATATGGAAATGGGCATTATGGACGTGTTGGGATCCGTTGCGGACTATCAGACGGAATCCGGGGCGGATTGTAGAAATTACGGCCTTTTAGACGGTATTCCGGAAGCGAAAAAGATGATGGCGGAGATGATGGGAACCGCTAACGCGGATAATGTTATCGTGTGCGGGAATTCCAGCCTGGCGATTATGTATGATGCGGTTTCCAGATGTATGTCCCATGGGGTTTTAGGAAATACGCCATGGTGCAAGTTGGATCAAGTCAAATTTTTGTGTCCGGTACCCGGATATGACAGGCATTTTAAGATTACGGAACATTTTGGCATAGAGATGATATCGGTACCCATGGGGAAAGACGGCCCCGATATGGATATGGTGGAGGAATTAGTAAGTACGGATGAAGCGGTAAAGGGGATATGGTGCGTACCCAAATATTCCAATCCCCAAGGTTTTTCCTATTCGGATGAGACAGTAAGGCGGTTCGCAGCGTTAAAACCGGCAGCAAAGGATTTCAGGATTTTTTGGGATAATGCATATGCGATTCATCATCTGTATGAGGATAAGCAGGACGAAATTCTGGATATATTGTCGGAGTGTGAAAAAGCCGGAAATGCGGATATGGTATATGAATTTGTTTCCACTTCGAAGGTAAGTTTCCCGGGCGGCGGAGTTGCTGCGGTGGCGGCATCCAAGGCAAATGTGGACGAGATATTAAAATCCATGACCGTGCAGACAATAGGATATGATAAAATAAACATGCTGCGCCATGTGAGATTTTTCAAAAATTTGGACGGCCTGAAAGAACATATGAGAAAGCATTCACAGATTCTGCGCCCTAAGTTTGAAGCGGTACTGAAAGTCCTGAACGACGAATTGGGCGGGCTGGGCATCGCAGAATGGACCGAACCAAGGGGAGGCTATTTTATTTCTTTTGAATCTATGGAAGGATGCGCAAAAGAAATCGTGGCAAAATGCAAGGAGGCAGGAGTCGTGCTGACCGGGGCAGGGGCGACATTTCCCTATGGAAAGGATCCGAAGGACAGCAATATCCGTCTCGCGCCTACTTTCCCGACACAGGAAGAGCTGGAAGCGGCTGCCGATCTGTTCGTGCTTTGCGTGAAGCTGGTAAGCGTGGAAAAGCTTTTAAGGGAATAAGGAACAGCAAAAAGAAACGATATTTTTAAAAGGAGGGCGGAAAGAATGGCGGAGGAGTTTAAAAGGCTGGACCGGGAACTGGTTTATCATGGAGCGATCGTTGATTTTTATAAGGACACAGTTCAGGTTCCCAACGGAAATGTTGTAGAATGGGATTTTATCGGCCATAAGGGCGCGGCTGCAGTAGTTCCTGTCAGAGAGGATGGAAAGCTGTTGATGGTACGGCAATACCGCAACGCCTTGGACCGGTATACATTGGAAATTCCGGCGGGAGGTTTAAACGGCCCGGATGAGCCGACAAGGGATGCGGCGGCACGGGAGCTGGAAGAGGAGACGGGATACCGTTCCGATGAACTGGAGCGGCTGATTACAATCCGCACTACCGTGGCTTTCTGTAACGAAAAGATAGATATCTATACGGCAAAAAACCTGATCAAGACGAAGCAGCATCTGGATGAAGATGAATTCATTCATGTGGAAGCTTTTTCTATAGAGGAATTGACCAAAATGATCATGGAGGGGAAAATTGAGGATTCCAAAACAGTTGCCGCCATTATGTGCTATAAGGACAAATACTGTTAAGAATGTGGGGGGATGAAGTATGTATTGCTGGCGCCGGACATATATTATATAAATGTTATGGCGCCAGGGAGAAAAAGAATGCACCGCATATATCGAACGGACAGCCGGCATATCAGCTGGCTGTATTTATTTTTGGGAGGATTTTTAATTGGCGTTTTTGCGATGAATATATGGAGAAATTTATTTTTGCAGGATATGGAACTGCTGAATGCAGCTTCTTTAAGCCGGCTGCGGTATCTGGAAGTGGATGGAGGCTCTTTCTTTTTATATGTGCTGAAGGAAAGGATAGGGACGGCGTTTTTCTTATGCGTCCTTGCTACGACTTATGTTGGCGTTTACGCGGTCTCTCTTTTTGCCCTGTGGATGGGGACGATGGCAGGAATTTTTTTATCAGTGGCATCGATCCGTTATGGGCTGAAAGGAATTGGGCTGGTTGCGGCAGGTATCCTGCCGCAATACCTGCTGCTAGTTCCGGCCTGTGTTATGCTGATGAACTGGTGTTACCAGCTAAGCGCCGCTTTATATCATCAGGAAAAGGCGGCCGATTTTCGGTATGGAACGAAAAAACAATATTTGATGCGGAAGATGGCACAGCTTTTATTGATTCTTGGAGTTATTATAATCGGCAGCGCGATGGAAAGCTACATCAATCCTAAGCTGCTTTCCGCATTTCTGAAAATATTTTAACGGCATCGTCCGCTTTATATACTGTCAGCAAGATCATAAATAAGACGCTCGGAATCTTCCCAGCCAAGGCAGGGATCGGTGATCGATCTCCCATAAACGCCTTCTCCGATTTTCTGGCAGCCTTCTTCGATATAACTTTCAACCATGACTCCCTTCACCAGCTGATGGATGTCGGAGTTCAGTTTTCTGCTGTGCATAACTTCTTTCACGATGCGTATCTGCTGCTTGAACTGTTTATTGGAGTTGTTATGGTTGGCATCGATAATGCAGGCGGGATTCTTCAGATCCCGTTCTGCGTAGAGGGAGAGAAGGGTATTTAAGTCCTCATAGTGGTAATTGGGAAGACTTCTTCCATACTTATTGACAGACCCTCTTAAGACGGTGTGTGTCAGGTCATTGCCCGTAGTTTTAACTTCCCAGCCTCTGTAAATAAAGGAATGGGGGTGCTGGGCCGCGTAAACGGAGTTCAGCATAATGGAAAAATCGCCGCTGGTGGGATTTTTCATTCCTGCAGGAACATCAAAGCCGCTGACGGTCAGCCTGTGCTGCTGGTCTTCGACGGAACGTGCGCCGATAGCCACATAGGAAAGAATGTCGGAGACATAGCGCCAGTTTTCGGGATATAACATTTCGTCCGCCGCCGTCAGGCCGGATTCATCGATGGCGCGTATCTGCATTTTGCGCATAGCAATCAGTCCGGCGAGAAAGTCGGGCTTTTTTTCGGGGTTCGGCTGATGAACGATGCCTTTATAACCTTCCCCCGTAGTGCGCGGCTTGTTAGTATAAATTCTGGGAATCAGGATAAGCTTGTCTTTTACTTGCTCATGCACTTTTGCCAGCCGGGTTACGTAGTCGCAGACGGCATCTTCATTATCCGCAGAACATGGGCCGATAATCACAAGGAATTTATCGCTTTTCCCGGTAAGAACTTCCCGGATCTCGGCATCCCTTTCCTGTTTTAGCATTGCCAATTTTTCCGGCACCGGAAATTGTTTCCTGATCTCATCCGGCGTGGGAAGTTTTTTTATGAATTCAAAAGACATGGGTGCATACCTCCTATCATGTATGGGATGAGTGGTTGCGGAAAGAGTACATTAAAGTATTAATTTCACAACCATTTTATTATAATTCATCGGAAGGAGGTATGCAAGGGTGATGATATATAAATATGAGCAAAATAATACATGAAATTTATTATTTTATATATTTTCTGACGGCCAGTATGCAGAGCATGGTCTGCAGGAGCTGGCTGGCAAGGAGACCCCAGAGGTAGCCTTGGATGCCGAAAATGGGAATGGCATAGAAGACGAACAAGAGGCGGAACAAAAGGCTCAACATGCTGAAAGCAAAAGTTTGGGCTGTTTTGCCGAGTCCGTTTAAAATACTGTTTAAGGTGCTGGCAATATACAGGAAGGGACAGATAAAGCTGAGGGTGAGGATGAAGCTGCCGGCAAGGGCATTATGGTACAGGAGCATTCCTGCCAGCCTTCCGAAACAGAGAAAAAAGGCGGTGCAGAGAAAACCGAGAAGCAGACAGTATTGTATGGATTTGCGGACTGCCGTGCGGATTGTCCCTTGGTTTCCGACGGAGTCCGCTTCCGAAACAATGGGGAGGAGGAGGACGGAAATGGAGTTGGTAATGGCGGAAGGAAACAGGATCAGAGGAAGGGCCATTCCCGTCAGCACGCCGTATACGCTTAAGGCTTTGGCGTTATCGTACCCGTAACGCAGCAGACATTGCGGAATGTAAATGGCTTCTATGCTTTGCAGGAAATTAATCAGTGTGCGGTTTAATGACAGAGGGACTGACAGCGAGAGCAGACGCCCTGCATTCTGCCGGAACGAGGAGACCGGCATTTTGATCTGGGAGACCAGTCGTCTGGAGGCGCTCAGGGAATAAAAGCGGAAGTAAATGGCAATGAGCGATACGAGCATGGAAGCTCCTTCGCCGATGACCAGACCGACGACTGCGAAGCTGATAGTTGGAGAATAACCGTTTGCCCGGTATATGGCATAAATGAAGTAAACGCTGCCCACGCGCACGATCTGCTCCGCAAGCTGGGTAAGGGATGGAACCGCAGTTTTTCGGATACCATAAAAATAACCGTTAATGCAGGAATGGACCGTTGCCATAGGGATGGAAAGGGAAATGATCCGCAGGAGAGGGGCGGTTCTCGGTTCAAAAAGCAGCCGTTCGGCGATGGTATCGGAAAATATGTATATATATGCAGTACAGACGGCGGACAGCAGCATGGAAATGCTAAAGCCGGTCAGCAAGGTACGGAAAGAGGAACGGTAATCGCGGGTGGACGTTTCGCTCGCTACGTATTTCGATATGGCGGTCTGCATACCGGATACGGTAACTGAAAAAGTGAGGGCGAGTACCGGGGAAGTAAGCTGATAAAGGCCCATACCTTCGGCACCGAATACGCGGGATAGAAAGATACGGTAAAAAAAGCCGATAAAGCGGCTGGCAAATCCGGTAATCGTGAGAATAATAGTACCAGTAATGAGAGGATTATTTTTTTTCATGCATAACCTGCAGGAGGAATTTGTTTATAAATATATGCGCCACGTTTTATTGACAGAACAGAGGAGGAGTGGTATAGTGAAAACACTTAATTCGTAGTGGTTTACTAGGAATTGAAAAAGAAAGGATTGATAATAGAAAATGGGAGAATTCATTTATTTAGATAACGCGGCGACGACAAAAACGGCGCCGGAGGCAGTGGAAGCGATGCTTCCCTATTTTACGGATTTTTATGGGAATCCAAGCAGCATTTATTCCCTCGGAGCCTCGGCCAGAAAGGCCGTGGCGGAAACGCGGGAGCAGATAGCATCTACTCTCGGAGCGAAAAGCAGCGAAATCTATTTTACCGGAGGAGGTTCCGAGTCCGATAACTGGGCGCTGGTGGCAACGGCGGAAGCGTATGCCGGGAAGGGAAAGCATATGATAACCTCGGCAATCGAACATCATGCTATTCTCCACACTTGCCAGTATTTGGAGCAGCGGGGATATGAAGTGACCTATATCGATGTGGATGAAAATGGTATTTTGAAACTGGATGAACTGGAAGCGGCAATCCGGCCGGATACGATATTAATTTCCGTGATGTTTGCCAATAACGAAATAGGGACGATACAGCCGATCAGGGAGATCGGCGCGCTGGCGAGGAAACATAATGTGCTGTTCCATACGGACGCGGTGCAGGCATATGCCCATTTGCCGATCCGGGTGGATGAGATGAATATCGATATGCTCAGCGCCAGCGGCCATAAATTCCACGGGCCGAAAGGAACGGGATTTCTTTATATCCGCACGGGAGTGAAGATTCGATCTTTTCTGCATGGGGGACAGCAGGAACGCGGACGGCGGGCGGGTACGGAGAACGTACCAGGCATCATAGGGCTTGGAAGGGCGGCCCAGCTTGCTTTTTCCCATATGGAGGAGAGGAGCAGGAAAGAAGAGGAACTTAGAGATTATTTGATGGAAAGGATTGGGAAGGAAATTCCGTATTGCAGGCTGAACGGCGACGCCCGACGGCGGCTTTCCAATAATGTAAATTTTAGTTTTCGGTTTATCGAAGGAGAATCCCTGCTGATCAGTCTGGACCGGAAAGGGATATGCGCTTCCAGCGGCTCTGCATGCACTTCCGGATCTTTGGATCCTTCCCATGTGCTGCTGGCCATCGGCCTTCCGCATGAAATAGCCCACGGCTCTTTGCGGCTTACGGTGAGCTGGGAAAATACGATGGAAGAAATGGACCGGACAGTAGAAGCGGTAAAGGAGATTGTGGAAAGACTGCGCAATATGTCTCCTCTGTATGAGGATTTTATCAAGTCTGAAGAAGGCGGGAAGAAAAGAGGTAAAAATTATGTATAGCGATAAAGTAATGGATCATTTTGAAAATCCAAGGAATGTGGGCGAGATCGAAAACGCCAGCGGCATCGGCACGGTAGGAAATGCAAAATGCGGCGATATCATGCGCATATATCTGGATATTGATGACGACGGAATCATTCGAGACTGCAAGTTCAAAACCTTCGGCTGCGGAGCCGCCGTGGCGACAAGCAGCATGGCGACGGAGCTGGTAAAGGGGAAAAGTATTGAAGAGGCGATGAAAGTGACGAATAAAGCGGTCATGGAGGCGCTCGACGGTCTGCCGCCGGTAAAAGTGCATTGTTCCCTGCTGGCAGAAGAGGCTATCCATGCAGCGCTATGGGATTACGCCCAGAAAAAGGGCATTCATATCGAAGGGCTGGTACAGCCGAAATCGGATATCCACGAAGAAGAGAGCGGGGAAGAATATTAAAATGCGCGTAGCACATACATTTGAACCGGTCTGCGATGAAAAATCAAGGATACTGATCCTGGGAACGTTTCCTTCGGTCAAATCGAGGGAAAATGCTTTTTATTACGGACATCCGCAGAACCGTTTCTGGAAATTGCTGGCGGCTCTCCTGGAAGAGGAGACGCCGTCTTCCATGGAAGAAAAGAAGACGATGCTGTTAAAACATGGCATCGCTATATGGGATGTGATCAGCTCCTGCGATATCGAGGGTTCCAGCGACAGTTCGATCAAGAACGTGGAGGCCAACGATATCGCAGGGCTTTTGGCGGTCGGCCATATTGAGAAGATCTATGGAAACGGGGACAAGGCATGTCGGCTTTACGATAAGTTCTGTAAGGAAAAGGCAAAAAAGGAGATCATACGGCTGCCTTCCACCAGTCCGGCAAATGCCGCGTTTTCTATGGAAAAATTACTGGAATGCTGGAAGGTTATTAAAGACAGCGATACAGAAACGGAGAAAAAATAGAGTGAAGAAAAAAGTGGTAGTGGGCATGTCGGGGGGAGTGGACTCTTCCGTTGCGGCCTGTCTGTTAAAGGAACAAGGATATGAAGTCATAGGCGTAACCATGCAGATATGGCAGGAGGAAGGCCGGAACGCTGTGGAGGAACAGGGCGGGTGCTGCGGCCTTTCGGCTGTGGAAGATGCAAGAAGGGTGGCTGAATATTTGCAGATTCCGTATTATGTCATGAATTTTAAAAAAGAATTTAAAGAAAAAGTGATGGATTATTTTGTAGAGGAATATCTCCAGGGAAGGACGCCGAACCCCTGCATTGCGTGCAACCGTTACGTGAAGTGGGAATCCCTGCTGCAAAGGAGCCTTGCCATCGGGGCGGACTATATCGCCACTGGGCATTATGCCAGAATAAAAAAGCTTCCAAACGGCAGATACGCCGTCTGTCATTCGGCAGCGGCCCGGAAGGACCAGACTTATGCCCTCTATGGGCTGACGCAGCATCAGCTGGCGCATACCCTGATGCCTATAGGCGATTACGAAAAAGAAGAAATCAGAGAAATAGCCGGACGTAAAGGTCTTCCTGTGGCGCATAAGCCGGACAGCCAGGAAATATGCTTTGTGCCGGATAACGATTATGCGGCTTTTATAGACCGCCAGGCGAAGGAACGGGTTCCGGGGCCGGGGAATTTTATCACTTCTTCCGGCGAGATACTGGCGGAGCACAAAGGGATTACGCACTATACGATAGGACAGAGAAAGGGATTGCATCTGGCTATGGGGCATCCGGTATTTGTGACGCAGATCCTGCCGGAGACGAATGAAGTGGTGATCGGAGAAAGCGGGGACGTATTTTCAACGGAACTGCTCTGCGGCAGAATCAATTATATGGGGATGGAAGATTTAAAATCGCCAAGAAAAGTAATGGCAAAAATAAGATATGGCCATAGGGGCGCTCTCTGCACGGTGGAAAAGACAGGGGAGGATGAAATCAAATGCACCTTTGAGGAACCGGTAAGGGCGGTGACGCCGGGACAGGCGGTCGTATTTTATGAAGACGGCTGCGTGCTCGGCGGCGGGACGATCAAAAGGAGGGAGGATATTTCATGAAGATTCTGGCGGACTGCCATTTACATACTTCTTTTTCCGGAGACTCGGAAAGCCCTATGGAAAGCATGATCGAAAAAGCGATATCCATGGGAATGGAAACACTGTGTTTTACGGAACATATGGATATGGATTTTCCTTATCTGCCGTCGGAGGAACAGGGATGTTTTGAACTGGATACGGATGCTTACCGGTCTGGCTTCGACCGGTGCAGGGAAAAATACGAAGGAAAGATCGGCCTTAACTTCGGCGTGGAGCTTGGCATACAGCCCCATATTGCCGGAAAATTAAAAGAATATACGAAAAAATATGATTTTGATTTCATCATTGCATCTTCCCATATCTGTAATAAGAGGGATCCTTATTATCCCGGGTTTTATGAAGGAAGAAAAGAAGAAGAGGCATACCGCGAATATTTTCAGTCCATATTGGATAACTTAACAGCATTCGATGATTTTGACGTATATGGACATCTGGATTATGTGGTGCGTTATGGGCCGGAAAAGGATAAAAACTATTCTTATGGCCGTTATGCGGATATTCTGGATCCTATACTGCGCCGCCTGGCGGAAAGCGGAAAGGGTATAGAAATCAATACCGGTGCGGTCCGCTATGGGCTTCGGGAGCTGAATCCATGCACCGGTATTATCAAACGCTACCATGAGCTGGGCGGGGAGATTATTACCATCGGTTCCGATGCCCATGCCCCGCAGAGAATAGCGGAAGGATTTGACAGGGCGGCGGATATTTTAAGGGCTTGCGGCTATCAATATTACACCGTTTTTTCGAATCGGAGCCCGAGGCAGATAAAATTGTAAAGAATTTATAAAAAAACCGGCAAATTGCAAATATTTTTGATTTACATCTTGAATTTTCTGGACAAATTAGGTAAAATAATCCTGCTGATAAAGTTTTGACAATCGTTCAAGGATGATTGCAAAATAATATAAACAAATTATTTTCTAGGAGGAAACTAAAATGGCAGTAAGAGTAGCAATTAATGGTTTCGGCCGTATCGGTCGTCTTGCTTTCAGACAGATGTTTGGGGCAGAAGGATACGAAGTAGTAGCA
>JAETNQ010000064.1 GCA_021772075.1 Lachnospiraceae bacterium
CGCGGAAGCGGTAAGGCCCCCCGGAGAGGACGGGGTAGGTGGGCGCGGAGTGGAAGCGCAGCAATGCGCGGAGCGGACGCGTACTAATCGGCCGAGGGCTTACCCATCGCGGGAGGACTGGCTGGTGTCCTGGAGGAGCCTGTAGGGGCGGTATTCGGTTTTGAGGGTATGAATTTATTATGATATATAGTGGCCCGGTGGCTCAGTTGGTTAGAGCGCCGCCCTGTCACGGCGGAGGTCGTGGGTTCGAGTCCCATCCGGGTCGTTTAGAATATGTACATTTTAGAAGTAATCATATGGGATCTTAGCTCAGCTGGGAGAGCATCTGCCTTACAAGCAGAGGGTCATAGGTTCGAGCCCTATAGGTCCCATTTATATGCCGATGTGGCTCAATTGGCAGAGCAGCTGATTTGTAATCAGCAGGTTATCGGTTCGAGTCCGATCATCGGCTTAAAGCTGAGAACTTAAAAAGCCAGCCTTTATGAGTTACTATATTATATGGATGGATTCCCGAGTGGCCAAAGGGGACAGACTGTAAATCTGCTGCAAATTGCTTCGGTGGTTCGAATCCACCTCCATCCATTCAGGTCTGAAGACCTTGATAATAAAATAATAGAATAGCGCGGGGTGGAGCAGTCTGGAAGCTCGTCGGGCTCATAACCCGAAGGTCACAGGTTCAAATCCTGTCCCCGCTACTCAATGCCCAGATAGCTCAGTTGGTAGAGCAGAGGACTGAAAATCCTCGTGTCACTGGTTCGATTCCGGTTCTGGGCATTAATAAATGAAGAACCTTGTAATTATTTGTTAATATAATTGCAAGGTTTTTATAAAATTATGGAATCATAAAAAGTTAAACATTGACTTTTGTGTATTTTTATGATAGCATATAGAGCGTTCGTAGATTAATATTATTTTTATAATAATATGGGATATTAGCTCAGTTGGTAGAGCACTTGACTTTTAATCAAGTTGTCCGGGGTTCGAATCCCCGATGTCTCATCGGTAGGCGGTTGCTTCGGGCTTGTTATGCCCGGGGCAATTTTTATGCATTTCATTATATTAATTAGAATAGAATTTATCCGATATATTTATATTAGGAGGATAGATATGAGAGGAAAAAAGCTGCTATGGAAAAAATTAGGAATAGCTGCGTTGATTTCTATATTTGTTTTAATTGTATTGACTTATATTGCTATTTCTTTATATTTTGAAAACCATTATTATTACCATACGATGATAGGCGGGGAAGATATGGGTTATAAGACACCTATGGAGGTGGAAGAATTACTTTATTCCCGCATGAACGATTATGTGTTGGAAATATATGGCAGGGAAGGCGTAGAAGATGTTATTGTACCAACAGAAATCGATATGCATTTTTTAATTGATGATGCTTTAGTAAAGATAAAGAAAGAGCAGAGACCGGAATGGTGGATATTGGGATTTTTTCAGGAGCATTATTATGGCTTTCCATGGAAAGCGGTGTATGATAAAGAAGCGTTGGAGCGAAAAATAGGGGAACTTGTTTTTTTTCAGGCAATCAATATTAGAAGCCCTAAAGATGCTTATATTACATATTCGAATAAGGAAAAAGAATATGTGATAGTAGAAGCGGATCCGGGGACGCAGATCGAAAAAGAGAAAACAGGGAAAGCGATAGAAGAGGCTCTTGAAGCATTAGAACGAAAGATAGATCTGGAAGAAAAAGGCTGTTATAAAGTGGCAAAAATAGAAGAAGAAAATAAAATATTAGCGGGTGCGAGGGATAAAGCAAATAAGTATATGCAGTCGGAAATCACTTATAATTGGAATGGAAGCGAAGTATTTGTGGATGCGGATATGATTCATGAATGGGTGATTATTGATGGAAATACGGTCAGTCTGGATGAAGAAAAAATAGGGGAATTTGTAACTGAACAGGCCAAAAAATATGATACTTATGGGAAAAACAGGATATTCCATACGACGGATGGAAGGGAAATAGAATTAA
The DNA here is from genome assembly GCA_021772075.1 of Lachnospiraceae bacterium. Taxonomy (GTDB): domain Bacteria; phylum Bacillota; class Clostridia; order Lachnospirales; family Lachnospiraceae; genus Kineothrix. The sequence goes on from JAETNQ010000064.1 coordinate 1,991, forward strand.
AAAGCGGTGCATATGGATGGAAAACAGATAGGGATGCGGAGAAAGAGGAATTAATTAGGAATCTGCAAAAAGGGGAAGCAGTAAAAAGAGAACCTGTATATAGCTATACGGCTGCCCAGCCTGGTGATAAAGATATCGGGGATACGTATGTGGAAATTGATTTAGGAAAGCAGCATCTTTATCTTTATGTAGAGAAAAAAATGGTTCTGGAGAGCGATTTTGTATCTGGAAACGCCTCTAGGGGATGGAATACTCCGGCAGGCGTCTTCGGACTGACCTATAAAACAAAGAATGCGGTTCTCAGAGGACCGGGATATGAAACGCCGGTTAATTTTTGGATGCCTTTTAATGGGAATATCGGTATGCATGATGCTACATGGAGAAGTTCTTTCGGAGGGGAGATTTATTTGACGAATGGTTCGCACGGCTGCATTAATCTTCCTTATGAAAATGCAAAAATAATTTATGAATATGTATATACTGGATTCCCTGTTGTGTGTTATTATTAAGCAGGAAGGGCGCGGACAATTTGGTCATAAGCCCCAAGGGCCTGTAGTTATGGGGAAAATTGGAGTCCGATGAAGCGGATATGGGGTATAGAAATGAAAAATAAAAAAAAGGCGAGCGAAAGAGAAAGAAAAAAATTCAGGAAGTTTTTTGAGAAGCAAAAAGAGTGGAATGACTTATTAAAGGAATATGGAAATGATATTCTTATGTCTGACAATTTTCTGAAAACGAGGGATTATATTCAGCATGGAAATATGACGGTGAACAGCCATTGTATCAATGTGGCGATTTATAGCCTTGCGATCAGCAGGAAGCTGAATATACCTTGTAATCAGCGGGAACTGGTAAGAGGAGCGCTGCTTCATGACTATTTTTTGTATGATTGGCATGATAAATATCATAGGGATATTAAGAGGCTTCATGGCTTTTATCATCCGGGCATAGCGCTTAGAAATGCATCGAAGGAATATAATCTGACGGAGCGGGAAAAGGATATTATTAAGAAGCATATGTGGCCGCTGACCGTGATTCCGCCCCAATGCAGGGAGGCGTGGATCGTAACTACCGCCGACAAATATTGTTCTTTGCTGGAAACAATGAAGTTCCATAAGGAGCATAGAAGATATATGCCAAAAAAGGAACCAGGAAATTCCATTCATGAGGAAGGAATGACAATACAGTATCAGGGATAAAAGTGTGGCAGAACTATATAAGAGACTGATAGAATATGAAAACTCAGGTTATTATCCGTTTCATATGCCGGGGCATAAGAGGAATCCGGAATCGGCAGAAGGAATTCTAGCCAGAGTATATGGGATTGATATTACGGAGATCGATGGATTTGACAATCTGCACCAGGCAGAGGAAATCATTGAAAGAGAGCAGAAAAGAGCAACTGCGCTTTATGGCGCGGAAAAGACATATTTTCTTGTTAATGGAAGCACGTGTGGAATATTAAGCGCTGTTTGTGCCGTGTGTGGAAAAGGCGGGCGAATTCTGATGGCAAGGAATTGCCATAAATCAGTATATCATGGCACCTATTTGCAGGAGCTGGAAGTAGCATATCTTTATCCCGGACTGTGGAAGGAATGCGGGGCAGCCGGAGAAATAGAACCCGAATCGGTAGAGAGAGCGTTGAGGGAACTGCCGGATGTGGAGGCAGTCATCATAACGTCTCCTACGTACGAGGGAGTCGTATCGAATGTAAAGGAAATAGCGGATATCTCGCATAAATATGGAAAGCCGTTGATTGTGGATGAGGCCCATGGGGCTCATTTCGGATTCCATAAAGATTATCCGGAGAATTCCGCAAGGCTTGGAGCTGATATTGTGATCCATAGTCTGCATAAGACATTACCGTCTATGACGCAGACTGCGTTGCTGCATGTGAATGGGAATCTGGTTGACAAGCGAAGGCTGGAAAGATTTTTGAAAATTTTTCAGACAAGCAGCCCGTCTTATGTAATGCTGGCATCAATCAGCAGCTGTCTGGATATGTTGGAAAAGGAAGGGACGGAACGTCTGGAGCGGTTAAAAGAACGCAAAGGGCGGATGGCGGAGAAGATCAAGGGGAATTCTTTTATTAAGATAGGGGAAAGAAAAGGGCTGGATCCGTGTAAAGCGGTAATATATGCAGAAAAAGGGATGCTGACCGGACAGCAGCTATATGATATTTTAAGAAAAGAATATCATTTACAAATGGAAATGGCAGCCGGCGGATATACGCTTGCTATTTTTTCCATGATGGACACACAGGAGGGTATAGATCGTCTGGAAAGAGCGTTATTAGAAATAGATGAGGCGGTAAAAGCGGATGATATTTCGACAGGGAAGGAAAAATGGATACCGCTGGATATGAATTGCAGGAATGAAACGGTTATGTCCATTTTTGCGGCATATGAAAGAGAACAGGAATTAGTAGAATTAGAAAAAAGCTATGGACGGACGGCGGGTGAATTTATCAACTTATATCCGCCAGGCATCCCGTTTGTTACTCCTGGGGAAAGGCTGGATGAGAAAATGATCGATATACTTTTATCGTATGAAAAAGCAGGCCTTCATGTTCAGGGAATAGAAAGAGGAGGCATTAGGGTAATAAAAGATGCGTAGAATGCAAAGGATATAGATAAGGCATATTAAAAAAAGAGACAGATCATAAGTAAAGGAGACAGAAACAAAATGCGAAGAACAAAGATTATTTGTACGATAGGACCGGCGAGCGAAAGCGAAGATAAATTAAGAGAACTGATGCTGGCGGGGATGGATGTCGCACGTTTTAATTTTTCCCATGGAAGCCATGAGGAGCATAAAAAGAAATTTGCAAGAGTAGTAAAAATAAGCGGGGAGCTGAAACTTCCGATTGCCACATTGCTGGATACGAAAGGTCCTGAAATCAGGCTCCGTGATTTTGCTGGAGGAAAAGCGGAACTGAAAGAGGGGCAGAAGTTCATATTAACGACGGAAGAAATTATGGGGGATTCCGAAAGGGCTTCGATTACCTACAAAAATCTGAAGAATGATATAAAAGAAGGGATGTCCATTCTGATCGATGATGGATTGATCGAAATGTCGGTGGATAAAATCCAAGGCGAGGAAATTATCTGTACGGTAATCAATGGAGGATGGGTATCCAATCATAAAGGAGTAAACGTTCCGAATGCTATTTTATCCATGCCGTATATTAATGATACTGACAGGGAGGATATTATTTTTGGATGCGAACTGGGATATGATTTTATTGCGGCTTCTTTCACAAGGTGTAAAGAGGATATTCTGGAATTAAGGAAGATTCTGAAGGAACACAACAGTTTCATGAAAGTAATTGCCAAAATTGAGAATATGCAGGGGATTCAGAATTTGGAAGAAATATTATCTGTGTCAGACGGGATCATGGTGGCTCGGGGAGATATGGGCGTGGAAATTCCTCTGGAAGAGGTTCCGGTATTGCAGAAAAAGATGATAAAAATGGCGGAAGAGCAGGGAAAACATGTTATTACGGCAACACAAATGCTGGAATCCATGATCAGAAACCCGAGACCGACAAGGGCGGAAGTTACGGATATTGCGAATGCAATTTATGACGGAACCACGGCTATTATGCTTTCTGGAGAAAGCGCGGCAGGGGCATATCCGGTAGAGGCTGTAAAAACAATGGCCAAAATTGCAGAGCGTTCGGAAAAAGATATTGATTATGTTTCCCGGATGAAAAAACGGATCAGCACCGTTTTTCCGGATGTAACGGCGGCAATCTCACATGCTACATGCACGACGGCATCGGATCTGCATGCGGCCGCTATTGTCACTGTAACAATGTCAGGATTTACGGCAGGGATGATAGCAAGATATAAGCCGTGCTGCCCGGTGATCGCATGCGCAGTGAACCCAAGAGTATGCAGACAACTCAATTTAACATGGGGGGTAGTGCCTATTCTGATTGAAAAAGAGGAAAATGCGGATGATTTATTCAATGAGGCGATCTGTGCAGTAGAGAAAGGCGGGTATGTAAAAAAAGGGGATGTGGCGGTTCTGACTGCAGGGGTGCCGCTAGGAATCGCTGGAAATACCAATATGATTCGTGTTATTGAGGTATAGGATCCGGACGGGGAGGAGTTCGTATGGATATTAAGGTCAATCAGATCAATAAACCGATGCAGATAGAACAGCCGGTTCAGCAAACGCAGGGGGACGGGGCATTTAAGTTTACATTGGTCAGCCATATCGAAGAGCAGGAGCTTCAGGCAAGACTTACTTCCTTAATGGAAGAAATCACAATGCAGGGGGATAAGCTGTCAAAGCATCGGAACATTAAAGATATGAGAAGGTACCGTAGTTTGGTAAAAGACTTTTTAAATGAGATTGTCAACCGCTCCCATTCGTTTTCGAGAGAAAATTTTCTGGATAGGCGGGGGCGTCACAGGGTATACGGCATTGTGCGCCTGGTGGATGAAAAATTGGATGAGCTGGCGCAGGAGCTGGTAAAGGATGAAAAAGATAATTTAAGTATACTGAACAAGATAGGTGAAATCAGGGGGCTGCTTTTGGATATTTTCACCTGAGGAGGTTTATAGATGGCAAAGTTTGCAGATATCATAGGGCAGGAACAGATAAAAGAGCATCTCCAAAATGCTTTGAAGCTGGGCAAGGTATCCCATGCATATATTTTAATTGGAGAGAAGAATTCGGGGAAAGAATTTATTGCAAAGGTTTTTGCTTCGGCATTGCAATGTGAAAAAATAGATATATCTTCCGGAATGGCGGAGCCCTGCGGTGAATGCCGCTCATGCAGGCAGATGGCGGGAAAGAACCAGCCGGACGTTATATACGTATCCCATGAAAAACCAGGGAGCATCGGGGTCGAGGATATTCGCAGGCAAATCAACGGAGATGTGGCGATCAAGCCGTATAGCAGCTCCCGAAAGGTGTATATTATAAACGAAGGGGAGAAGATGACGGTACAGGCGCAGAACGCGCTGCTGAAAACATTGGAGGAGCCGCCGGAGTATGCGGTGATCCTCATTTTAACGACGAGCCTGGAATCATTGCTTCCTACTATTTTAAGCCGCTGTATCGCGCTTCACATGAGGCCGGTGAAGGACAGCCAGGCGAAAAAGTATTTGATGGAGACGCTGCAGACACCGGATTATAAGGCGGATATCTGCGTGGCTTTTGCCAGGGGGAATATCGGCAAGGCAAAAATGCTTGCTTCCAGCGAAGAATTTGACCGTGTAAAAGAAGAGGCAGTCACGCTTTTAAAATATATTAATGAGATGGAAATCAGTGAAATCGTAACTGCCATTAAAAAGATTAATGAATATCAGCTGGATATCAATGATTATTTTGATATTCTTTCCATATGGTACCGCGATGTGCTTTTATTTAAGGCGACAAATGATGCGAATCACTTGATTTTCCGGGAAGAAATACAGTATATTAGAAGAGTGGCTGACAGAAGTACCTATGAAGGCATTGAAAAAATTATTCATGCCTTGGACAAGTCAAAACAGCGCTTGAACGCCAATGTGAATTTTGATTTGACAATGGAGCTGTTGCTGCTGACAATTAAAGAGAATTCGTGAGGTTGATAGATTATGACAAAAGTAATTGGTGTGCGTTTCCGTACGGCAGGCAAAATATACTTTTTTGATCCTGGCCGGTTAAATATAAAAAAAGGCGACCACGTGATCGTGGAAACCGCGAGAGGAATTGAATACGGCACTGTGGTAGGAGGAATAAGGGACGTTGAGAATGAGAAGGTCGTGCAGCCTTTAAAACCTGTTTTGCGCATTGCGACACAGAAAGATAATGAGCAGGAGGCATCGAATAAGGAAAAAGAGAAAGAAGCTTTTAAGATATGCCTGGAGAAGATCCGGAAACATAATCTGGATATGAAGCTTATCGATGCAGAATATACTTTTGATAACAATAAAGTACTATTCTATTTTACGGCGGACGGCAGGATTGATTTCCGGGAGCTGGTAAAGGATCTGGCAGCGGTATTTAAAACCAGAATAGAATTACGGCAGATCGGGGTGAGGGATGAGACAAAGATTGTGGGAGGCATCGGGATATGCGGCCGGGCGCTTTGCTGCCACACTTATTTGTCGGAATTTATTCCCGTTTCTATTAAAATGGCGAAAGAGCAAAACCTTTCTTTAAATCCGACGAAGATTTCCGGCGTCTGTGGAAGGCTGATGTGCTGTTTAAAGAACGAAGAAGAAACTTATGAGGATCTGAACCGCCGGCTGCCGAACGTAGGGGATTTTGTTACGACGGACGATGGATACAAAGGAACCGTTCACAGTGTGAATGTATTGCGCCAGCTGGTAAAAGTGATTATCGAAAAAGATGATGAAAAAGAAATACAAGAGTATAAGGTGGGCCAGCTTAGATTTAAGCGGAAGCATAAGAACATGAAGATGGAAGTAAATGACGAGGAGTTAAAAAAGCTGGAGAAATTGGAAAAGCAGGAAGGAAAATCGAAACTGGATGACAATTAACCTGAAGAGAAACGAAAGACTGGATGAATTGCAGAGGAACGGTTATCGGATTATTCAGAACCCGGAGAAATTTTGTTTTGGAATGGATGCCGTTCTCCTTTCCGGTTTTGCAAAGGCAAAGGAAGGGGATAAAACGCTGGATCTTGGCACCGGTACAGGAATCATTCCTATCCTGATGGAGGCAAAAACAGGGGCTTCGCATTTGACGGGACTAGAGATCCAGGAAGAGAGCGCCGATATGGCAAGGCGAAGCGTGGCATTGAACGGACTGGAAAGCAAAATTTCGATCGTGCAGGGCGATATCAAGGAAGCAGGGACGTTATTCGGCGCTGCTTCTTTTGATGTTGTTACATGCAACCCTCCTTATATGACAGGGGGTCATGGACTGAAGAATCCGGATGCGCCGAAAGCGATAGCCAGACATGAGATTTTATGCACTTTGGAGGATGTGGTCGGACAAGCGGCAAAACTTTTGCGGCCGGGAGGAAATTTCTTTATGGTTCATCGTCCTTTTCGGCTGGCTGAAATTATGGTTCTTTTATGCAAGTATAAATTAGAACCGAAAAGGATGCAGCTTGTCTATCCGTTTGTGGATAAAGAGCCGAATATGGTGCTGATAGAGGCAAACCGGGGCGGGAAGCCGCGGATGACGGTGGAAAGGCCGTTGGTTGTTTATGAAAGGCCGGGGGTTTATATGCCGGAGATACATGAGATTTACGGATATTGAAAAGAGGTGGCATATGGCTGGAATGTTGTATTTATGCGCTACGCCGATCGGAAATCTGGAAGACATTACGTTTCGGGTATTGGATACGCTCCGCAATGTGGATATTATAGCGGCAGAGGATACGAGGAACAGTATAAAACTATTAAATCATTTTCAGATAAAAACATCTATGACGAGTTACCACGAATATAACAAAGTGGAGAAAGCGCATTATTTGATTGGATTGATGCAGGAAGGGAAAGATGTGGCTCTGGTTACGGATGCCGGGACTCCGGCGATTTCGGATCCGGGGGAAACATTGGTTGCGCTTTGTCACCAAGCGGGAATCCGGGTGACTTCCCTGCCCGGGGCGGCGGCTTGTATTACCGCGCTGACTTTATCGGGGCTGAGTACGAGAAGATTTTGCTTTGAAGGATTTCTGCCTTCGGATAAAAAGGAGAAGAGAGCCGTGCTGGAAGAGCTGGCAGGGGAAAGCAGGACGATCATTCTTTATGAAGCACCGCATCATTTAAAAAAAACATTGGATGAGTTATGGAATGTCCTGGGAAACAGGAAGATCAGCATATGCCGCGAATTGACAAAGAAATTTGAAACGGTAATGCCGCTTATGATGGAAGAGGCGCTGAAGTATTATGAAGAGAACGAGCCGAGGGGGGAGTATGTACTTGTCATCCAAGGAAAAAGCCTGGAAGAGAAGCGGCAGGAAGCGGCGCTGGAATGGATGGAAATGAGCATAGAGGAGCATATGCAGTATTATGAGGAGCAAGGGACGGAGCGGAAAGAAGCGATGAAAATGGTGGCTAAAGACAGAGGGATTGGGAAGCGGGATGTTTATCGGATGCTTTTGGGGGAGGAAAAGTAAAAGATGGATTGAGGAGATGGTCATAGAACGGATGCCATTGGCAAGCAAGGGGTATGGAAATGGAGTATATGCTTTTTATTATCGATATTATCGGAACGGTCGCATTTGCTTTTTCCGGGGCAATGACGGCCATTCGAAAGGAAATGGATCTATTAGGAGTGGTTATCCTCGGAATGGTGACTGCTGTCGGAGGCGGGATTATTCGGGATATGATTCTGGGAATCGCCCCGCCTCAGGCGTTTGCAGAACCGGTATTTGCTTTGAGCGCCGTGCTTACATCGGCGCTTGTATTTGTCGTTTTTTATTTCCGGGGGAAGAGGTTCAGACAGTTAGGGGATGCCGATAGGGCGAAAGGATACCAAGAACTGTCAGGGCAGCGGTTCCAGCAGGTGCTGATGTTGGCCGATACGTTGGGATTGGGCGTATTTACCGTAGTGGGAGTGAGGGCGGCTTTTGATAATCATATGGGGATGAATTATTTTTTGCCGGTTTTTCTTGGGACGATTACAGGGGTTGGCGGAGGCCTGCTGCGGGATATGATGGCGGGGGACCGGCCGTATATATTTGTAAAGCATGTGTATGCGAGCGCTTCGATTCTGGGAGCGTGTGTCTGTGTTTTTTTCTGGAGGAGGGCCGGGGAAGAGGCAGCTATGCTGACAGGAGCCGGAAGCGTGGTTGCGATGAGGCTGCTGGCGATCCATTACCGGTGGAATTTACCGAAGATTACTTATGACAAATTGTGATGGCCGGATCGTTGCGACATGTAAGAATTTCATATAAAGGCGGATGCTTCAATATATTTTAATAAGGGCGGCTTATGAAAATGGAGGAGAGCTGTGTTAAATTATATTTGGGCATTTATGATTATGACCGGGGTTATTTACGGCGCGATGACGGGGAATATGAGAGAAGTGAGCAATGCGGCGCTGAATTCCGCAGGAGAGGCGGTTTCTTTATGTATTACCATGATGGGCGTGATGGCGCTGTGGGTGGGGCTGATGGAGATTGCCCAGACTTCCGGGTTGATCGCAAAGCTGACAAAAGGGATTCAGCCGTTTGTCTCTTTTATGTTCCCGGGGATTCCAAAGGGGCATGCGGCGAGGGAGTATATTTCTATGAATATTATCGCTAATGTGCTGGGGCTTGGCTGGGCGTGTACGCCGGCGGGGCTGAAAGCGATGGAGGAGCTGGCGAAGCTGGAGGAGGAGAGAGGGAAACCGGCTTATTTAAGTGACAGTAAGGGTGTGGGCGGAAAGCGGGAGCGGATTGCAAGTAATGAGATGTGTACGTTTTTAATCTTGAATATTTCTTCTTTGCAGTTGATACCGGTCAATATGATTGCTTATAGGCAGCAGTACGGGAGCGTGAACCCGGCAGGGATTATCGCGCCTGGGATTGCGGCGACGTTTGTGAGTACAGCGGTGGCGGTGGTGTATTGTAAGGTGAAGGATAGAAGGCGGAGGGCGTGAGGGTTCTCCGTTCTTTAATTGGACTCAAACAAATTTTAGTTGCTCCGGCAGTCGTATTAAAAAGGTATAATTATTCATTGAAACAGTTAGGAAAAATTATTCTGGAATATTGCTTCTAGTGGAGGGAATTCTTGGGTTGATAACTAGAGGTGTTGTAGGCTATAATAAAATTAAAGGTGGTGCTTTATTATGACATCAGTTGAACAAGGCTGTATTGATATTTGGATAGATGAAATAGTTCCCTGTTTAAAGGATACACAGACAGGTGAAATTAAGGAAACCGTAGTATTTAAAATAGAAAGCCGTACGTATTTGAAGAAATTTCAGAAAAGTAATGGCTGGCATATTAACTGGAATGAAATCCCCAA
>JAETNQ010000100.1 GCA_021772075.1 Lachnospiraceae bacterium
TATCCTTTTGCCCACGCTTTATTTCCGAAAGAGAACCGTCCGTCATGTTCTAATTGCTGTACAGTATTGGCAAGAATAAATACCACACGTTCCGCACCATATTCCTCCAGGACTTCCCCTGCGGCATCATGTGCTAAGTGCATCCCGTCAAAATTCTTCCGGATTGCATCCTCGATGGCCTTTTTACAGTCAAAGTTCAGCTTCCTCGAATCCAAGTAATCATCCACCCTGCTATGCTCCATTGCATAGGAAAGCGTATGTGTATAAAGCGGCGGGTACATTTTTCCTCCCGGAGCTGTCTGTCCTGCCTCCGCTTCCTTCCCCTGATCCCTGCTTTTCTCCCTCTGGAAAAAGAACCCCGGCAATTCTGTATACCCGAAAGAATCCACATAATGTGCCGAAATTTCCCCATCCTTTTTCAAAGCAACTACATCACTAACCGAAAGGGAATGCCCCATAAAATCCAGCGGCCGCCTGATATTGAACTTTTCATATAGGGAATCCAGCGTTTCATCTTCCCCAAGCACGTCATTGTAAACTATCTGGTAATCATCATATTCTGCAGAAATTCCCTGCTTTTTCAGGTACTCCGTACCCATAAACAGATATTCCCTGCCTTTGCTGTCATCTTTGATCTGATAGATGGCATAGCTGTCCTGATTGCTGCTGAAAAATAAATCTTCGTTCTGGTGTTCCTGCTGCCCATTTTCTTCACGCACAGCTTCCATCACCCGGTAACTTTCCCACTCCCTGTCCTCAATACCAAAGATTCCTTCCTGATCCCGAATATCGGCTTCCGTATTCATCAGGGTACGGCTCCCGTCCTTATTCAGACTATAGATATTCAGCCCTGCATTGTGCAAAGCCACAGCCCGCTCCATTGTGAGGGGCAGGACAAGGTCATTACGGTAGCCATATTCATGCATCTGCATAAGGCCGATCTGGTTATCGGGCAGGAAATCAATCTCAGCCTGTGCGTCCTCCATGATCTCCCGGATATTATGCGCTTCCGGATTCTCCGTGGCTTCCGCAAGTTTTTTTACCAGCCCCTTTGTGTCCATTGGATTGTCCAGCTTATAAGCATACTGGACAGCCAGGTTGTGCGCTTCCTTCCCCAAAGCTGTATGCTCATACTCCGCACGGCTTATCATCATCTCCACCTGTATTAAAATAGAAAACGCTGCTGCATCCACGATATGGTCTGCATCCATATACAAAACGTCATAAAACTCCGGCAGTTCCTGGTCTTTCTCCGGGTTTTCCGAATCCCTCCACAGATCCAGATGTACGCCGTGACTTTT
>JAETNQ010000009.1 GCA_021772075.1 Lachnospiraceae bacterium
AAAATTTTTAAAGTAGCCGAAATATACAACATTTTTAAGAATATCAAAAGCCGGAATCTCCTTATTTTACGAGGGATTCCGGCTTTATTAGCTATTTTAAGTGTTGAAAACGGGATTATATCACATATTTTGGCAGAGTCAACTGTTTTTTGAAATATTTTGTTTTTTACCGCAAACGGCTCCACAAAGCTTCCGCGCCATGACTCCTTTATCCCAGCTGTCCCGCCAATACTTTTGCAGCTTCCGCGATAGCGCCGTCGATACCCGCAGGGTTCTTGCCCCCCGCCTGGGCCATATTGGGCCTGCCGCCGCCTCCGCCGCCTACCAGCGCGGCAATTCCTTTGATCAGGTTGCCCGCATGGGCCCCTTTCTCCATCGCCCCTTCCGTCGCAAAGGCAACCAAATTCACTTTGCCGTCCAGATCGGAGAAAAGGACGATAACGCCTTCTCCCAATTTCGCCTTCAACTGGTCTCCCAGATCCCTCAGCCCGTTCATATCCACCCCTGATACTTTCGCAGCCAGAAGCTTTACGCCGTTGATATCCTGGACTTGATCCATTACGTCCCCCAAAGCGTCCTTCGCCGCCTTGCTCTTTAATGACTCGTTTTCGCCTTGTAAAGCCTTCATTTCCGCCATCAGATGTTTCAAACGCTCCACCAAGTCTGCAGGAGCCGCCTTGACTGTCTTGGCTGCCTCCGCAAGGACAGCTTCCAGTCCTTCGTAATATTTCCATACGCCGTTTCCGGTCAAGGCTTCGATCCTTCTTACGCCCGCCGCCACGCCGCTTTCCGACAATATTTTAAAATGAGCGATCGTTCCCGTATTCGCCACATGGGTTCCTCCGCAAAGTTCGGTGGAGAAATCCCCCATTTTGACTACCCGCACCGTTTCTCCGTATTTCTCCCCAAACAACGCCATCGCGCCGCTTTTTTTCGCTTCCTCGATGGACATAATACTGGTAACGACCGGAAGGGCATTTGTAATCTGCTCATTGACAATCGCTTCTACTTTCGCAATCTCTTCCTTCGTCATCGCGGAAAAATGGCTGAAGTCAAAGCGCAGCCTTTCTCCGTCCACATAAGAACCGGCCTGTTCCACATGGGTTCCCAGCACCGTCCGCAGAGCCTTCTGAAGCAAGTGGGTGGCACTATGGTTCTTACAGGTATCCCCGCGTCTTGCCGCATCTACTGTAAGAGTTACCGTATCCCCCGTTTTGAACATGCCTTTTGTCACTCTGCCGATATGTCCCACTTTGCCGCCCAGCATCTTGACGGTATCGATCACTTCAAAAGCGCCGTCCGCCGTAACGATCATGCCCGTGTCCGCGCATTGTCCGCCCATCGTGGCATAAAAAGGAGTCTCTTCCACAAAAATCGTCCCTGCCTCCCCGTCGGTCAGCGCATCCACGATTTCGGTCTCCGTCGTCAGCACAGTGATCCTGGAATCATGCGACAGCCTGTCGTAGCCTACAAATTCCGTCGTAATATTCGGATCGATGGATTCGTAAACGGTTACGTCCGCGCCCATGTAATTCGTCACTTTGCGCGCCGAACGAGCCTTTACCTTCTGCTCTTCCATCGCTTCCGCAAAGCCTTTTTCATCCACGGTAAATCCCTTTTCTTCCAGGATCTCCTTCGTCAGATCGAGAGGGAACCCATAGGTATCGTACAGTTTAAAAGCCTCGCTTCCCGCCAGTTCCTTTTTGCCCTCTTTTTCCATAACCGCTTCCATCTCCGTCAAAATGGAAAGGCCTTGGTCGATCGTTTTATTGAATTTGCCTTCTTCCTGCGTCAGCACATTGAAAATAAAATCCTTTTTCTCTTCCAACTCCGGATAGCCGTCCTTGCTTCCCTCGATCACCGTATTGCTCAGATCCGCAAGGAACTGCCCTTCTATGCCGAGCAGTCTGCCATGCCTTGCCGCGCGGCGGATAATACGCCGCAGCACATATCCCCGGCCCTCGTTGGAAGGCATGATGCCGTCCGAAATCATAAAGGTTGCGGAGCGGATATGGTCCGTGACAATACGGATGGACACATCCCATTCGTATTTTTTCTTATATTCTTTTCCCGCCAGTTCGCAGACCCTGCCCCGCAGCGCCTGAATGGTATCCACATCAAAAATGGAATCCACATCCTGCACGACGGTCGCCAGACGCTCCAATCCCATGCCGGTATCGATATTTTTCTGTTCCAGTTCGCTGTAATTGCCTTTGCCGTCATTGTCAAACTGGGTAAATACATTGTTCCATACTTCGATATAACGGTCGCAGTCACAGCCTACTGTACACCCCGGCTTGCCGCAGCCGTATTTTTCCCCCCGGTCATAATAAATCTCCGAACAGGGGCCGCAGGGGCCGGAACCGTGTTCCCAAAAATTGTCTTCTTTCCCAAAGCGGAAAATCCTCTCCGCCGCAATGCCGATTTCTTTATTCCATATGCCAAAAGCTTCATCATCTTCCAGATAAACGGAAGGATAGAGACGGTCCGCATCCAGTCCGACTACCTCTGTCAGAAATTCCCAGCTCCACCGGATCGCATCCCTTTTAAAATAATCCCCGAAGGAAAAATTCCCCAGCATCTCAAAAAACGTCCCATGCCTCGCCGTCTTGCCGATATTTTCAATATCCCCGGTACGGATACATTTCTGGCAGGTCGTCACCCTCCTCCTCGGCGGTATCTCCTGGCCGGTAAAATAAGGCTTTAGGGGAGCCATGCCGGAATTAATCAGCAGAAGGCTGTTATCGTTGTGGGGAACCAGCGAAAAACTTTTCATCGCCAGATGCCCTTTGCTTTCAAAAAACTCCAAAAACATCCTTCTCAGTTCGTTTACCCCATATTGTTTCATCGTCGTTTCTGTTCCTTTCCCACTTATTTAAAAATCGAATTTATCCGCAAAGTAAGCGTCCAGCTCTGCAACCGCCACCCGCTCCTGCTCCATGGAATCGCGGAAACGCACCGTCACGCAGCCGTCGGTCTCCGAATCAAAGTCATAGGTGACGCAGAAAGGCGTTCCGATCTCATCCTGCCTGCGGTAACGCTTGCCGATATTTCCCCTGTCGTCAAATTCACAGTTATATTTTTTCGACAGACTGGCAAAAATTTTCTCCGCCCCTTCGTTCAGTTTCTTGGAAAGAGGAAGCACGCCGATCTTCACCGGAGCCAGCGCCGGATGGAAGTGAAGGACGGTACGCACATCCCCTTCCCCGATCTCTTCCTCGTCATAAGCGGCGCAAAGGAATGCCAGCACCACCCTGTCCGCGCCAAGGGAAGGCTCGATCACATAAGGCACATATCTTACGTTCTTTCCATCATCAAAATAAGTCAGATCCTGGCCGGAAGTATTCTGGTGCTGCGTCAGGTCATAATCCGTCCTGTCCGCAATCCCCCACAATTCCCCCCATCCAAAAGGAAATAAAAATTCGATGTCCGTAGTCGCCTTGGAGTAGAAGGAAAGTTCTTCCTTGTCGTGGTCCCTGACGCGCATTTCTTCCTCTTTCATTCCAAGCTTCTTCAGCCAGTCGATGCAGAACTGCTTCCAATAAGCGAACCACTCCAGATCCGTATCCGGCTCACAGAAAAATTCCAGTTCCATCTGCTCAAACTCTCTGGTACGGAATGTAAAATTGCCCGGCGTGATCTCGTTGCGGAATGATTTTCCGATCTGGCCGATGCCGAAAGGAATCTTTTTCCTGGAAGTCCTCTGCACATTTTTAAAATTCACAAAAATCCCCTGTGCGGTCTCCGGTCTTAAGTATACCGTGTTTTTCGCGTCCTCGGTAACGCCTTGGAACGTCTTGAACATCAGGTTGAATTGTCGGATATCCGTAAAATTATGTTTGCCGCAAGTAGGACAGGGAACCTGGTTTTCCTCGATGAAATTTTTCATTTTTTCCTGAGACCAGCCGTCTATGGAACCATCCAGCGCTATCTGGTGCTCCGCCGCATAATCTTCGATGATCTTATCCGCCCGGAAACGCTCATGGCATTCCTTGCAGTCCATCAAAGGATCGGAAAAGCCGCCCAGATGCCCGGATGCCACCCATGTCTGGGGGTTCATCAGGATCGCGCAGTCCACGCCCACGTTATAAGGGTTTTCCATAATAAATTTCTGCCACCATGCCTTTTTTACATTATTTTTCAATTCCACGCCGAGATTACCGTAATCCCACGTATTAGCCAGGCCTCCGTATATCTCCGAGCCGGGATATACAAACCCCCTTGCTTTCGCCAACGCTACGATCTTATCCATTGTTTTTTCCATTTTCTCTCCACTTCTCCTTTAGCCCTATTTATATATAATATAATATCTGCCTAACGCTTCCCCGTTCTCATCCGGCTGCATATCCGCCCGGTTCTTTCCCGAAACCGTTACATTCTCTCCCACATACAATATTTTTCCCGTTACTTTCACGCGCGAAGGGGACTCCGCAATCAATATTTTCGAGCTTCCCATGCCCAGGATATCTTCTTTCCCTATGGTTTTCCCCCCTTTGGCATCGGTCAGGGAAATGTCAAAATTATACCCCTTGTCCTGCGCCTCGGCGACCGTTCCGCAAAACAATGTCTTATGGTTATAGGAATCCGTATTATACGCCGTATAAACATCCGCAGAGGAATACTTTACCCGCACAATCAACCTGCCGTCCGTATTTTCGAATTTGTCCACGGCGACTCCTCCGTCGTCCCGGCCTTCGTTAAAGCTCTCCACCTCGGCCAGCAGAATGTCCCTCAGATTCGTTTCGTCATAATATGCCTCTCCGAATTCCTCATTGATCGTTTCCACGATACTGCCGTCCTTCATGACCTCGATCTCGGTTCCTGCCGCGGCATCCAAAGCGGCCGGTTCCTGGTTTTTCGTTCCGCCTTCCCCGCAGCCGCACAAAACGGCGCCTGCCAGGAATACGCATGTTATCGATTTCGCCCATCTCCATCTGCTCATCCGTTCACCCTCCATATCCAACCTATTATATCCGACTTATTCCTTTTTTTCAACTCTAAAATCAAATCCCAAGGCTTTCCAGAATCCCCAGGCTCTTCATCTCCCTGTCCATATGCTTCCTCCGGTATATCCCCGCTATCTCTTCCAGCTCCTCTAAGATTTCCCCCGCCACCGAAAAAGTGTATAATTTTTCTATCGGGCTTTTTTCTATGTAGTCCATGGCATATACCGTGGATTCCTTCCACTCCCTGCTTTTCGGTATCCCGGGATATTCCCCGTTCGCCGCCAACGCCCTGATTTCAAACACATACCGCACCAGTTTCCGATCCAGCCCTTTGGCCAGGAGCGCCCGCAAAGACTGGTACAGCAGTTTCAGCATTTCTATTTCCTCATTGTTCTCCCTCGTATAGTAATCCGCTACTTCCAGAAAGTACATCCCATAGCAGGCGGCGGAAAAATCCTCCCTCAGGCCCTCAAAATAATTCTGAATATCCGCCTCGGACATATTATAAGAAGTTCTTCCCTCATAAATCTTGAATTCGCCGAACGCAAACGGGGAAGCCGCCGCTGCCAGACGGCTGTTCGGCCTTCTCGCCCCTTTTGCAAAAACGGATATCTTCCCTCTTTCTTTCGTTAAAATAACGACGCGCCTATCGTATTCCCCGATAGGCACTGTCTTCAGTATAATCCCTGTTAACTTTACAAACTCCTGCATACGGGTTCTCCCCCATAACGGTATTTTCTTTCGATATGTTCCCTTTTCCCTGTACTTCCCTGAACTTTAAGTAATCTTCCACGCTGCCGGTATTTAAGAATTGTTGCCAGTAATTTAATCCCTTCATCTTGTGCCCCCTGACTTCTGCCGCCACCGGTTTTGCTTCCGCCAGCGGCTTTCTTCTATCTGTTAGGGTTCGCTTTTTTTATCTTTCCTATTCGGAATCTTTGGGATTATAACCGAAATTTTTCATATACAGATCGCTGTCCCTCCAGCCTTTCCTCACCTTTACCCATAGCTGCAGATTCACCCTGCACTCCAGCATATCCTCTATCTCCGTCCTGGCCTGGCTTCCGATCTTTTTCAGCATCGCTCCTTTTTTCCCAATGATAATTCCTTTATGGGATTCCCGTTCGCATATGATCGTAGCCTCTATATCGGCTATCTTCCTGCGGAATTTCATGCTTTCAATAACGACTGCAATTCCATGGGGAATCTCTTCCTCCAGGCACCGCAGCGCTTTCTCCCGGATCAGCTCCGCCACGATCTGGCGCTCCGGCTGGTCCGTCACCGTATCTTCATCGTAAAAAGGTTCTCCATAAGGAAGATACGCCATAATACAGGATATGAGCGTATCCGTGTTATCCCCCTTCAACGCCGATACGGGAACGATTTCCGAAAAATCCATTTCCTTCCGGTACGCGTCTATAAAGGTCAGCACTTCTTCCTTCTTTACCTTATCCGTTTTATTAATCACCAAAATCACGGGCGTCTTTACCTTTTTCAGCTGTTCCATGATATGCCTCTCCCCGGCTCCGATAAAGGTAGTCGGTTCCACCAGCCAGAGGATCACGTCCACCTCCGTCAGCGCGCGCTCCGCAATATGCACCATATAATTCCCCAGCTTGTTTTTCGGCTTATGAATGCCGGGCGTATCTACAAATACGATCTGCCCCTCCTCCGAAGTATATACTGTCTGTATCCGGTTGCGGGTCGTCTGGGGACGGCTGCTTGTAATGGCGATTTTCTGCCCGATCAAATGATTCATCAGCGTGGATTTTCCCACGTTCGGCCTCCCGATCAAAGTGGCAAACCCCGATTTAAAATGATGGTCCAATGTCTTCTCCTTTTTCTTAATGGAACAAAGGTTCCAATTTCCCGAACATCTCTCTGTTTTCTTTTAGTTTTTCTTCGCTGCCCACCACGCAGAGGCAGTCTTCCTCCATAAATGCCCGTATATGCCCGGCAAGCCCGCGGATCGCTTCTGCTGTAGCGCCCAGCAGCTCGTCCCGTTCTTTCTGTACGCTGGCAAACGGAAGCTTCGTCATATATCCCGTCAGGGAATATAATCCCTTCGCGGCAGGAGTCATCGGCACATCCATGTCGCTGACCGCCCCGATGACAAACTGCGTCATCGTCCGTTCGTCCGCCTCGAATCCTTCGATATACTCCGCCGCCTTTTCATAAACATCCACAGTCTTTTCCAGGTTCGGATCCCTATAAGAAACAAAATAACTGTCCCCCGATTTCCCGAAGCTGCACATGCAGCCATAGGCGCCGCCTTTTACCCTTACCCGGTTCCAGAGGTAATCATATCCCATCATTACCTTCAATACTTTTAGTGCCCCCGTATAGGGAAGCCCCTTATGGATAAAATTGCCTGCCCGGCATACATACTGCACCTGGGCGGATGTCAGATAGCCCTCGTTTTTCTTTGACAGCTCCGGCCGGTACGCTTTCTTTTCCACCGGGACGGTAAATAATTTTTCCTTAAACGAACGGACAAGCGCATCGATTCCCTGCGCGCCTTTTTTCTCCCCGGTATAATCCAGCATGAAATTTTCAGGCCGGAAAATGGAATGAACGAGCGCCGTCATTTTTCCTTCCAGATCTTCTTTTTCCTCTTCGAACCTCTCCGACAGCTTTTCCAGCAGCCGGTACTGGGGAATTCCGCTGATCTGCTCCGCTACGGCCGCCGTCTGAGATACATAGGAAAGCGCCCGGACCGCCGCCAGGGAATGCCCTGCCGACATCATAGTCGCCTGCATCCGCGACTGCAACTCCGCGATCACGTCATACAGCCTTTTTTTATCCCCGAACCTGGACCGGAGGGCGATCTCCTCCACCAGGCGGAAGGCTTCCCCTATATTTTCATAAAGCATCTTTGCTTTTATTTCCAGCATCACTTTGTATTCCGACAGATTCCGGGAATCGATATAGGTATTCGCCACGATGCTGATTCCGCCGGTTTTTATATTCGTCTCATGGTACAGGTCTCCGTACGCATAATTCTCCGTATCCACCATGCCCAATACATTCTTCAATACGCCGATATACGGGAAAAGTTCTGCCGGTATCTGCCCGATATCGAACATAAACCGCAGATAGGCGATCCCGTTTGTATAGATATCATGCTCCAGAACCAATGTGCCGTCAGCCGTTTCATGTTCTTCGTTTATATATGGTTCCGCTTCTTTTTTAATATCCTCCCGTTTCAGCAGGGGAATCCTGGCCAAAGCTTCTTTGCTGTTCGGCTCTTCCTGATATTCCTCCAGCGCCTTGGTCTGCCTGATGATCTCCTCCAGTTCTTCCCTGCCCAGCGACTCCTTCCATTCCTGCAGTTTCTTCTGCAAAGCCGCGTCCTTCCTGGCCGTCATCCCTTTTGACGGGGCAAGGACGAGTATGGATTTGTGCGCATTGTCCAGCAAGTATCTGCGGATCAAGTCTTCATAATATCCGCTCTCCGCTTCTTCCTTCAATACCCCGAAGGTTTCATTGGCTTCCACATGCAGGAAAGGTTTTTTATCATCATACAGCCAGCTGTCCAGCGCCTGCAGGCCCAGAATCAGCCCTTTGGGATAACTGCCGAAATCGGATTCCCTGTATTTGAATTCAAAATAATTCAACCCCGCTTTCAGCGCCTTCCTGTCGATGCCCGCTTCTGCCTGTTCCTTCAATACTTCTTCGATCACGCGGACGAACTCTTCTTTCTGTCCTTCCTCCGCGCCCTTCGCCACAATGGAAAAATACGGCTGCATCACTCCGTTATCATACGTGCTGTATATTTCCTTTCCGATCCCCTGCCGGATCAGCGCCTCCTTCAAAGGAGCGCCAGGCGCGGAACAAAGGGCATAATCCAATACCTGGAAGGCAATATACAGTTTCTTGTCCAGATTATCCCCGACCACCGCGTTATAAGCCAGATAAGTATTGTTTTTTTCCGACTCTTCTTCCATGATCGAATACTCTTTCCGTATTTCCTTCGGAACCGCAAACCCCTCCTGCATCCGTATCTTTGAGTCCACCGCAAGCGCATCGAAGCGGGACAAGTATTCTTTATCGATAAACTCCAGCTTTTCCGCCATATCCATGTCGCCGTACAGATAAATATAGCTGTTGGAAGGATGGTAATATTTTTTATGGAAGTCAAGAAAAGCTTCATAAGTCAGATCCGGAATGGTCTCCGGATCCCCCCCTGATTCCGTCCCGTAAGCGGTATCGGGGAACAGGGAATTCAAGACTTCCCTCTCCAGCACGTCGTCCGGGGAAGAAAAAGCCCCTTTCATTTCATTATAGACTACTCCGTTGATCGTCAGGTCGTCTTCCAGATCCGCCAGATCATAATGCCAGCCTTCCTGCATGAAAATTTTCTTTTCCTGATAAATATTCGGATAGAAAACTGCATCCAGGTAAACGTGCATCAGATTCTGGAAATCCTTGTCATTGCAGCTTGCCACCGGATAGACCGTTTTATCCGGGTACGTCATGGCATTCAAAAAAGTATTCAGCGACCCCTTCGCCAGTTCGATAAAAGGATCCTTCACAGGAAAATTCCTGGAACCGCATAGTACCGTATGCTCAATAATATGCGCCACTCCGGTGCTGTCCTCAGGCGGCGTGCGGAAACCGATATAAAAAACTTTATTGTTATCATCATTGGAAAGCAGAGCCAGCCTTGCCCCGGTTTTTTTATGGCGCAAAAGAAAGCCATAAGAGTTCAGATCCGGCACTTGCCTGGATTCCAATATCTCATAGCTCCCCAATTCCGCAATCCTCTGTTTCATCTGTTCCTGCTGTTGATTATCCCTCTTTTCCATTTCTCTTTGTCCTTTCCCTTTCTTCCGGCCCTTACACCGTAAAAGTCATTAATCCAAGCTTGGAAAAAATAATTTCCCTGATGATGATTCCCGTCTGTTTCTTCCTGGCCAGGTTCATCCCCGCCAGTTCCTTCAGCGTATAAATCCTGTCTTTATAACGTATTCGCGCCTTTCCGGCCAGACTCCTCGTTTCCTCCGGAATACTGGCCTTTACCTTTACCTTCAGTTCCCGGAAGGTCCTATAGGCGAAACTGTCTTCCGTCATATAATAAAAATGGCTTTCCAACGTAGTCGAGGCATCCACGTCTTTCAAAATATAATGGGTAATAATCGTCTTCAGTTTGAATGCCGCTGTTTCTTCCTCCAGCAATTCCTCATAGCTGTACCTCGCTCCCACATAAATCGCCCCTGCATCCTGCAAAATATATTTAAAATCCCTGTCCTGCGGCAATATTTCTTCTTTTCTATTTTCCATCTCATTCCTTATCCGTTTCGATATCTTCCATTTGCTTCCCGCTCATGCGGACCGCCTCCCTGATTTCATCTTCCGAAAGAGCCGTCTCCTGCGCCAGTTCCCTGACCGTCACCTTTCTTTTCAGCAATTCCGCCAGTTCTCTGGCCTGTCCGGCCACCTCGTTTACCTTGTCCGCTATCCTTTGGTTCGCTTCGGCTTCCGCCAGGCTGTCGCTGATATGGGCTTCCATGGCGTCCATTATCATCCTGCCGAGCATTCCTTCCGCCTCCTGATGATGTTCCAGACAGCCCAGCATAGTGACGCCCTCCGCCACCGCCACATTTCCTTCCCCGATCAGATCTTCCAGGGAAACGCCCTGGCCGCTGTATAATTTCGCGATCTGCGCCACTTCCGGCAGCCATATCTCCGTCAGCCTGCCCTGTGCCTGTTTATCCCCGGCCATGGCCGAGATCGTCGCCGCTTCTTTTTCTCCCTGCGATACTTCCCGGATCCCCTTCAGCTCCTCCAAATAAGAATCCAGGTAATGGATTTCCTCCCCGGTCAGGAATTCCTCCGGTTCCGGCGGTTCACCGACACCTATTTTATGCTTTTCCAGATAATCCGATACCAAGGCGAGCTGCCCGCCGTCCAGCCCGAGTTCCGAAAACGCTTCCTCCAGCTGTTTTTGTGAAATACAGTTGCCCTGCTCCCTGGCCAGTTTCTTCACTTTTTCCAATGTCTTCGCAAATAACAGTTCCCTATCCATTCCAACCTCATTCTTTTCCACACTAACCCCCATGCCGCCTCCCGGCGGCACAAACCATCAACGGGAAGAACGCCGTATTTCAGGCGTTCTTCGGTGTGGAATTTAGAAGTTCTTGGCGAAACAGCCTTTGCTGTGAGCCTTAGAACTTCTTTCCACACTAATATTTTACGTGCTGATGGGTAAATAAGTGATCCTGGCAATATTCATAATTCCCCTCGCATTTGGAACAATAACGGAATTCCAGATCAGGGCCGTCCGCCTCCGTCCTTCCGCAGACCGCGCACTTATGCTTCGTCGCCCCCGTATTCCTTTTTACCTCCCGCTTAAACTCCTGCCGCCGTTTTACCTGTTTGGGCGACATATGGATATGGCTCCGGCTGGTCATCCAGAAAACAATGAAATTGAGCAGGGAGGCCGCCATGACAAAACGGCTGTAAATATTCCCCTGGATAAATTCTACAAGCAGCAATATCCCGTAAATGACGCCCAGTACTTTCACTTTGATCGGAATAATAAACATCAAAAACACCTGCGTTTCCGGAAAAGTGGCCGCAAATGCAAGAAAAATGGACATATTCACATAATATGTGCTGAATAGCAGAGCCACTGTGGAAAATAACGCCCTCGGCCCGTACTGCACCATATCCGCCGTCGGGAACAGATAACAATATCCCATCAGCAGAAAGCTTCCAACGATCGTAAACAGCATGCCGGAAAACAGATATAGGTTATAGCGGTATGTTCCCCATGTCCTTTCCAGCGTCGTCCCCAGGGAATAATAAAAGTAAAGCATAATCAGCGTAAAAAGCAGATTGGAAGTCGGCGGAGGTATCAGCACCCATGTAACAAGCCGCCATACCTGACCATGAAGAATTGCATAAGGATTCAATGTCAGATAACCCAGAAGCCATGGCATCATCATTTCTATCAGATAACCAAGCACATAACATATGATCAGCACCATTGAAAGATTCTTAACCGCATATTTACCAAATTTTTTTTCAAAATTACTCATTTTCTATCCTTCCTCCACTCCAGAAGTTCCTGATGATAACAAACACGTGAATATATTCTAACATTCCCTTATTTAAAAGTAAATAAACTACTTGCTGTTTCTTCTGCAAGTCATAATTTTTTAACACTTTTCAACGATTCTTTATAAATTCACGGCAATGTTTCATTGATTTTTGCAATATCGTGTCGTATAATGTCTAGGTATGCCCGGAACTCCTGCGTCATACATTTAAATAGGAAGAATCTGGACAAAATTCCACAAAAAAGAAAGGGCGGATATTATGAATCAGTTACATTACACTCTGGGAATCGATATCGGTTCGACTACTGTAAAAATAGCAATCCTAAATGATGCCCATCAAATATTATTTTCCGATTATGAGAGGCATTATGCAAATATCAGGGAAACGCTGGCCGGCCTGCTGCAAAAAGCGTACGGCCGGCTGGGATCTATCCAGCTCCACCCTGTCATAACCGGCTCCGGCGGGCTGACCCTTGCCAGCCACTTAAAAGTCCCCTTCGTCCAGGAGGTCATCGCGGTCGCCTCTACGCTCCAGGAGCTTGCCCCGCAGACGGATGTGGCGATCGAATTGGGCGGGGAAGATGCCAAAATCATCTACTTCGAAGACGGAAACGTGGAACAGCGCATGAACGGCATCTGCGCCGGCGGCACCGGTTCGTTCATCGACCAAATGGCCTCCCTGCTGCAGACCGATGCCTCCGGCCTAAACGAATATGCCAAAAACTACCAGTCATTATATACGATTGCGGCCCGCTGCGGCGTATTTGCCAAATCCGACATACAGCCCCTGATCAACGAAGGAGCTACCAAAGAAGACCTTTCGGCCTCCATTTTCCAGGCTGTCGTCAACCAGACGATTTCAGGTCTCGCCTGCGGCAAGCCGATCCGCGGCCATGTAGCCTTTTTAGGCGGCCCCTTATACTTCTTGTCCGAGCTGAAAGAAGCTTTTATCCGTACGCTGAAATTGGATGAAGAACATATTATAAAAACGGAGCACTCCCATTTGTTTGCCGCCATCGGCTCCGCGCTCAATGCCAAGGAAGAAGTAAGTTATTCCATGGAGGAAATGGCCGCCAAGCTTTCCTCCGACATTAAAATGGAATTCGAAGTGGAAAGAATGGAACCGCTGTTCGCTGACGCTGAGGCCTACAACGCTTTCCAGGAACGACATTGCGCGCACCATGTAAAAACGGCGGAACTGGCTTCCTACCAAGGGGACTGCTTCCTCGGCATCGACGCGGGCAGCACGACCACCAAAGTAGCCTTAGTGGCGGAAGACGGCTCCCTCTTATATTCCTTTTACAGCAATAACGACGGAAGCCCCTTAAAAACGGCGATCCGTTCCATTCAGGAAATTTACCGCCTGCTTCCCGAGGATGTCCGCATCGTGCGCTCCTGCTCCACAGGTTACGGGGAAGCTCTGTTAAAATCAGCCTTTTTGCTGGATGACGGCGAGGTGGAAACGGTAGCCCATTATTATGCCGCCGCCTTCTTTGACCCGGAAGTGGACTGTATCCTCGATATCGGCGGACAGGATATGAAGTGCATTAAAATCAAAAACCAGACTGTGGACAGCGTACAGCTCAACGAAGCATGTTCCTCCGGCTGCGGTTCTTTTATCGAAACATTTGCCAAATCGCTGAATTACAGCGTGGAGGATTTTGCCAGCGCCGCTCTGTTTGCCAAGCATCCGATCGATCTCGGCACCCGCTGCACTGTGTTCATGAATTCCAAGGTAAAACAGGCGCAAAAAGAAGGCGCCGAAGTCGCGGATATTTCTGCGGGCCTGGCCTATTCCGTCATTAAAAATGCCTTATTTAAAGTCATCAAAGTATCCGATGCTTCGGAACTCGGAAAAAATATTGTGGTACAGGGCGGCACATTTTATAACGATGCCGTGCTGCGCAGCTTCGAAAAAATCGCCGGCTGCGAAGCCGTCCGCCCGGATATCGCCGGGATCATGGGTGCTTTCGGTGCCGCCCTGATCGCAAGGGAGCGTTATTCCAAGGGATACACCACCACGATGCTGACCATCGGCCAGATCAACTCCCTGCAATTCGAAACAAGCATGGCAAAATGCAGGGGCTGCACGAATAACTGCCGGCTGACGATTAATAAATTCAGCGGCGGCCGCCAGTTCGTTTCCGGCAACCGCTGCGAACGGGGACTTGGAAAAGCGAAAAATGAAAGCGGTATTCCCAACCTTTTCGAGTATAAGTTAAAAAGAGTCTTCGGATACGAACCGCTTCCTGCGGATGCCGCAAAAAGAGGAAGGGTCGGCATCCCCCGGGTATTGAATATGTACGAGAACTATCCGTTCTGGTTCACATTTTTCACCAGGCTGGGATACCAGGTCGTACTCTCGCCTCTCTCCAACCATAACATCTATTCGCTGGGCATCGAATCCATCCCGAGCGAGTCAGAATGTTATCCGGCCAAACTCGCCCATGGACATGTGAGCTGGCTTATCCATGAAGGCGTGGATTTTATCTTCTACCCCGCCCTTTTTTACGAACGCAATGAATTCGAGGCGGCCAACAACCATTATAACTGTCCCATTGTTACCTCTTATTCCGAAAACATCAAAAACAATGTGGAGGAAATCGGGCGCGGAGAAGCCGTGCTGCGGAATCCTTTTATGTCCTTCCGGGACCTGAAAACTGCCACGGAGGCTCTGATCAAAGAATTTTCCGAGATTCCCGCCCAGGAGGTCATAGACGCCGCAAGCGCCGCTTGGGAAGAACTGGGCCATGCAAGACAGGATATCCGGAAAAAAGGGGAAGAAACCTTGCAATATATGGAACAAAACAAGAAACGGGGCATCGTCCTTGCCGGGCGGCCTTACCATATCGATCCGGAAATCAACCACGGCATACCGGAACTGATTACCTCTTACGGCATCGCCGTACTGACCGAGGACTCCGTTTCCCATCTGGCGGAGCCGGAACGCCCGCTGATCGTCTCCGACCAGTGGATGTACCATTCCAGATTGTATGCGGCGGCAAGCTATGTCAAAACGAGGGACGACCTGGACCTGATCCAGCTGAATTCCTTCGGCTGCGGCCTCGATGCCGTCACCACCGACCAGGTAAACGATATCCTCAGCGGCTCCGGGAAAATATATACTTGCCTGAAGATCGATGAAGTCAGCAACCTGGGCGCGGCGCGGATCCGCATCCGTTCCCTGCTTTCCGCCATCCGCGTCAGAGAACAGAAACAGCAGAAAAGGGAAATCCATCCCTCTTCCATCTCCAAAGTCCCTTTTACCGAAGAGATGCGCAAAACCTATACGATACTCTGCCCGCAGATGTCGCCGATCCATTTCGAAGTGCTGGAGCCGGCGTTCCGCGCCTGCGGTTACCGCTTTATGGTGCTTCCCAATGACAACAAGCGGGCGGTGGACGTGGGCTTGAAATACGTCAATAACGATGCCTGCTATCCTTCCCTTATGGTCGTCGGGCAGATCATGGATGCCCTTCTTTCCGGGGAATACGATTTAAACAAGGTAGCGGTCATTATGTCACAGACCGGCGGCGGCTGCCGCGCCACCAACTACGTAGGCTTCATAAGACGCGCCCTGGAAAAGGCCGGGATGCCCCAAATCCCTGTTATTTCCATCAATATGGCGGGCATCGAAAGCAACCCCGGGTTCCATCTGAACGCGGATCTGCTTACCCGCGCCGCCTATGGCGCAGTATTCGGCGACATTTTCATGCGCTGTATTTACCGTATGCGCCCTTATGAAACGGAATCCGGTTCTGTGGAAAAAGTACATGCGAAATGGCTGAAAAAATGCCAGGACTTCGTATCGTCCAAACATTTAAATCCGTTTGCCTTCCAGAAGATGTGCAAACATATGATCGAAGATTTCGATGCCGTCCCTGTTTCCGAAGTACCCAGACCGCGGGTAGGCATCGTCGGGGAAATCCTTGTAAAATTTGCCCCGGCCGCCAATAACCATCTGGTGGATCTGCTGGAAGCGGAAGGAGCGGAAGCGGTTGTCCCGGATCTGCTGGACTTCATGCTTTACTGCTTCTACAACCAGATTTATAAGGCGGAAGAACTCGGCACAAGCAAAAAAACAGCGCTGGTCTCCAAACTCGGCATCGATATGATCGAACTGCTGCGCGCGCCCGCCCGGAAAGCTTTCGCAAAAAGCAGGCATTTCGATCCGCCGGTCAGCATTTACCAACTGGTCGATTACGCCAAATCCATCGTTTCCATCGGCAACCAGACGGGCGAAGGCTGGTTTTTGACCGGTGAAATGGTGGAACTGATCCACGGGGGAGTTAATAACATCGTCTGCACGCAGCCCTTTGGCTGCCTGCCCAACCATGTCGTCGGAAAAGGAGTCATCAAGGAACTGAGGAAGCACTACCCTCTTTCCAATATTGTCGCCATCGACTATGATCCCGGCGCAAGCGAAGTCAACCAACTGAACCGTATCAAGCTGATGCTTTCCACCGCTCAGAAAAATCTCAAGAAAGCGCTGGAAAACGAAGCCGGCGAAGCACGGCCGAAGACGGTCCGCAGCACAGAAAAAACAGAGCCGGTCCGCCAGCGGCACGAAAACCAACCGGCCTGAAAAAACAGCGGGCTGATCGCCAGAGGATCAGTCCGCTGTTTATATATTATTTCCCTTATGCTATCCGAGTTTAAACTTCGCTATCTGCCTGTTCAATTTCTCGCTGAGTTCCACCAAGCGCGAAGTTTCCTTCTTGCATCCGTTCACCGTTTCCGAAACCGTCGCCATCGTCGCGCTCGTTTCCTGCGTAGCCGCCGCGTTCTCTTCCGATACGGCCGCTAACTGTTCCACGCTGTGCATGATCACTGTCTTGGAACTGTTCAGGCCGTCCATATGCCCCTTAATGCTTGCCGAAGCATCCGCCACCTCGCCGATTCCTCCTTTTAATTCCTCAAACGCTTGAATGGTACTGCTTAGGTTTTCCGTCTGCACCGACGTAGCCTGCATGACTTCCGCCATGACTCCTACTGCGGCATCGGAATTCGCCATCAATTCTTTTACGATTTTCCGAATTTCATCTGCGCCGGAAGACGATTCATCCGCCAATGTCCTGATCTCTTCCGCAACGACTGCAAATCCCTTTCCTGCCTCGCCCGCATGAGCCGCCTCTATCGCGGCATTCAAAGATAAAAGATTGGTCTGTTGGGATATCCCTTGTATCAGTTCGACCACTTCCTGTATTTTTTCCGCGGAAACATGGGTCAGCCTCGTCTGTTCCGATACCTTTTCTATATTAGCCGCAGTCTTCCCGTTGGAACCAAGAAGATCCTCGAGCACTTCCTCCACATGGGATGCGGAGCGCACCATCTTTTCACAGGTACGGTCCAGCAGCTGCGCATTCTCCGAACTCCTCTCCACTCCCTCTCCCATATCCGCCGTCTGCCGGTTCATCGATGTCACTTCCTGCGCCTGGCACGTGCTTCCCTGCGCAATTTCTTCGACCGCGATATTCACGCTGCCGATACCTTCAATAATACTGGCAAAATGATCCGCAAATATATCGCTTGTCTTAGCCAGGTCATCCGATTGCAGGCGTATGTCGGAAAGAATCTCTTTCAAATTATCCTTCAACCCCGTAACCGCTTCGCTGATATCTCCAATTTCATCCCTGCTCTTGCGGTAATTCGACATATCCGCACCCAGATCCCCGCCGGCAAGCGTTTCCACCATCGTTTTCGCCTGTCCTATCCTTTTCGAAATAAATCCCGCGAATACTGCCACGATCAAAATACAAATAGACAATATGGAAACCCCTAATATCATTTCCACCAAAATAATATCCCCCAGCATCCGGCTCACTGCGGAACGGGGCATCCCCGCAAACAGCATTCCCGTATCGGTCGGTTTATAATAACCAAAATAGGATTCACCGTTTACTTGTACATTCGTATCAAAATAATCCTGCTTCCCTTTCCACACCGCCTCGACAACGGCATCCCCCGCTTTCGTTCCGACAGCGCCGCTGATCGAGCTTTCCACGCGGGTATCTCCCTCAAAGACCGTAATATCGATATTCCTGCCAACATTCCTCAAATACCCCACATCGCCGTTATAGCCGCTTACCGCTACCTCAAGCGTCTCTTCCGCCTGCTCATTGAAAGATTGTATGGCAACGATACAGCTGCCCGACACAAGAACCACTGCCATAAAAAGCATGGTCGCCGCCTCTATCAATATTAGTTTCGGCCTGAATTTCATAAGATCACCCCTCCATACCAAATAGTTTACATGATTCTAACATCCCGATTTTTTCTTTTTCGAAAAACTTTTTTTACCCCCCCCCGCACATTTATGGAAAGATTCAGCAGTATTCTCGTAATGAACATATCATTTTTTACAGAAAAGTCCACCTCGCCGTCATAGCGCCCCACCGTTTTCATGATACTGGATATACCGACTCCCCCGCCATCCCCCGACTCCGGAAATCCATTGCGGAAACGGATATCCGATGCACAAGTATTCCTGAAACGGATAACCACTTTATTTCCTTTCTGGGTAATATAGACATCGATCTCCTGTCTCTCTTTTCCCGAACTCTGGCAGCCATGAATAGCATTTTCAAAAACATTGGCTAATATAGCGACAAGATCGATATCCCTCATTGCCAAAGCTTCTTCCATCGCCACATCCATCGTTACCTTGATTTTTTCCAGCTCCGCGCATCTTGCATAGACCGACAATATCCTGTTGACCGCTTTGTTTCCACAGACAGGAGCCCGTTCCGTCTGCTTTTTCTCCACTTCCTTTCCATACTGCCTCACATATACATCGAGTTCTTCCAGTTCGCCGTTTTCCAAATATTCCGCCAGCAAAAGGCAATGATGGCGGACATCATGGAACATCCTCGCCGCCTCCATTTCCTTTTCTTTTTCCAAGTCTATCTGCCGCCTGAGAAGCTGCTCGTTCATTTCCAAGAGCTGGTTTTCTTCCTGATACTTATGCTCCCTTCCCAAGTGTAAATATAAATGGAATATCGTATACTGAATAATGCCTGTCATTATCATAATAACGGATATCCGTATAATATTCAAGACCGAAAAGCTATGAATGTCCGGCCAATAGATAACGACTGCCGCGAGCATAACAGAACCGACCAATACGGCCGCGCTGAACAGATCCATTTCTTCCCTTAAAAAATCCATATTATCCAAAAAAGTTTTCCTGAATTTTTTTATGATTAAAAAAAGAATGATAACGACCATCCCAAGGCGTATCAGGACATCCACCCACATATTGCCGCCGAACCACCAGCGCGCAATATCCACGCCGCCGAATACACACAAGGAGAGGAAATAGAATCCCAGTGAAATTTTATATAAAGATAAATATAATGTCCCGCCGCTCATAGCCCCGCAAAACAGACCGAATACAAGGACTGACAACGGGCCTGCCCCCCGGACGAACCCATTTTGGTCAAACAAATACCAGGCGCTGAAAATAAGTACCATCCCAAAGCCGAATACCATATAATAACAGACGGTCTTTCTCATGGTAAACCTGGGCCTGTCCAGCACTAAAAAAACTCCCATCAGCAATAACGCCCCTAAACTGTTACGGCAAAATGCAACCCAAAAAGAACCGCCTAACATCCGCTCTTCCTTCTTTCCTTTTCTCTTTTCCAAACGCTTCCAAAAGTATAAATTCTAACTTATTTTAAACTAAGATCGTTCTCCGGAAAGCGTCCGGTCATACATCGCACTTTTTCGGGTATCATTTGCAAGCGCGGCTGCCCGGTTTTTGCCATATAAAAAAAGAGAAAAGCACATTCTTTTCCCTTAACGTTTCTTATTCAAAAATCTTCCATCACCCTTCGTCTTCCCCGCAATAATAATTGAAATACTGCTCTTTTAACAACTGATAAGACCCCCTCGGCAAATAAACCGTTCTTCCATTGTCCATTTGCAGTTCCTGCGCGTTCAAGCTTTCTATATGTTCCAAATTGACAATATAACTAATCCCTGCCTTTGCAAACTCCTTATATCCTGAAAGCATGTCATAAACTTTTGCCATCGTCAGGCGAAGCAAAAGCTGGGTTCCATCCGACAAATAAATACACTGGCACTTTTTCTGCGCCTCGCAGTATACGATATCCCGCATCGCTATCCGGCGATTCCTGTTATCTATCCGAAGAAGCAGATATTTTTTCTGTTCCTCAAGAATGCTTCCCAAAAGCTTATCCAAAACGGAAAACAGTTCTTCTTCTGAAACCGGTTTCACCAAATACTGCGCGGCATCCACCCGGAAAGCTTCCAAAGCATACTCTTTGGAAGTCGTAAGAAAAATGATCCGGCACTCGTTCCCCATTTCCCGAAGTTCCTTCGCCGCCTCGATTCCAAGCTTTCTCGGCATATAAATATCCATCAGCAAAAGATCCGGCATATATTCATTTTCCTTTACTTTCCACAGCAAATCGTCCGCGCTGCTAAACCTTTCTATGGAAAAACTGCATCCTCTGTTCCGTTCCAAATAAGACTTCAGCATATTTTCCGCTTTATCAAGTTCCGGTTCTTCATCATCGCAGAGTGCAATATGATACATATCTGGCACCTCTTTCGTTTTCTTTGCATAGTATGATCTCTTTTCTTCTGTTACGGCTAATAATTATATCCGTTTTATTATGCAAAGTCAACCGAAGTGATTCCCTTGTGTTCCTCCTCATACATATTTTTTATGCCTTCCGCTATCCTCAGCAGCTCCCGGCGCACCTCTTCCGGTTCCGCAACCCTTACCTTTTCTCCAAAAGTCAACAGCCACCGCACCATATGCCCGGCATCGGTATAGTCCGCCTGGAACAACAGCCTGCCATCCTCCATTTCCTCAAAGCAGCGGGGGCCGAATTCTTCCACCAGCCTCCATTTCATCTCTGGTTCGAAAACCGCCTTTACCTTGATTCTCCCGGGAAATATCCTCTCATTGGACAGATCCGGCATCGGAACATCCCTCGCCTCCAAACATTCTTCCCCTTTACTGACTCTGTCCATCCGGTTCAGCTTGAAAAGCCGGAAGTCCTCCCTCTCATGGCACCATCCCCATACATACCAGCTGGACCATTTGAATATCAGATAATACGGCTCGATCAGCCGGGTACTGTCTCCGCCAGGCCCATAATAGCAAAAAGAAAGCATTTTTCTTTCTTCAATCGCATCCTGGATCACCGATATTTTAGGCGCAAGCGAATCTCTATACCAGGAAGACAGATCGATCAGCAAAGAATCCCTTCCTCTGACAAAATCGGAAGACCCGGCCTGTAATTTCTCCATAAGCTGTCCATAGTACCGGCTCCCGCTTACGCTATCCAGACTCCGAAGCCCTGCCAGGATCATTTGCATATCCTTTGATGTCAGAAGCGTCCTGTCCATGCGGTACCCTTCCATAATGCATATGCCTCCGCCCGCGCCCTGCATGGTGAGGACCGGTATCCCCGCTTTGCACAAATCTTCAATATCCCTGCTGATCGTTCTCCGGGAAACTTCGAACTTTTCCGCCAATTCCGGTGCCGTAATCTTTTCCTGCTGCAGCAATACAGAAAGTATCCCGATCAATCTGTCCAATTTCATAAACGCCCCGCCTTCACTTCTTCTTTGTTTTCTTTTTCGGTTCCGGCAATTCCCCATACATCGCGTTCAATACTTCCGACATACGTTCTATATTCTCCACATCGTCCACCACTACCATCTGCGTCTTGGAACCTTCGTATGGATAATCGCGTTCCGCGTCCGGCATCAGCCGGAGAACGGACTCCGTCGGCTTTAAAAACAAACAATTATCGCAAATATCCCCGATCAGTTTCCCCCGGTAATAAACCAGGTACTCTCCCATCATTTTTCTGGCGGATGCTTCTCCGATCTTCCGCAGATTTTCTATTACATAATCGCAAAACTCCTTTGATGTCGCCATTTTATTCTTTCACCTTTCTGACCGGATGTCGGATCACCGTTTTCCTTTTTTCCGGAGCGACCCGCCTTGCGTCCGACAAGTATATTTCGTGATGCAGCCTTTCGGAGGAAAAGTCATTCTCATAGCCGTTTTCCTGCAAGTATTGGTCCATTCCTGCCACTGTGGCCGGTTCTTCGTCATAGGCGCCTATATGCATGCATTGGATGCACAGCCCTTCCCTTATTGCCAGAAACTCCACTTTGGAAAAATCCTGCCCTTTCTTTTTTCCTGCTTCTTCCACCGCCCATTCCACATCTTCTTTCGATACAAAATCGGGCAGCCTGATCACGGATATCCAGCAAAAATCCTCTTTCCTTCCATAATCCACTCCTTCTATGCCTTCCTGCCACCAGAACCCTTCCAGCGGCGGTACTACATAATCGAAATATCCCTCTATCTGCCGGGTTCCCTTTTTGCTCATTTTAATCGTGAAAGCAATGCCGTAAAGCAGGCCGATGGCCTCTTTGTATTCTCCCCCTTCCACGTTCGGGTCTCCCTTGCCCCTGACCGCTATAAATTTCATCTCAGGGATCTCCACGATTTCCGGTCGGTTCTTCGGC
This sequence comes from Lachnospiraceae bacterium, assembly GCA_021772075.1. GTDB lineage: Bacteria > Bacillota > Clostridia > Lachnospirales > Lachnospiraceae > Kineothrix. Next base: position 22,532 of record JAETNQ010000009.1, read on the forward strand.
ATATAAAATTCCTTGTATTCTTTCTTGTAGTCAAATGCCATAACTTCGTCCTTTCCGCAGCCCGCCAGCCGCATATTGAGCTGTCAGCCTGGAATCTATTCCTTTACAAAAGATCCGATTTCCACCAGATTCCCCTCCGGGTCAGCGATGTAACAGGTCCGCTGCCCCCAGGGTTCTGTCGCCGGCTCCATAATGCCTTCGGCTCCTGCGGCAACTATATCCTCATATGCCTGATCCACCGCCGCATAGTTTTCCACGCTCAGGGCAATCTCGTAATGTCCGTTTATTCCGGAACAATATGAAAATTTCCGGTTTGTCATTTTTTCAAAATCCGTTTTCCGGTAAAGAAGAAACAAGGTGCCGTCCTTTTCCAGAAATACATTCGCCGCGTCTTCCTCCTCTTTGATCTCAAAACCGAGAACATCGCGGTAAAACCTCACCATAACCGCCATATCGTCTACCATAATCCCAAATCCGTCCAATCTCATTAATATCTTTCCTCCTTATAACGATTTTCGTATTTGTTATTATAGCAGACTGAACACGACATCTGTATGTCATGTTTCCTCTTTTTCAAACGGCACGAGATTCTTTACCACATCCGCCGGAACGACAACCGCATCTTCATGGTCTATATCGATCAACTGATAACGGTCATTGCCCATGCCCAGTTCCTTCATATAAGAGAGCTGGCGCAGCCCGTGGCGCGATTCCATCCGTTCCACGAGGGCATGGTTTTCTTCTTCCGTCATCGCATAAATGATATCCACACAAGCCTGGTCCAAAGCCAAAATATCCAAAGATGCACATATTCCCACGTTAGGCGTCACCACGGGTTCTGCATAAATCCCCTCGCAGTCGCAGGACACCGACATATTACGCATCACGTTAATATAAGCGATATTTTTACCAAAGTGGTCAATCACCGACTTGGTAGATTCCGTCATGCGCTCCATGAATTCCTCATCGCTGATATCCCATTGGTCGTTCTGTCCGGGCGTGGTATGGATCATCGCCTTGCCCGTTCTCCCGTCCGCACAGCCGATGCCGATATTTTTATTGGAACCTCCAAATCCCCCTTTCGTATGCCCTTTAAAATGAGTAAGGGCTAACAGGGAATCATACTCCGGCAGAGTCTTTCCCACAGACATCTCCGAAAACCATTTTCCTCCTTTGACGGGAAGAAAAACTGCCCCGTTCTCATCCATAATATCCACCGGGGCAAACGTCCAGCCGTTGACCTTCAAAGTCTCCCTATGTTTTTCCGTAGTATCCCGATCGCCCTCGTAATAAGAATTTGTTTCAATAATCGCTCCATCGGACACCTTCCCGTCCATCAGCTCCCTGACCCAGTCCCTGGGAATAATATTCGGCCCGTTTTTCTCGCCGGTATGCAGCTTAATGGCAACCCTTCCCTTCAAAGCCTCCTGGATATACGTATAAATCCTGGCCAGCCCCTCCGCAGACAGTTCGCGGGTAAAAAATACCACGGACTCCCCGCCGGAGCGCTCGGAATAAGGCACATAATGATCTCCTCCCGTACCCGGAACTACTTTTTTCTCTTCCATAATGAATACCTCGCTTTCCCTTTTTTATCTGTTTCTTTCATTCCATTTGTTTTATATTCCAAAATAAGCTGAGATCTGCCGCATCCTCTCCGACTGCTTCACACGGAACGGGCAGCGGCTGTCGCAATGCCCGCAGTCCATACAATCGGAGGCATGTTTTTCCAGTTTTTTATAATGCTGCTCCGCCATCGTATCGCCGGCCATCGACAAATCATAATATTTGTTGATCAAACCCACATTCAGCCCCATCGGACATGGCTGGCAATGATTGCAGTATACACAGTTTCCCTCCGCCTCCCCAGGCGTAAATGTGCCAAGGATTCCATAATCCCTTTCTTCCCGCGGGGCCTCGAAAAATCCCAGCAGCTGCCTTACGTCCTCCTTATCCCGGATTCCCGGCAATACCGTCAGCACTCCCGGCTTATCCAGGGCATATTGGATGCACTGGTACCTGGTCAGCGCTTTCCCAAAAGGCGATGTTTTCCCGTCCAGCAGCTGCCCGCCGGAAAAAGGCTTCATAACGGAAATGCCGGTTCCCTCCGCTTCGCACCGCCGGTAAAGCCGCATCCTCTCATCCGTGCTGCCATTCGCATATTCCCCATGGCGATAATCATATCCCGGATTGATAGAGAACATCATCTGCTCCACAATCCCTTCATCCAGCACGATATTGGCAAGTTCAGGAGTATGCGTGGAAAGGCCGATATGTCTGACCACCCCTTGCTTTCCCATCTCCATCAGATAATCCAAAGTCCCTTTTTCCCGGTATTCCCTCCAGTCGGCCTCCGTATCGATGCAATGGATAAATCCATAGTCGATATAATCCGTCTTCAGCTGCCGGAGCATCCAGTCGATCTGCTTCTTTACTTTTTCCGGATCCGTCGTCCACCCGTATTCCCCTGTTTCATAATTTGCGCCAAAATGCACCTGGTAATACATATCCTTTCTCACATCCGCAAACGCTTTTCCATAATACTCGAACGTTTTCGCCCCTGCTGTCGCCAAGTCCGCATAATTCACTCCATTTTCATGCGCAAACAGCAAAGCCTCCAGCGCTTCTTTTTCCGGCACCTCCGATAGGTAACTGGTCCCCAGGCCGATCACGCTGATACTGTCGCCGGTCTTTTTATGAACTCTGTATTCCATCTTTCATCCCTCTCCCGCGGAAATCCATTTATGCGGAAGAGGGCATGGCAGGGCGGGAAAGAAGAAGGGCGGCGGCAGGAAGGCAGGAGGCGCAGGCGGGGAACGGTTTCGCCGTGCCGGCTTCGGAAAATGGATTTTCTGAATATTCCGGTGTCGCCGTACCGGCCGGACGCAACCGTCCGCGATTCGCCATCCAGGCTCATTGCGGACTTTTGGTGACATCCGTGTCACCAAATTGCTGCCTATAAGACGGAATATTAAGAAAATCTCATTTCCCTGCGTGAGGCAACGGCGAAACCGTTCCCCGCCTGCGCCTCCTGCTTTCCTGCCGCCGCCCTTCTTCTTTCCCGCCCTGCCATGCCCGCTGCCCGCATAAATGGATTTCCGTATTCTTCTCTTTTATTTCATTGGTTTTTTCGTTATTCCATGCTATTTTAATACCTAAACTTAACTTTAGGTCAATACAAAATCCATAAATTTTTCATAAATTTTCGAAGGGTAATGTTCCTGAATACATTTGAACAAAGAAATCGGCCGCGGAATCAGAAACCAGACGGCCGGCAGCCGCTAAGAAAATTGAATAACTTGCAACCTCTTCCCTAAAGTGTTAGGATAAATTTACAGGCGGCTTCCGTCCCGGAAAGGAGTACAATTATACCATGAGCTATATCCAACACAAAGCCGAGGAATCCCTTGAAGATTACCTTGAAACAATACTTATCCTGAGCAAACGTCTTTCTGTGGTACGCTCTATCGATGTGGCGACTGAGCTGAATTTTTCAAAGCCCAGCGTGAGCGTCGCCATGAAAAACCTGAAAAACCGCGAATACATCACCGTTTCGGAGGACGGGTATCTCCATCTGACGGAAGAAGGACGCAAAATCGCAGAAAACGTCTACGAACGCCACACCTTGCTGACGGACTGGCTGGTCTATCTGGGAGTTGATCCCAAGGTGGCAGCAAGAGATGCCTGTAAAATGGAACATGACATCACCCCGGAAAGCTACGAGGCAATGAAAAAATGTATCCTGTCCATTCTAGGGCGCAACTAAAAAATACTGATTTTTATGCGTAGTGATACTTTTCCCTGTCCAGATTGAGAAAAACCGGTGCTGCAATCATGGCGATTCCTTCCGCTGCCGGTACTGCAAGCCATACACCTGTCACACCCAAAAAATTAGACAATGCAAGCAGCAACACCGTAATCCGCCCGAAAGTCCGCAGGAATGATAAAATTGCTGACAGCTTCCCATTCGACAATGCCTTCCATTCTTTTTCATCTAAATTTGCAGGGTTTTCGTTCAAAACATATCTTAGCTGCAATGGATGAAAAATGGCTTTTTCTTATGACAAATTATGGAAACTACTTATTGACAAGAAAATGACCAAAGAAAGCTTTCGTTTACTAATCAAAGCTTCCCCGACAACAATAGCTGCGATGGGAAAAGGCGAAGGAATCTCCCCCAAGGTCTTAGAGCGCATTTGCGTGGCATTTCATTGCCAACCAGGCGACATTATGGAACATGTTCCAAATCCATCAGACACAAATATTAATATATGAATACAGCACATGCAACCGCATACAATAACCAAGAAAGGAAGTGTTGCTATGGCACCACCATCAGCACAAGAAAAACTCTATACCATCCATGATATCTACAATCTGCCAGAAGGCAGCAGGGCGGAATTGATAGACGGACAGATCTACTATATGGCACTCCCAAACCGCAAACATCAGACGATAGCCCGGGAACTTTTTTCTTCCATAAATTCCTACATTAAGTCAAAAGACGGTTCTTGTGAATCTTTTTTTGCTCCTTTTGCAGTATTTTTGGATAAGGATGATAAAAACTATGTCGAGCCGGACATCAGCGTAGTATGCAATCCTGACAAGCTCACAGACAAGGGCTGTTCCGGCGCCCCAGACTGGATCATCGAAATCGTATCATCAAGCAGCAGGCGGATGGACTATTTCACAAAGCTCTTTAAATACCGTACTGCCGGCGTACGTGAATATTGGATTGTGGATCCTGACCGGAAACGCATCACTGTATATGATTTCGAATCAGAGGATATCAAAGACTATACTTTTTCGGATTCTGTAAAAGTCAATATCTATGACGATCTGTGCATCAACTTCTCTGATATTGCCGAACTGCTGAATATCTAGCCAAAAAGAAACGGGACTGTCGCACTTAGTAATTAGTGTGCAGCTCCTTTGTTTCTTCCTATTACATGCCCGCCTTTACTTCCGTAAAGTTTCTGGCTCCGCCAAATGGCAGGCGCCATTCATGGCACAGCCCGCACACCCGCAGCCGCAGGATGATTTTCCCTTTCTCTTACTGCGTACCATACTGGCAATGACAGCCGCCACCGCAAAAATCAAAACCGCGCTGATGATGATTGTCGCCATATTTTCCATAATCCATGTAAGCATCGGAATACCTCCTGTCTTTATGATTCTCCCCACATCCTTATCTCGCCGTTTTCAGTTTCATGTTTGTGGTCAGCTTTGTCGCCTCTTTATAAGGTCTGAACAACATATAAATCATACCGCCGAGAATGACGATGGCAGCCAGCAGGCCGATGACGTTCAGATTACCGGTGAATGCCGAGCCGATCTGGTTAACCATCAGCGCCGCCGCATAAGCTAACCCGCACTGGTAGCCGATCGCGAACCACGTCCATTTCGCATTGTTCATCTCCCGCTTGATTGCGCCGATCGCCGCAAAACAGGGCGCGCACAGAAGGTTGAACACAAGAAAGGAATATCCCGCTGCCATACTGAAGTTCGCCGCAATCTCAGGCCATCCGCCGGGATAAAGAATACCCATCGTTCCAACGATATTTTCCTTCGCCACAAGACCCGTGATAGATGCCACCGCCGCCTGCCAGTTTCCCCAGCCGAGCGGTATGAAAATCCATGCAATCGCGCCGCCGACCGCCGCCAGGAGCGACTGATCCATCTCCTCCTCCGCAAGCATCCGGAATCCATCCGAAGTAAAGCCAAAGTAAGTCGTAAACCAGATCACAATCGTGGAGAGCAGAATAATAGTACCCGCCTTCTTGATGAAAGACCATCCGCGTTCCCACATGGAGCGCAGCACATTGCCCGCCGTCGGCATATGGTAAGCCGGAAGTTCCATGACGAAAGGCGCCGGATCGCCGGAGAACATCTTAGTTTTCTTTAACATAATGCCGGAAATAATAATCGCCGCCATACCCACAAAGTACGCGCTTGTCGCCACCCATGCAGAGCCGCCGAAAATCGCGCCGGCAACCATGGAGATAAAGGGTACCTTCGCGCCGCAGGGAATAAAAGTGGTCGTCATGATCGTCATACGACGGTCGCGCTCGTTCTCGATCGTCCTCGATGCCATGATGCCCGGAATCCCGCAGCCGGTACCGATCAGCATCGGGATAAAGGACTTGCCGGACAGCCCGAATTTGCGGAAGATACGATCCAGCACAAAAGCGATGCGCGCCATATAGCCGCATGCCTCAAGGAAGGCAAGGAGCAGGAACAGGACAAGCATCTGCGGCACAAATCCCCAAACCGCGCCAACGCCGGCCACAATACCGTCATTAATAAGTCCCGCGAGCCAGTCTGCGGCACCCGCAGCCTCAAGCCCGTTTCCAACAAGCACCGGAATGCCGGGAACCCATATCCCGTACGCCGCCGGGTCAGGCTCGTCGCCATACTGTTCCACCACTGCCAGCGCATTCTCATAATCCGCAAGAGTCGCTGTTTCCACCGTTACTTCCAGCGTTTCATCATCCGCCGCTTCATAATCCTCCGAACCGATGCCGAGCAGATGGAAACCATCGCCGAACAGTCCGTCATTTGCCCAGTCCGTCGCAGCGCTTCCTACCGTCACCATGGATATGTAATACACAAGGAACATAATCACCGCAAAAATCGGAAGCCCTAAGAAACGGTTTGTTACAATCTTGTCTATTTTATCGGAATTGGTCAGCTTTCCTGCGGATTTTTTCTTCAAGCACCCTTTGATGATACTTCCGATATAGATATACCGTTCGTTGGTGATGATGGATTCCGCATCGTCGTCCATCTCCTCCTCAGCCGCCTTAATGTCCGTTTCAATATGGGATAAAACAGTCCCGCTCAGATTCAACTGCTCCAGAACCTTATCATCCCGTTCAAACAGTTTGATGGCATACCAGCGCTGCTGTTCCTCCGGCAGCCCGTGTACCGCCGCCTCCTCGATATGGGCAAGCGCATGCTCCACTGTCCCCGAAAACGTGTGCATCGGAACCGTCTTTCCGTTCTTTGCCGCGTCGATTGCCGCTTCCGCAGCCTCCATGATACCGTTTCCTTTCAGGGCGGATATTTCTATTATCTTGCATCCCAACGCTCTTGACAATTCTTCCGTATTAATCCTGTCGCCGTTTTTCTCCACCACGTCCATCATGTTGATGGCAACAGCAACCGGAATGCCTAGCTCGGTGAGCTGGGTAGTCAGGTACAGGTTCCTCTCCAGGTTTGTACCGTCAATGATGTTCAGAATTGCATCCGGGCGCTCGCTGATCAGATTGCACAAATCCGCGATTGTATCACCTTCTTTGGAATATGCATTAGTTTTCGCTAACCCTATATGCCGAATAATAGTTAGCATCTACTAACCATATGCTATCATATGACGCTGCACCGGTTTTGTCAATGTGATTTTTTGTTGCTAACCACAGTTTCATCATACTAACCAATATGTTAGCGTATGCTAACTCATTATTTTGTACAAAATATACATCACTTTTCCAATTTCAGGTTATCATAAGATCAGTTGATTGGTGCATTTTCATCGGCAATGCTGTCATTTACCTATGAAAGATGAATTCAGGCCATAGTAGATAAACAAATCTCATACTGCTACCTCCACTACGATCTTCCCGTTCACTTTTCCCCCATCCAAAGCCATACACGCCTCCCGGATATCGCTAAACCCATAAGACGCCCCGATACAGGGCTTCCATTTATTTCTGCCAATAAATGCAAAAATATCATCCATTGCCTGCCGCGTGGGCCAGTTGCTGTGGAACCCAGCAAGGTATACCCCGTTTGGGATGAATTTGATCGGGTCAAAACCATTCAGGGCGTAGACTCCGCCAAGGATTCCCGTATTACATACAATGCCGCCCTTCTCCATGCACCGAAGCGTATCGGAAAGAGTCTTTACGCCCACCAGTTCCAGAGCTTTTGTCGCCCCGGACAGCGTACCTTCCAGTTCCCCGTCATCCAGTACCGCCTCGCCCGCTCCAGCCAGCAAAGGAAGCTTCTCCTGCCTGTGGGTGGTCGCTATCACCCTGCACCCCAGAGCCTTTGCAATCTGGATGGCAGCATAACCCAAAGCACAGGTGCCGCCTCTGACCAGAAGCGTATCCGAAGGCTTTAAGTCCAAGCATTCAAATAGGAACTTATGGAGGTGTCGATATGCTGACAAAAGAAGAAATGCCAGCCTGCCCTGTAGCTACCACCGTAGCGCTAATCGGAAGTAAATGGAAACTGCTGATCAGACGAAATCTCCTGGCACGCCCTTGGCGCTTTAACGAATTGAAAAAAGACTGGGAAGGGATCAGCCAGAAAGTATTGACAGACAGTCTGCGTTCTTTAGAGGCCGACGGGATCATCACACGGACTGCATATCCCGAAGTCTCCCCTCGGGTAGAGTACGCCCTGAGCGAGTTAGGTGAATCCATGCGACCTATCATTGATTCCATGGAAGCATGGGGGATATCTTACAAAAAATTAATGGCAGATACATAAATCCTGCCTTATAACCGCCAGAAAACGGCGGCGCAGAAATAAGATAAGACCGCCTGTTTCGCACCAAAAAAGCATCCAAACAGGCGGCCTCCCAGCCACTCTTTTCATTCAGCTGCAGATCCAGTTTTCCCTTCACTTTCACCTATCATCAGAACGAAACGGTAAGCTGCATTTTAAATTTTTCTTCTCCGTATACGGCATGCGGAATATCTTTCGGCATGATCAGCGTCTCACCCTCGCGCAAGGTAAAGACTTCACCGCCAACGGTAAAACGTCCTGTTCCTTCCAGAACAGTCACCATCGCATCCCCGCCTGCCGCGTGGGTGGATATTTCTTCCTCCTTGTCAAAGGAAAAAATTGTCATACTGACTTTATCATTCTGCACAAGCGTTTTGCTGACTACCTGACCGGTCTGATAGTCAACCTGGTCTTTTAACTGTAATTTCGTCTGTTTTTCGATGTTTTTATACATAATTCATTTCCTTTCCTAATCTTCAAGAATTTTACCATCCATGGATACGGTTACGGTCTGCCACGGGATAAACTTCCCGCTTTCCTGCAGGGCTTTCTTTGCTGCCATCTCAAGTCCTCCGCAGCAGGGGACTTCCATCCGCAGGATAGCAACGCTTTTAATATCGTTATTCCTTATTATTTCCGTCAGCTTTTCACTGTAATCAACAGAATCCAGTTTCGGGCAGCCAATCAGCGTGACTTTTCCCTTCATAAAGTCCTCATGGATATTTGCATAGGCGTATGCAGTACAGTCAGCCGCGAGCAGCAATTTTGCCCCGCTAAAATATGGGGCGTTTACAGGGACAAGCTTTATCTGGCAGGGCCACTGTCCAAGATGCGAGACTCCTGCCGGCGCATGGGATGGGGATTTTTCCGTGTTCGGATGCGCCATCTGGCGTATCCGCGTACCCGGACAGCCTGCATGGGGAGCCATGTCCTGCCCTTCCGCTTTCTTTTGTTTGGCGGCAAGGACAGCTGCCTCGTCATATGCAGGCGCTTCCCGTTCCTCAAAGCTGATGGCACCGGTTGGACACTCCGGCAGACAGTCTCCCAGTCCGTCACAATAATCCTCGCGGGTAAGCACTGCTTTTCCGTCAATCATTTCAATCGCCCCTTCGTGGCAGGCCGCAGCACACGCGCCGCATCCATTGCACTTATTTTCATCAATTTTTATAATTTTCCTGATCATTCTTTATCCCTCCTGATTAGATGCCATGTTCTGTCCTCTCCCAAAACATCTTCGTCTTGACCTTACGTTCCTGATTATACTATAATACTTTTCGTAAGTATGTGGTTATAACCACAGAAATGAGGTTTTTTACTTTGGATTTTATTTCTAAAACACCCCTTTTTCGGGGATGCACAGAGGAAGATATTCTGAACATGGCCAAACATCTGGATTTTCGGACGGACAGATATAAAAAAGGGGATACTATCCTCAGCGCCGGAAGCATCGTGACCGATATCGGCCTCGTCCTTTCTGGGAGCGTACGGATTGAATATACTGATTTATGGGGGAACAAGAGCATCCTTGGCATCACCCCCGCCGGAGGCGTATTTGCTGAGTCCTATGCCTGTATTCCGAACGAACCATTGATGATAGATGCCGTGGCGAATGAAGACTGCCATATTTTATCCATAAGCGTTCCCAAGCTTTTCACGCCCTGTCCGGTCTGCGGAAGCCAAAATAAGCTTATTCAGAATCTTGTTATAATCAGTGCGGAGAAAAATCTGCAGCTTTCCCGACGCAGCATGCACACATCGCCCAAAACAATACGGGAACGGCTGTTTTCCTATTTTTCACAGCAGGTTTCTGCACAAAGAAGCAACAAAATTGTAATTCCGTTCGACCGCCAGCAACTGGCAGACTATCTGAACCTGGATCGCAGCGCTTTGTCGAAAGAATTAGGAAAAATGAGGAATGACGGTTTGATTGAATTTAACAAGAATACTTTCTTGATAAAAACTGATATTTAATCATCCGAGGAGGGTGCTTTCATGATTAACAGTATACAGTATTTCGCGGAAATAAAGATTCCATCTGACACTTCATGTTCCGGTTTATAAGGATGGTTCGCCGTCCTGTCCCCACCCCCTTTTTCTATTAACTGCTGTCCGTTACAGTCCATAGTGCCTGCCAGCCTGCTATTCCATAATTCATTCTTTATATAAGCCAGAGCCGTTTTGATGCTCCCTTCCCGCTGCCGTCATCCACTACCACCATCTGGCATCCATATGCCCAAAGCTGACCCGTGATCGTTATTAATGTTTCATCCGGCTTATATGCCGGAATAATTACTACTGACATGGCTATATCTCCTCTTTTCGGCTATTACAACTTTTTTTCTTCTTCCATAATTGGTTTACGATCCAATGACCGGCATATCCTGCAAAAATCCCCACTGCAATGCCTCCCAGAATATCGGTCGGATAATGCACATATAAATACAGCCTTGAAAACGCTATAAAAACCGCAAGCACCAATGCAGGCATCCATAACTTCTTCTCTCCAGCAAGAATAAGCGCCGCTGCCGCCGCAAAGGAAGCCGCCGTATGTCCTGACGGGAAAGAAAAATCATCCGGTCTTGCTACCAAAAGCTGAATGGACGTGTTTATATCACATGGCCGTATTCTTCTGAACAGATTTTTCAATATTCCATTGCACAGGACAACATCCACGCATAACGCCGCTGCCAATATCGCCCCGCTTTTTCTTGTCCTCGGAATGAGAAGCAGAACTACTGACAGCAAAATCCAGATCATTCCTGTATCCCCCAATTTTGTAACAAGGGGAATGACCATATCTCCTACCGGAGTCCGCATGCTTTGTATCCAATCCAATATGCCAATTTCCATTTCTTCCACCTCTTCCTTCACAACCAGAGGCACTGCACCAAGAACAAATTTCTTCCGGTAATTTCTGCACCACCTGGTCACGGATTTCCCTGCATACCTCATAGCCGCTTTTCCCCAGAAACAATCAAAGAGCAGGGTATTTGACCCTCGCGGCAGTCGCCAATATGTCCAAGTCAACCAAAGGTTGACTTTAAGCCGCCACTTGGCTCGTTGCTCGCGGGAATAAATTTTAAACAATCCGACTATTTCATACTCCCTTGCTGTCTTTGCAGAAGCCAAAGCTAAAATATTTCCGCTAATCTTCCCAACCCCGCCAAGGAATTAGGAAAAAAGAGGATCTGCTGCTCTTCGCTCCATTTTTTGAGGGATTTTTATAGAATTGCAAAAGTATCTATGATAAAATAATAAATACTGATTAGTCATTAATCGGTTGTCCCATATAATAGCAAAATACAGAATTGAAAGGAACCATTATGTCAAAGATAGCTGTTTATTTCCCAGGCATAGGATACCACTGCGACAAGCCTCTTCTATATTATAGCAGGAATATCGCCTGCGAACTGGGATATATAAATTATAGAAATGTAAGTTACACATATCACGCCAAAAATATCCGCGGCAATGAAGATAAAATGAAAGAAGCATATGAAGCGCTGTTTTCCCAGACTGAAGCTGAACTTGCTGATATTGTCTGGTCCGAGTACAATGATGTGCTTTTTATATCCAAAAGCATCGGTACGATCATTGCAACATCATATGCAGAGAAGTATAAATTAAAAAGTACAAGGCATATCCTGTATACGCCTTTATCACAGACTTACCTTTTTGCACCAGACCATGCCATCGGATTTATTGGAACAGCAGACCCGTGGAGCGATACAGATGAGATTATCCAACTCTCAAATGCAAACCATATTCCTATGGTTATATATGAAGGATGCAATCATTCCCTCGAATGTGCTGATACGCTGAAAAACATTGAGAATTTAAAGGATATCATGCAAAGAACAATGGATTTCTGCAAAGAAACTCATTGAAAACTCAATCTTTTTATAAATGCATATTCCAGTTCCAGATTTCTCACTTCAGCGGAAAGCGAATGCCCCGCCGTATAAATGCTGACGTGCGGCCCAAGAAATGCATCATCTCCAAAACCACTGCATTTTCATCCAGAATCGTCAGTCCTGTATTTGCATAAAAATGTTTTTCAAATTCAATTTTTTGCAGGCAGCTCTGATTTCCGCCCATAGGTTATCAGAAATCTTATACGGATTATATAATTTCCCTGAAATCATACATCCTCTTTCTGTCATATTCCCTCCTTAAACAAAAACTGCCCGCCGACTTGCCGTCAATCTTCTATCCATTTCCTGCAACTTCTTTATAATCCGTGAAATACTGGCTGCTGTTTTTCATAGGTGCAGAAATACTGAAATCCCAGCCCCTTCAGCAGATGTCTGGCCTCCTTAATATAAGCCCCTAAATGTTCCGCCTTGTGGCTGTCACTGCCAATCGTGATGATTTCTCCTCCCAGTTCCCGGTACAGCTTTAATATATCCATAGAAGGTGTTGTATTTTTCAGCCCATACCGATGGTATGATGTATTGAACTCTATTCCCTTGCCATCCGCAATCACGGTTCTCAATATCTCTGAAATAATCGATTTTACTTTTTCAAATGGATATTCGCCTTTCTCATCATACCGTACAATAAGGTCCATATGCCCTAACACACTGTAATCCCGATATTCCCTTATGACATTCAGCATTTCCTCATAATATTTCTCATTATATTCCTTCTGGCTTTTCCCTCTTTGAAAATCCTGTGTCCAAAATTCCTGGTCATCCGCCTGATGAACAGACAGAATAACAAAATCAAAAGGATATTTGTGAACCAATGCCCTGTATAAAGGAATTGTATGTACCTGCATGCCAAATTCAATTCCAATCCTTATCCGGATTTTCTCCCTATATATCTCTTGCAATTCTTTGATCCTGGCAATATACACCGGATAATCCACATTGGCAAGCGGTTCCTCTCCCCGGTACAATATTGGCTCCCCACAATCCCAATCCTGCTTAACGCCATAATCCACATGGTCTGTAAAACAGATCTCATCCATTCCCCCGGCTATAGCATCCCTGACAACCTGCTCCATCGGATATACCGAATCGTCACTAAATTCTGTATGTACATGATAGTCTGCAAACATATCCTTCCGCCCTTTCAGTCTAAAATTCCATCCGCTCCAAAATATCCTGCCATGCCTCCTCGTCTATCTCCTCGTCACGGAACAGTTTCCGTCTGTCCTTTTCCGTAATCTTCCGGATAACCCTGCATGGATTGCCTGCCGCGATGCACCAGTCCGGGATGTCCCTTGTCACCACGCTGCCGGCACCGATTACCACGTTATCCCCTATGTGTACGCCGGGGCATACCACCGTGTTTCCCCCGAACCATACGTTATCCCCTACTGTCACTTCCTTGCCATATTCATACGCCGAATTGCGGCTGACCGGATGAACGGGATGCCCTGCCGTGTAGATTGCCACATTGGGAGCCATCTGGCAGTTATCGCCTATCTTAATCTTTGCCACGTCTAAAAGCGTACAGTTATAGTTTGCAAAGAAATTCTTTCCCACTTCGATGTGCTTCCCATAATCGCAGTAGAACGGCGGGTTCACAAAAGCGTCCTCAGATTTCCCGAAAAGTTCCTTCACTGTCCCCTTGATTCCCGCAAAATCCGAACGATCCATAAAATTCAGTTTCTGTAAAATTTTCCTGCATACAAGCTGTTCCTCAAAAATCGTATCATCCGAAATATAAGCCATGCCTGCATCCCGGCGCTGTCTGTTTGTCATATCCATTTTCACTCATCCTCCATACATTAATTTTCAGGCTGGTTGTCGAACCGCCTATCTTTAATTTTCATTCCGCTCCATTATACACCGTAAGGTCTTTGACCCATTTATATTTTTTATAATGACGATACACCGCCGGAAGCTTTACAATCTCATCCAGATTGACAATAAAATATACAGCCAACACTGGAAATTTCAGCATAAATGCCGTCAGAAGCCCAAGCGGCACGGTAATACACCACATGGTCACTGTATCACACAGAAAACCGAATTGGGAATCCCCTCCTGCACAAAAAATACCTGCAATTGTCGTCCCGTTCACGGACTTTCCCACCATATAGCAGGAACACATGACAAGCATCCATCTGAGATATGCATTTGCAGTAACACTTAAATCCACCACCGCGAGAATCAGAGGACTTAAGGCAAGCAGCACGATTCCTGATGCTGCACCACACAGAACAGACAATCTGCACAGCCTGTCTCCATATTCTTTTGCCTTATCCAGCCTGCCAGCGCCCAGTTCATTGCCAACCATGATCCCGCCGCCGCTTCCAAGTCCCAGGCAGAAGCAGGCAACAAGGTTTTTCACAATATTGGCAATCGAATTGGCCGCGACGGCGTCCGACCCAAGATGCCCCATGATAACGGAATACATGGTAAATCCCACGCCCCAGACAATCTCGTTGCCAAGAATGGGAGAAGAATATTTCCAAAAATCGTGCCGCAATCGTTTGTCATTGTGTATTATATGGCATACCCTCAGCTTAGCGCTGTCTTGTTTTACGGTTTCAAAAATACACCACGCCGCCTCTATCACTCTGGCAATCACAGTAGCCAGCGCCGCACCCGCAATTCCCATTTGTGGTAATCCAAACCAGCCAAAGATAAGGATTGCGTTCAATATGATATTGACCACCACACTTACAGAACTGATCACGCTGGATTTTGCCGCTTTGCCCGTATTTTTCAATATACAGAGATATACTTGTGAGATACCTGTCAGCAAGAACGCCAGGGAGACCGTCCGCAGGTAAACCCTGCCGCCTTCAATCAGTGACAGCTCGTTTGTAAATATACGCATTAAAGATCCCGGGACGCACATTCCCGCAAGAAAAAACAAAAACGAAACTGCTGCGGTAACTTTCATAACATAGGCAAAAATCTGTTCAACGGCCCCTTTATCTCCCTTGCCCCAATACTGGGCTGCGAACATGGAAAGCCCTATCGTCATGGCCATGAGAAATAAATTTTCAACAAATGTAACCTGGCTTGCAAGGGATACCGCAGACAGAGAATCCTGCGTCAGCATACCGAGCATAAGTGCGTCAGACGCACTGACCAGCGCCAGCATGAACTGCTGGAAAGCAATGGGAAACACAAGCGCCAACAGCTTTTTTGTAAAATCATAGGATTTTTTCTCTTTCATCTTTCCATCCGCCTGATATTTTTTATTTGACAATATCAGGTTTTTGCATTAAAATCATTCAGTATTTTCTATTTTTATATAACAATCTTCCATTTATGAGGTGATTTTATGGATACCAACACAAAATACTGCTCCGTATTCAATTCAGATTCTTCTGAAACGGTTGCATATAATAACCCTCTGTTCCCCGCCTATGTGGTATATGGACTCCTTTCCTCCTATCCGGACTATTCTTCCGTCAGCCACTGGCACAAGGATCTGGAGTTTATTCTGATAAAAAGGGGAACTATGACCTATAATGTAAACGGCCGGCTGATTGAACTGGAGAAAGGCAGCGGAATCATGGTAAACAGCTATCAGCTCCATTATGGCTTTTCTGCGGAACATAACGAATGCGAATTTGTCTGCATCCTGCTCTCCCCGGAATTATTGCATGTGAACGGTTGGTTTTACCAGAACTACATTGAGCCTGTCACTGAAAATTCAGCATACCCTTACCTGTATCTTAGCCGGAATGGTTGGAGGGCATCCATCATGGAAAAACTGGATGAGATTTATGGTTCTTTTGGCAAAATCCCCACAGAACCTTTATCCTATTTTGAATTGATGGAAGATTATTTTATGCTCATGAAAATATTGTATGAAAATCTTGATATTGGAAGCCAGACCCGGAAACCGGAATCTCCCGACCTGTCTTCCCTCAGAAACATGATGACCTACATAGAGGAACACTACATGGAACACATCACTCTGGCAGATATCGCCCTGTCCGGCGCCTGCTGCAAAAGTAAATGTTCCCTGCTCTTTAAAAAGTATCTGCGCGATACCCCTATCACTTATACCACGAAACTCAGGCTGCGGAAAAGCCTTTCCACGCTGCTTGACTCAAATAGCAGCATCGCTGACATAGCCTATGAATATGGTTTTGGCGGGGCAAGCTATTACTGCGAAACTTTCAAGAAATATTACGGAATGCCGCCACTGATATACAAAAAAAATCAGCCTTGTTGATCTGGCAAAGCAAAATGAAATTAACGGAATTACCCAAACACAAGAAAAGATAAACGCCTAAAATCCCTATCATTAAAAAATGCACCCAAACAATAGCCATCCTGAGGGGTTATCCCAAACAAGTCGCCTCCGGTTTTCTGGCTGATGGCATCTGCAATGTTTCTTGTCGTCCCGGAGCAGGAAAAATAAGCAATCAGTATTTTTATGTCAGACCCTGAACTGCTACCTGGCGCAGTACCTCCGGCGTAAGCTACTCCAGCTCCTCCACTCACAGGCAATCCTTCTCCCAACAGTTCTAATTTCTTCGGGAAACTTAGGATAAAGTAAAACCTCATTATCTATTTCCCCTAATTCCACACTGTATTGACTACTCGTATATCCAATTTCATGCTGTAATCTTATAATAAATTGTTGGCAATCCGGACAAAATCCGGACACTATATTATAACCTTCATCATAATCTTCCTCTTCATTTGGGACAGGATAACAATCTTCATACCATTCATCCCAATTTACACTAATCCCTATTCCACAATACGGACACACCATATCCATTCCTCCGTTCTCATATTTAATCTATCAATTGCAAAATCAATATGACCTAGCAAATTACATAATTTCGAAATATTTCAACGTCTCCTTTATTACTTCCACTTTCTCTGCCGTTGGATGCTTCCTCGGCTGTTTCAACTCCTCTACCGTATTAGGAGCATCATGCATTGGCAATCCTAAATCCCGTTTTACCTCTGCGAAATATGTGGCATGTACTCTTTAATCATCCTGGAGGCAACTCTCTCTTTCGGCTTATACGCTTACCTTTTTTCTTTATTGTACTATGAATATTTTTAATACTTTCCAAATATTCTTCTTCGACCGGCGATAAGTTCTGTTCTTGATATTTCCTATATTCTTCTGTTGCTTTTTCAATTGCCTGTGCATGACTAATTGTTCCAGCTCCTTGCAACACTTTTTCACCTGTTGTTTTTAAAACATTATCAAGGTATTCTACATAATCTGCCATATACATAGGATTGTGGCGCATAGCTTGAATCTCCGCAAAATCAAAATATCCCGATACAATATTATTTAGGATCTTTAACTCTTCATCATTGAGATAATTTTTTGCAATACTGATATCTTTCCCTACAGGAAAATCACCAGGAAAACTTTTCAATCCCATAAAAGGCTGACTGGCGTCCGCACGCTCGTATATAACTTCTGCTGCTGTATGTCCGTGTGCCGCATAGTGTAATTTATTTTGTACCATTTTAAAAAATGCAATGGATTCACTACTCTTGGGATCATAATCAACACTTGTTGCATAAAGGTCAAGTACCTGTCGGTACATAACTTTTTCAGATGAGCGAATATCCCGAATACGGTCTAATAACTCTTTCCAGTAATTACCGCCACCCAGATTTTTCAGTCGTTCATCATCCATCGTAAAGCCTTTTATCATGTACTCTTTTAATCGTTCGGTAGCCCATCGACGAAAATTTGTAGCAATCTTGGATTTCACTCTATATCCAAGAGAAATAATCATGTCAAGATTATAATGAATTGTATTATAGTTTTTTCCATCAGTTGCAGTTGTTCGGAATTTCCGAACAACTGACTCTTCATCCAATTCTTCCTCTTCAAATATGTGCTTGATGTGTTCACTGATATTGGATTTACTAGTTTGATAAAGTTCACATAATTGTGTCTGCGTAAGCCAAACAGTCTCATCTTCAAATTTAACGTCTATTTTCGTCTGTCCATCTTCCGTTTGATATATGATAATTTCGCTCCCTATAATATTTAGATTATCTTTGTTGTCCTCCACCATTCAGTCCCCTTTCTGTTTTCTATTTTTTCATGTATTTTTTAATCACCCTCTTAAGATTTCATCAATTTGTTCAGATTCAATTTTCTTTTTTAAATAACCAATCTGTGTTTCGATATGATTTTTATGCTTTATCCATTTTAAACCTATAAAACTTGAAAGCAATGATTCCAAAAACTCAATCCAAGCAGAATACATAGGTACTGCACTACCCGACCAACTGCAGGAAGTAGGGGTTAATGGAATCTTTTTAAAATCTTCAAACAATGGATTATTTTCAAGGAACAGCAAAACATATTCCTTTTTTCTTTCGATTTCTAATTTTGATATAACTGAAAATAAGCAATACATTTTTGTTCCGTCATTAGAGAACATTCGAATGCATTGACGAATCCACTCGTCTTGTCTCCCCAATAGATTTTGCCCATTTTGGATTGGTAATAATAAAGACTCCAAAAAATGTGGTACTGATATCCTGGGAAACCGACAATTCTTCAATAGCTGTTCAAAAATCTTATTATATATTTGTCTAAAGTCATTCAAATCAAAAAAACAGCGATGCCTTTTTTGATAGCCAATAAAAGAGCCATTATTTTTATTTATTAAACAACCTATATATTTATCCAGTATAGAAGGTCTAACCAAATATATTTCTTTCAAAAATTGTCCGTTATAATCAGAGTGATTATCATACAACAGCATGGCACAATAAATTTCTTCAAGCAATTCCAAATCACAATTGTATTTTTGAAGTACTTCCTGCGGTGTATTATGATAACCATTAAATAGCAAACCAAAATAAATGTGCACTATAAAGGGTGAATACTCCCTCTTAGCTAAAATAATTTTACTTCCATTTATCAAAGCTTGCTCATCTATTACATTATATTTCTCAAGAAAATCCACATCTCGCATTGAGGATGAAGTAATATCTCTGTCAGAAGTATCTTTCAAAAAGCTATAAAGCCTACCTAAATGATTTTGAGTAATTAACTCTGGCGGCAATTCATGATAATAGGCATACACCCAAGCATTTTTCTGACTATATTCTTCACTAACAATAATTTGGTAAACTTCTGAATCGGACAATAAGGAAAAAAGTATGTCAATCAGATGATATGGGTGTAAATTGTTTGGTGTATCTTGCTCTATGTAATATTTAATTGCATCAACATAACAATCTTTTTGAAGAGAAATAACATCAAAGGCAATTCCTAAGCCTTCTCCAACCTCCCAAGATGTATGATCATCAAATTCAGAGATATCATTACAAACATTGATTAACTCCTTGAACATTTCTAAATCACAATTAGAAACGTATTGATTAATCGCTTGCCATTTTAATTGTCTATATCCTTCATAACCAACTTCTTCTGTATAGTCTGGTCCTTTAATAAGCAAATATAGTTGAAAATATTTTCCTACAAAATATTTAGCAAATGCCGTTTCACAAGAAATGTTCCTACAACCGAAAACATGTGCTATTTTGTTGACTAATAGACAATTTCCTAACTCATCTGGCGAAAAATGTGACTCCAAAATTGATTCGATATATTTTAAGTCAAACTGTAGAACCGGAATACTTATATCCTCGATAATGCCACCATAAGAACTAAGGACTTTCCTAACTTTTGCTCTATACTTTTCAATTTCACACAAAGAGGATAAAGATTCCCAAATTAGCTTTCGATAATTTTCCACTCCTTCAGATATGACTAATGGAATTTGATATATTGTTAATGTATTCTTTCGTCCTCCCTCCGCTGGTGAAAAATGCAATTTTAAAAATTCTTCTGCTATTTGCAAAAAAAGAAGAGCAACAGATTCTTGTTTCCAGTCATCTGAAAATTCTTTCATCTTCTCAAAAAAAGTTACTTGTGTATAAAAACCATAGTGTTCAGAGTCTTTATTAATACCAAAATATAGATTAACTGCATGATAAAATTCCATATATAAATCTAGTCGCTTAAAATAATACTGAAAAAACAAATCACAAGCTGTTGGAAAATCAATCATATCTGCAAAACCACCAAGAATTTTAATGATATCATCTGTTACATTCTGGTAGTTTTTCCCTTTCCCAGTATCAATATTACACCATTCACAAATCACTCCTTCTTCAGATTCAATTTTATTTTGCAAAATCAGAAGTGTTTCGGTGGGATTAATACGAAAAAACACTTTGACAAATTCGAAAAAAGCTGGCGATTTTTCTATTGATAATTCATCCCATAATAATTTTATTTCTTTCTCAACAAAATTGAAAAGAGTTTCATTTCTAAATATATTAAGCAGTGTATTAACGGAGGAAATGGTTCGCTCTCTATAACTTTGAAAACAAGCTTTAATCATTTCCGACAAACCAATTAGTTTCTTATCAAAGAAAACATACTTTAACAAATAATTAGATAAACATTGCTCAGAAAAACGAACGGCTTTATCATTGCAAATATCTACAATTTCCAACTCGTGAAGTATATGTACGTTTTCAATAAAATCATCTCGATTTAATCCTTTTTCATATAAAATCGGCAAAAATGCATCCATGTGTTCCAAATGGATTGCTTCTAGAAAAGCAACTATACCCGCAGTCATACACATGTTTTTGTTGAGAAGTAATTGATTATCCTCTAAAAAACATCCATAATAATCTTCATATAATTGCGACACATCATTAATAGAATCCAAACGATTCGAATTGCACGCTACCTTCCCTGCAAGTATAGCAATACGAGCATTTCCCTCTGCAATTCTTATGACTCTTTCTTGATATTCTTGATTTAGAATACCCAATGAAGTTTCGAGCAATTTCTTAATCTCATCATCTGAGAATACATTTATGTTTACGATTTCATACGAAGTAATTTCTCGAACATCCTTTATTACTTTCTGTAGTGCATAGTCCCTCACCGTAATTAGTATTTTTACGTTATATCCCTCTGGTTTCATACTAACATAACGAATAATATGCTGTAATCCCGACAATTGATTTGCATCATCAATAAAAAGAAAATAGTTTCCGGGTCTATCTATAAAAAGTTTCAAATCCTCGTATATTGGTAACGCATTACTGTGAATGCAGTAAACCTTCTCATTATCAGCCTCTGGGTGATTTTTCACATAATGCAAAGCTAAACGAGTTTTTCCCGTTCCTGCTGAGCCGTTGAGAATAACAACATCCGCTTTCAGATAAGCAGTGTCAATATCTTTAAATTCCTTTTCTCTGAATAAAAATTTAGTATCAACTGGTGCCGCCATTCTATTTGAATTATAACTATTAACAAAATCATCATACGATTGTATTTGCCCCGTACTTATTGATATTCCCAAAAAATCACGAGAAAGATTATGATGGAAAAGATATATGTCTTCTGCAAGCTTATCAATCCCGATAACTGTAAGTTTAATTCCAATATCTTCACATAAAGCTTTTATCTCACTATCTTGAAGAGGTGTAAGATTCGATGAAGTATGGCAATATATAATTTCAGAAATTTTATCATGCGGAACGCCTGTCTTTGACGTATCAAGACATTTTTCAAGATCACCCTTAATTTTTGCAAATAAGTTTCTCTTTTGAGTTGTATATTCTACAAAAACATACTTTCCATTTGATGCAATAAAATAAGTATCCGGTGTACCCAAAGTGGTCTTTCGTGTACCTGCCTCTCCGCCAAGAGATACTATATTCGAATAGCCTATTTTATATAAATAAGAATCACAAAGATTTTGAAATGATCCTGCATCCAATTGAAGTATTTTTTGTTTAATACTTTCAATATTAGCCATAATCAACACCTCTACTATTAGAAATCCTTTTGTTCCACTAAATCATCTTAAAATATCTTAACGCATCTTCGATTGCCTGTTCCTTTTCTGGTGGCATTTGTGGAACTTTTGATTCTTTTTCATCTAAATTATAATTGATACTCATTCTTCAGCGCAATCATTAAACTATGCACTTAACCATTTCATTGTATTCTCTATTCAAATTCAATTTCTTCTTCTGCCTTACTGTATACATCAATCCGGTTTTCTATATCGATTCTATTGACAAGCCATCCTCTTACCATACACAATTTTATAAATTCATCAATACGATTTACACCATTCATCTCCTTTAACGTAACAACTACACCAAATTGTAATCCTCTTCCTGCTTTTGGAGCAAGTCGTTCCTTTGTTTTAATGCTCAATCCCCACATTCCCGCTGGATAAGCTTTTCGAGGTCTTGCATTTTCTTTAATTGCCTCACTAATATGTTTTATATTATCCCATTTTCGATACAATTTACGTGCATCGTCTTCATAAATATTTTGAATCCCTTCATCTGCTTGTTTGTTGTAATCTATGGATTTAATTGTGGCTTTTCCATCTTTTTCAATTATTCGTCCAAAATAGAGATCCATTTCTGTACTTGTATAATCTACACCCTGATTTCTATCGCTTTTGGGAAAATATGCCAATGTTGCCTTTGCGAAAAAAGGATGTGCATTCATATCTTGTGGAACAGGAAGATTATACGTATATGTTTCATATTCATCAATGGTTCCATTCATAATAAACCTGATTTCATCATCTTTTGAATGTGTAATATCCTCAATACGTTTTGGTACAACCCCATACCCCATAGCAAAATATTTATTATCCTGACGATTCCATCCTGCCGCAGAATCAATTATCAGTGCTTTTGCAACTTCTCTGCTTAATCCTACAATATGGATAAGATATGCCATTTTTCTTGTAATCCAAGGTGCGGCAAATGAAGTTCCACATACTGCTGCCATGCCTAAAGGTTCACAAACTGTAATTTTTTCCTGCTTATCTCCCCCATAGTAGCAAATATCCGGTTTATAAAAGAAAGATAATACAGGTCCTACCCTTGTATATGAAGCTGGTTTACCATTAAAATCAACAGCATTAACTATTAATGAGTTAAGCGAATCTGCTGGAGCACCTATTTTCACTGTTCCTGTCATTTTTCTTGTTTTATTTGTCCCTGCGACAACAAATATCACATCATACTCACATTGAATCTTATCTAATTCTGCTGCTTCGGGTGATATAAAATTGGGATCAATTTCCATCGCCGATCCTAATGAAAGATTCCATACCTTAATATCTCTGTTACTCGCTATGATATCTCTAATCATTTTAAGAATGGTAAACGAACTGAATCCCCCTGCTGTTGCTACTCCAAAATGTCTTACCCTAAATCGTCCGCAACCATCATCCAGTTTTGGATTAAAAGCTGGTCCATCCACAATTATTGAAGTTACCGCTGTTCCATGGAAACGATCTTCTGTAGTAATTGTAATGTTCGGATCAACCATATTGTGTGAAACAACCCAATTATGAAAATATACCCTTTTGTCAAATTGAGTATCGATAACACCAACTGTTGGCTCATTTGTGGGTTTGGGAATCGATATTATATTTTCTGACTCATCTTTCACAATATCTTCATCGATAACAATTTCTGCCAAATCTCTAACATGCATAGCAATCAAATATGGGGCATTATTTTGCAAAATCTGAATTTCTCTACTGTCAAGTCTAAGAGTTGTTTCATCAATCATTTTAGCTTGTATCATATCAATGCCAAATTTACTTAATAATTCTACTGTATTTACCCCTGTTTTATAAATCGTTACAATGGATCTATCTTTGATTGTTTCTTCCACACGATCTAATCTAAAATTTTCTACATAATTAGAATCTACAACTACTCGTAAGAAACTAGATTTAGCCATTATATTTACATTATATTTTCCACTATTTATTAATTGAGTATCTTTATCTGTTATTTCACCATTATAATATTTATTTAAAACCAATTCACATTTTTCTAAATATTGTATTGATTTTTGTAATGCTTCAAAAGAAATAAAATAAGTAAAAACATGCTTCTTTACTTTTTCATTTTTTGCATTATTCTCATCCACAAATTTTGCCCCTCTAATCGACATGTTGGGATGTGAATTTTTTTCTCCAAGCAAAATCTGCAACCTATTGCTCTTTGCAACAATACACTTATAATGAACGCTAATTAGAACTCCACCTATCGTCATTTCATTTTTCCAATAGATCTCTAATTGTTTTAACTGTTGTTTCATATTTCCGACGTGCTCTGCTGTAACTTTTGAACCTTTTGGAAGATTCGTCGTTCCAAAACCATTCACGTTTTTCCGCTTCTGAAACTGTCCTCTAAGTTGTAATATATTATTCATCCGCGCTCTCCTTAAGTTCTCTAGCTACAGTGCTCTTAGGAATCCTCGATAAAATTTCTATTTCTCTAATTGTAAATTTCTGAGATTTTAATTCTTTCAAATCTTGGGGCTGTTTACCATTAACTGCATAGTACAATCGTCTAAAATAATCCATTCCATCATCAGGATCGCTAAACGCAACCGCTGTCCTTATTAAATTTTTTAAATCTCCCGGATATGGAATTGGTTCCATCAATCCAATGATTTTACGGAATAAGCGGATATCCTTATTTGCTAATTTAAATTTCACTAAAAACTTATTTAAAAATTCTTCTGAGATTGACATTAAATCTCCTTTTGTATATCTGTTGAAATCTATCACAGAATCAAATCTTCTAATTAAAGCTTTATCAAAATGTTCATATAAATTGGTTGTCGCAACTAGTACAACTCTTTCATCCATATAATCCATTCCTTTAAGCATAGAAGATGTCGCTCTTCCCATTTCTCGCAAATCATTTGTATTAGTTCTGTCTAATGCAATCGCATCTATTTCATCAAATAGTATTATTACATTTTCTGGATGAACCAAATTATTTATTTCTTTAAATAAAGACGAAATATTTTTTTGCGTCTGCCCTAATTTACTATCAATAACAGCAGCAAAATCCACCATATAAATATCTCGATTTAAGATACGAGACAATTGTTTGACCGCTTCCGTTTTCCCTGTTCCCGGCGCTCCTTGAAATAGGAATTTATTTATTCCAGCTTTATGCGCAACTGCATGTACAATTCCAAGAATATCCTGTGTAACCGGATCCGGAAGCCATAAACTGTCTCCAGATGATTCAACTTTTTCAAATAACGCCGAGTCATTTTCACTCATTTGAGGCACAAATGTATTCGCATTTGACATTAATGCCATAATATACTCAGCTAATTGATAATCTCCTGATTCATCAAAGTCTTTTGCAATCTCATAAGCTTCACTCCTAAAACCTGCATCATTTTCTTCTGAATAATATTTTATCAAATTAAGAACGCTTTTCTTCTTCATAATGCGCCACTCCTATCTTTTTCTTAATCATATCCTTATGGGACGTTTTTGTCAATATTGGGACAAATTTTTATTAACTTTTTCTTAAACAATGTTATAGTGATTATGCAACAGAAACAAACTAAAATCCCAATAAAAAAAGAAACCAGCATCTAAGCGAATAGAATACTGGCTTCTGTGTACAAATATACTTTACCCGAAGCAAGTTTAACACAGAACAATTTCCCAGGAAATTCAAACATATGTTCGTCCAAAGCCAAACAATACTCCAAATGATAATCTTTTAAAATTGCCAAATATATACTATAGTTCCTGTAAAGTGTTCATGGTCACGTTCATTTGCAGTCGTAATATCTTGCATGTTAGGTCAATCGTAATTACGTCAAAATATATTTCTTAACTTCCTCATAAGCAGCTTTATTCTTTGTAGCGGTTAAATCTAATTCGTCCATCTTCAATTCCACATCGATATGTTTATCCGATTTAAGTTTGGAAAGCAAACACACAACTTCCACATTCCCCGTCCAAGGAAACTGATCCACCGCCGTCGCTCTCTCCACCTCATACCCATTTTCCAGAAATACTTCCAGATCCCTCACGAGACTGGTCGGCTTACAGGAAATATAAATCAGCCTGTCCACCCCATAATCAATAATCTTCCGAAGCGCTTTCGGATGCACACCGTCCCTGGGCGGATCCAACAGGATAAAATCCGGCCGTTCTTCTATTTCATCGAGAACCTTCAGTACATCCCCGGCTATAAATTCGCAATTGCCCAGACCGTTCATCCGTGCATTCTCCCTGGCCGCTTCCACCGCCTCCTCCACGATCTCCACGCCGATCACCTTTTCTGCATTTTCCGCCATCATTTGTGCAATTGTTCCCGTGCCGCTATATAAGTCAAAAACCACCTTTCCTTTGACATTCCTGCCTCCCGCCAGGCCGATATAATCCCTCGCCGTCTGGTAAAGCACCTCCGCGCCATAGGTATTCGTCTGGAAAAAAGAAAACTCGGAAATCTTAAACCGCAGTCCCAGCAGTTCCTCATAAAAGTAATCCTGTCCATATAATATCTCGGTTCCGTCATTTCTCACTACATCAGCATTAGAATCATTCTTCGTATGAAGAATACCCACTATTTTTCCATCCAGCTCCAGATCCAGCAATGCTTCCCGAAAAGGGCCCAAGTCATGCCTTTCCTGGGTCGTCGTCACTAAAGCAATCAGGATTTCCCCTGTTTTCGCCCCTTTTCTGACCAACAAGTGCCGCAAGTACCCTTCATGGCGCAGCCTGTGGAAAAAGCTCACATTCCTTTCTGAAAAATAATCCAATACACACCCCAATATTTTCTGATAGTCTTCATCCACGATCCGGCATTCCCGCACCGTCGCAATATCATAAAAACTCCCTCTTTTATGCATCCCAAGGGCAAGCGGGCCATCCTTCACTTCGTCCCCGAAGGAAAATTCCATTTTATTCCGATAGCCATAAGGCGCAGGGCTTTCCTTGATTCCTTCATAAATGTACGGCGTCTTCTGCCCTTCCAGCACTTGATCCAGCAGCTTCTTCACCTGTCCGCTTTTTATTTCCAATTGTTTTTCATAAGGCAGGGAAATATAAGTACAACCCCCGCAGATACCAAAATGCGGGCAAGGGCTTCCTGCCTCCAGCGGGGATTTTTCCAATACTTCCAAAAGCCTTCCCTCTGCCTTTCCCTTTCTCGCCTTGCTCACTCTATAAGAAATTTTCTGGCCCGGCAGGGCATTTTTTACCACGCACCATCCGCCCTCGCAGGGTACGATCCCTTTATTGGGGAAATCCACCCTTTCTACCGTCCCTTCTCTCACTTCTCCCTTTTTCATCCGTCTTCCCGTCTCCTTCCCGCTCCGTATTTCAGCCCATAACTAAACTGCAGCCGTTATATACAAACAAATTGTCTATAACAGCTGCAGAATATCCGGTAAACAATATAACAAGAGTTGCAGAGCAATCCCTGCCAGCACTTCACTGCCTAATCCTATTACTTCTTAGCCTTATCGCCTTTCAAAATATTATTCCTCGGATCCTTCCTTCGGAGCATCCTCTTCCTCTTCCTCATCTTCGAAGAAGTCGTCGTCAAAATCGTCGTCAAAATCATCTTCAAAATCTTCCAGATAATCCGGCTTTAAATAACGGTAAACTGCATAAGCAATACCTGCCACTGCCGCAACTGCGCCGATCACCGCCAATATCCAAAGCGCGGTATCGCAACATTTGCATTTCTTTTTTTCTTCTTCCTTTTTCCCCAGCAGCTCGTTGATCCTTGACATATCGATATATTCTTCCAATTTGTTCAGCCTGTTCATAATCCTTACCTCTTTTCATCTTTACTTCGTTTAGTATTGCCCAGCAGAATATGAATTATCATTTCTTCCATTTCCAGCTTCTGCAAAATCACCAAACCCTTTTATATAATATAACACTAATTCCAGAAATTTACTATAAAAATTTAATAAAATTACAACTTTTTCAGTTTTGCAAAAGCCGCATACATGATCTTCTGGCCTGCGCCGTCGAATACGACCGTCACCTGGTAATCCCGGGGGCCTTTTTCCAGTTTCATTACCGTGCCTTCCCCGTATTTGATATGCCTCACCCTGTCGCCTACGCCATAATCAACGGTTCCTGTTTCCGGCGCTCCCTTTGACAGCCCGTTTAACGACTTTAAGCTCCCTGCGCCGCCTCCTGCAATAAAAGGCCGGTTCTCCGCAGGAGTCCTTCTCGGCACCGCTGCCGCCCTTGGCTTCGGTTTGGAAGAATCCGCCGGCTTTTTATAGAATACCTTTTGATAGGAATCCGCCCTGCCCTCCAGGGAAGTCCCGCCATCGGAAAAAGGGCTGCCGCCATATCTGCGGTCCGTCTGCTCCATCCCAAAAGGCTTTGCTCTGAACCGCTGCTTTTCTTCGGAATCCTCCTCATAATCCTCAAGCTTCCATTTCTTCAGGGAAGGAACTCT
Source organism: Lachnospiraceae bacterium (assembly GCA_021772075.1). GTDB lineage: Bacteria > Bacillota > Clostridia > Lachnospirales > Lachnospiraceae > Kineothrix. The sequence continues at coordinate 51,286 of JAETNQ010000009.1, forward strand.
CTGATCCAGCAGTTTGGCCGGTATTTCCTCCACAAAACGGCTGACCGCATTATACTGTGTCTCTCCCCTGACCATCCTCTGCCTTGCACAGGTCAGCGTCAAATCCTCTTTCGCCCTCGTGATCCCCACATAAGCCAGACGCCGCTCTTCTTCTATGTCTTCTTCATTATCCGAAGTAATTGCCATATAGCCGGGGAATACGCCGTCTTCCATACCCGCCAGATACACATAGGGAAATTCCAGCCCTTTCGCGCTATGCAGCGTCATAAGCAATACCCGGCTGCTCTCCCCTTCGATCCGGTCGATATCCGCCACCAAAGCGACCTCTTCCAAAAACTCGCTTAATCCGGCCTCTTCATGGGTTTCCTCATAAGCTACGACTTTACTGATCAACTCGTCGATGTTGTGGATTCTGTCTTCCGCATCCTCCTCGCCCGAAGCCTCCAGTTCCTTCACATACCCTGTCGTCTCAATGATATCTTTGATCAGCCCTTCCAGGCCATAATATTCCAGCTTGCTTCGGAACCCTTGGATCATCGTTACGAAATGAGACAGTTTTGCCGCGCTCCTGCCGATGGCCATGATCTGGTCCGCTTCCCTTAATGCATCATAAAAGCTGATATTGCGCTCATCCGCATATTCCTGCACACGGGTGATCGTCGTCGCCCCGATTCCCCTTTTCGGTATATTGATAATACGTTTTACAGCCACATCATCCCTGCCGTTATCCACTGTTTTCAAATAAGCAAGGATATCCTTGATTTCCCTCCGGGCATAAAAATTCGTTCCGCCCACCACGTCATAAGGAATTCCTTCGAGGATAAACCGCTCCTCCAGCATACGGGCCTGGGCGTTCGTCCGGTAAAGAACCGCAAAATCGCCATAATCGGCAACTCCCCGCCTCTTTTTGCCCCCCACATCGCCCGCTATAAATTCCGCTTCCTCATAAGCCGTATCGAACTGCCGGAAATGCACCTTGCTTCCTTCTCCTTTATCCGTCCACAATGCCTTGTCCTTGCGCCCTGTGTTATTCTTTATCACCGCATTCGCCGCGTCCAGCACATTCTGGGTGGAACGGTAATTCTGCTCCAGCTTGATGACCGTCGCCTCCGGGTACACCTTTTCAAAATCAAGGATATTCCTGATATTTGCTCCCCGGAATTTGTAGATTGACTGGTCGTCGTCCCCTACTACGCAAAGATTCCTGTACTTATCCGCCAGCAGACGAATCAATTCAAACTGCGCTGTATTCGTATCCTGGTATTCGTCTACCATCACATAACGGAACCTGTCCTGGTAACCGGCCAATACCTCCGGGCAGATTTTAAACAGTTCTACTGTTTTCACGATCAGATCGTCAAAATCCAGCGCATTGCTTTTTCTAAGCGTCTCCTGATATTCCACATAAGCCCTGGCAATCCTTTCCCCACGGAAATCCCCCATCGCCTGGAGCAGATAATCCTGAGGGGAAACCAGCTCATCCTTCGCTGAAGATATGGCGCTCAGGATCGCCCTTTCCTTTATCATCTTCGTATCGATCTGCAGACGCTTGCACACATCCTTCATCACCGTTTTCTGGTCGTCCGTATCGTATATGGTAAAATTATTGTCAAATCCGATTCGGTCTATGTATCTGCGGAGGATTCTCACGCAGGCCGCATGGAAAGTGGACACCCACACCTGGTTCGCCCCATGGCCGATAATGGAGTCCACGCGTTCCCTCATTTCCCCGGCCGCTTTATTGGTAAAAGTGATCGCCATAATATGATAGGGACTCACGCCTATCTCATCGATCAGATAGGCAATCCGATGCGTCAAAACTCTGGTCTTTCCGCTGCCGGCTCCCGCTAAAAGCAGCACCGGCCCGTCCACGGTAAAAACGCCCCGTTTCTGTTGCTCGTTCAATGTATCGTAAATGCTCATAATGGTGGTCTCCTACCTGATGTCGCCGTCATTAAAAGGATCCCCGCATTCGGGGCAGAACTTCGGCGGATTTTTCGGGTCTTCCGGCTCCCAGCCGCATTTATCGCACCGGTAAAGCGCTTCCCCCGCCGGTTTTTTCTGTCCGCATTCGCTGCAGAATTTTCCTTTGTTTACCTGTCCGCAGCTGCATACCCAGCCTGCTGCCTTTCCCTGTCCTGCCGGATTCCCCGCCGCCGAACCCTGTTGTTGCCCTGCCATGACACCCTGCTGCATCTGCGCCGCCCCTGCCGTCTGCTGCTGTCCCATGGCAAACAGGGCGTTGGCATTCATTCCGCCCGCCGTATTCGCCATATTCATGCCTGCAAACGCCATCATCGGGCCGGCGCTTGTGTTGGATGCCGCCGCCCTCATCGCATCCGCCTGGGCATTGACAAGGGTAGCCGCCGCCATATTGGGATTCCTGTATACCGCAGTCCGCTGCAGTTCTTTGATCATCGCCTCATCTTCTTCCGGTGCTTTCACCGAATTCATCCCAAAAGAAACGATAGAAATGCCGCGCAGCCCCGACCACTTAGCGGACAACTCTTCATTTAATATTTCCACTAGTTCCGTCGTATGTTTCGGAATAGAACTGTAACGGACGCCCAATTCGGAAATTCTCGCGAACGCCGGCTGAAGCGCCGTCAGCAGTTCCGTTTTCAGCTGGCTGTCTATCTCGCTCTTCATAAAATCCCCGGAAATATTCCCGCATACATTCTTATAAAACAGAAGAGGATCCGTAATCTTATAAGAATACTGCCCGTTACAGCGCAGGGTAATATCGATGTCCAGGCCGATGTTCGCATCCACGACACGGAAAGGCACCGGACTTGCCGTTCCGTATTTATTCCCCATAATCTCTTTCGTATTGAAGAAATAAATCCTCTGGTCCTTCGCCGTATCCCCGCCAAAAGTAAAACGCTTTCCGATCGTCTCAAAAGTATCCGCCAGGCTCTCCCCGAAACTTCCATAAAACAGGCTCGGCTCCGAAGAAGTATCGTACACAAACTCTCCCGCTTCCGCGCAGAATTCCACGACCTTCCCCTGGTCCACGATAATCATGCACTGTCCCTCATTCACAGCCACCACGGAACCGTTCGTAATTATATTGTCGTCGCCCTTTGTATTGCTTCCTCTGCCGCTGACGCGTTTTCTGCCTTTCGATGCCAGCACCTCATTGTCCAGCGCATCACAATAAAAATACTCCTTCCACTGATCCGCAGCTACCGAACCCACCGCGCCTTTTATTGCTTTTATCAATCCCATGCCCGTTCTTCCTCCATATGCATCCTATTTTTATTGAACATTATAACTGATTTCGGAATTGAGCGCAACCGTACAGGCACCTTTGCTGTTCGCTCCTTATATAATAAAACATCAATCATTTATGGAGGGATTATGGAAAAAACAATGAAAAAGAACTCTCGTCTTTTGTTACGCAGGATCGCCGCTCTCGGCCTGTGCCTTATGTTAGCTGGATGCACGTTGGCCGGATGCGGCAAACCGGCCGGGGAAAGCTCTGCCGGAACCGGAGGAAAACTCACCCCCATTACATTAAACGAGGTAGCGCATTCTATTTTTTACGCCCCTATGTATGTGGCCATCGAAGAAGGGTATTTTGCCGAAGAAGGCATTGAACTCACCCTGGTTACCGGCTTTGGGGCGGATAAAACAATGACTGCCGTTCTTTCCGGCGAAGCCGACATCGGTTTTATGGGGAGTGAAAGCACGATCTACACCTATCTGGGCGGCGCCCAGGATTATGTCGTCAACTTCGCGCAGCTCACCCAGCGCGCCGGCAACTTTCTCGTATCAAGGGAACCGATCGACCAGTTTTCATGGGATATGATAAAAGGAAGCGATGTGCTTGGGGGGAGGGCCGGCGGCATGCCCCAAATGGTATTCGAATATATCTTAAAAAAGAATAATATCGACCCGAAAGCCGACCTGAACATCGACCAGAGCATTGATTTCGGTTCCACCGCTGCGGCATTCTCCGGCGGGCAAGGCGATTTCACCGTCGAATTCGAGCCGCATGCGACCTCTCTCGAAGCCAAGGGGGACGGCTATGTGGTGGCATCCCTTGGCGAAGATTCCGGCTATGTCCCTTATACCGCATTCAGCGCAAAGAAAAGCTTTATTGAGGCTAATCCCGGCATCATCCAGTCCTTTACCAACGCGCTGCAAAAGGGAATGGATTATGTGCAAAGCCATTCCCCCGAGGAAATCGCCAAAGCCATAGCGCCCCAATTCAAAGAAACCGACACCGAAACGATCACCGCCATCGTAACCAGATACTATGAACAGGATACTTGGAAAGATAATCTTATTTTTGAGGAAGACGCCTTTACCTTGCTGCAGAACATCCTTGACGAAGCAGGGGAGCTGTCCGAACGCGTTCCCTACGAAACCCTGGTAACGACACAATTCGCCGAAGCAGCCAAGTAAATACCCCCTGCAAACAACAGGCCTTCCATAGGAAGCGACGTTGCCTGCGGGCAAAAAAACAACAGGAAGGAAGCGCCGGCTTCCTTCCTGTTGTTTTTCCGCCCTATCCGCCGCAAGTTGTTATTCCATCAAAACCTGATACATCCGCTCTCATATACATAGGCGCACTGAAGGCAGAAATCCGCCACCGCCATCGCCATAGAAAAAAAGGTAATAAAAATTGTCAAAAGAATCGCCGTCTTGTCATAAACAAACTGTACCTGGCATCCTTCCCCCATCATTTTCGATGCCTTGTAATTTCCCGCCAGCACTTCTATTCCAAGAAAGATCAGAATGCAGGGCCAAAACCGGAAAATCACTTCATAATCCAGCCACGGCACAAATATGTGTACCAGGAACAATGTTCCAAACACCAACAACATACAGCCGAAAGTCAATGTACCTACTCTACGAATCCTTACGCTCTGCTTCTGCTCCATATATTTTCCTTTCCGCCTCTGCTACCGGCATAAAACCAGCCCCCGTCTCCCTTGCATTGTTTCCGGAACTATTTTCTTTCCCCACATCATCGGCATCAATATCAATAATCACTTCTTCCATCTCTTCCTTTTTCCCTTTGATCATATGAATGCCGCCGATGATAATCGCTATTCCTACCAATATCCTTGGCGCGGTATTCTCAAACCGGCTGATCATATCAAACAGGAAATTCGGTATCCACGGCATCAATGCCGCTTTCCATCCGTTCCACAACAGCAGGATCCCCACTGCGATCATCAAAATGGCAGCCGCTTTCCTATATTTTTCTTTCTCCGCCCTCATGTCAAAGACTTCATCCAGCCGGAACAAGAACTCATCCTCCACTGCCAGAAATTCCGCGTCCTCCAGCCCTGCCAGATTGTGTACATGGAAAAAACTATAGAACCACAATACGACATCGATCAGCATCACCGATCCCACGTTCAAAAATATACTGACCGCTATTACTGCAAAAAACAATCCCATCAGGCTGACTCCCATCTTCATAAATCCCAGATACATTTCTCCCGCTCCGGGCATTAAAGAAAAACAAAATGTTAAAAATCCGCTCTTCTTTCTTCTACTCATAATCCTTTTCCTCCATTCCGAACCAATTTGAAAAACCACCGGATCTTCGATCCGTCCCCGCAGGGAATTCCCATCCCAACCGCTCTTCCAGGAATTCCCCCAGCCTCGCGCCAACGCCTTCTTCTCCGGCAATCGCCCTCTCTTGCTCCTTGCGGTATCTTTCCGTATCTTCTTCTATCCGCTTTTCTATTCTGCTGCCTTCCATCATGCCTCCTCCGCTGAAATCCACCGGCATCTCCATCAGGCAGAACATCGCCGCGGCGGCCGCTGCCACGATCTTAAAACTGTCGGCAAAGAACCTCCGTTTTGCCGCCCGCACCAGTTCCTCCTTAGACGCCTTCCTTATCTTGCCAGCATCGTCCGGCCGCCGGCCTGCCTCTTTCATAATCAACTCCTTTAAATATACAGGAGGCGCAATCATTCCGCTGTTTTCCACTTCAGCAATCAGGGCTTCCAGCTCCCTGTCATCCATATATCCGTTTCCATTCTTCATGCGTTCCTCTCCTTTCCGTATATTTTCCGCAGCATATTTCTTGCCCTGTATATCTGCGTCTGTACTGTCTTAATGTTTTCATTCCTCTCTCTTGCGATCTCATCGGCTTTCTTTTCGTCGTAATAGACGCTTTTAGCGATCTCATCATAGGGAGGCTTCAGTCTGCCGCAGTATTCCAGCAGCCTTTCCTTCACTTCCCGTTCCAGGCAGATTTCTTCCGGCGACCCCTTTTCTTCGCTTTGCTGCTCAAAAAAAAGATCCTCCGTCGGCGCCTCCCTCCTCCTTGCGCTTCTTAAATAATCGATGCTCTTATTGGTCGCTATCCTGCACAGCCATGCTTTTTCGTTGTCCCCCTCAAAAGTATCCAGATTCTTATAAGCGGACAGGAATGCCTCCTGTGCCAGATCCTCCGCCGCAAAATAATCGCCGGTTACTTTATAGCATACAGAGAAAACAAGGTTCTGATAGGTATCGACCATCATGGAAAGCCGTTCTTCCTTATTTATTTTTAAAGTGCCGTTCATAGGATGAATACTTTCCTCCCTCCTTTTCCCCTTCTTATCCTTTATAACGCATTCCTCTGCCTCTTATCTTCAATTTTTTTCAATTTTTTTAAATTTCCAATATCATCCTGTTTCCTCATGCCTGTGCCATATTTCATCTGCATGGGGCTTCGCATAAAAAGCAGGGAACTGCCGGCTGACAGCTCCCATTTCTTTATTTCCTATTCTACCCTTATTCCGGCTTATCGCCCTTGTTCTTTTTTCCTTCCTTATGCCCTTCGTCTGTCGCCGCGGAAAAACAATCCACCACTTTTTCGATAATCAGCTTCTTTATATAAACATCAAAGCTTAACATGCAAATAAAGGAAAACAACTGCAGAAGCCCTTTTTCCTCTTCCGGCGCATCCTCAAAAGTACCTTTGGATTCCTGGAACTTGCGCACCACGTCTTCCTTCAGCATATCCACATGCTTTTCTTCCAAACCAAACACTTCCGAATAAACATCCCCAAGATCAAACCCATCCTTATGAAAAAAACGCTCTGTCAAGGGATTCAGCAGCGTCTGGATATCGTTGATCGTCAATATCCCCTTATAATAATAAATAAATATCAGCAAAAGCACATGTTCTCTGGAATACTTCTTTTTTACCGGGGGAGGAAGAAGGTTATTCTTCGCATAATTATTGATCATCGTCTTTGTCAGTATCTTATCTTCTCCCGGATACCTGGCCGTATTTTTCAGCTGCTTCTCCATAAAAGTCGTTACCTGATCCATATACAGATCAATGTTAGGAACATCTTCCAATTTTATATGATGGATCCGGTCCAGACTTTCCAATATGCTGTTCAATAAATCTGCCTTGTCAATCGTCATACTATTTTCCCGCCTCCATATTCCATTATATAGTATTGAAAACCACATGACAAGCTATATCTTCCACAGGGAAATCAATTTTGTCAAACCGGGGGCGGGCGGGAAGGAAGAGGGGCGGCAAAAGAAGGGCGGGAGGAAACGGCAGGGAAAGAACGGCGGGGGGAAAGGTTAGGAATGATTTCACCGTTGCCTCACGTAGGGAAATGAGATTTTCTTAATATTCCGTTCAGAAAACAGCAATTTGGTGACACGGATGTCACCAAAAGCCCGCTATGAGCCCGGATGGCGAATCGCGGGCGGTTGCGTCCGGCTGATACTGCTTTACCCGGAATATTTAGAAAATCCATTTCCCGAAGCCGGCACGGTGAAACATTCCTAACCTTCCCCCCGCCGTTCTTCCCCTGCCGTTTCCTCCCGCCCTTCTTTTGCCGCCCCTCTTCCTTCCCGCCCGGCCCCGGCCTGACAAAATTGATTTCCCTTTATCTTTACTTTATAACTTTAATATGTTAAAATATACCCGCGTTTATCTGTAAAATTCCTATGCAAAAAGGTATTCGGAGGTTTTAACCATGAATAAAAAAATAAGAACAAATGCGGTAGACCACTTATTTGACGCCATTCTCAGCCTCAAAGACAAAGAAGAATGCTATATTTTTTTTGAAGACCTCTGCACGGTCAACGAATTATTATCCCTTTCCCAAAGATTTGAAGTTGCCGCCATGCTGCGCAACCGCAAAACTTATTTGGAAATTGCCGATAAAACCGGAGCGTCCACTGCCACGATCAGCCGGGTGAACCGCTCTTTAAATTACGGAAACGACGGATATGAAATGGTATTCGGCCGGATGGAAAAGAAGGAATCCGGCGAATAGCTCTATTCTATTGCACAATATTCTATTGCACAAAAAAACAGGAGCCTGCGCGTGAACATCTAACGCCCGGCTCCTGTTTTTTCGCCTTATTCCTTTATTCTTCAATCTCCTCTATCAGCTTCATGTCTACGGAATTCATATTGCATTGTCCCTGGAAGATCGCATTTTCATCCACGATCAGGCTCTTTGTCTGGATATTGCCCCTGATGCTTCCCGTAGACGCTACTTCCGTCCTTCCTGCGGAAGTCAGGTCTCCTTCTACGATGCCGGCCACCATAATATCTGCGCCTTTAATATTTCCCAGCACCTTTCCCGATGCGCCGATCACCAGGGCTCCCTGGCTGCTCACATCTCCTTTTACTCTCCCGTCAATACGAATCGCCTCTTCCGAAGTGATCGTTCCTTCCACCAGCATATCGGCACCGATAATACTTCCAATCTTTGCGTTTACATTCGCTGTTTTCTTACTCCCCAACATATTCTCCTCCTAACCGTTAATTTCAATCATTTCCATCGGGTCTATATATGTATCGTCCTTGCTTATGCTGTAGCCCATCTCCGTGTTGTCCTCGTCGACCACATACAGAATAGCCCCTCTTGTTACCTCGTTACCTGCTTTTACCACTGCATTACCGTTGTTGCGGTAAATAGAAATATAACCGTTTCCGTGGTCTATACTGACAACGTTTCCATAATCTACGTCCACATCTACAGATAAAACTGTTCCTGTACCGGAAGCTATTACGTTAATGCCTTCCGATGCGGCAAATATGACTTCCTTTCTATCCTCATGCGCCCGCATGCCCTGCGCATCATCATCCTCCGCTTCCTCTTCCGTTTTCAGCTGTGCGGTCCCGCTCAAAGGAAACCCTTTCGGAATATGTTCTTCCTCTTCCTGCGCCGCCATGGCCTCTTCCACTTCCGCATGTTCATTCACGGTATCATTCAAAACTTTTATCTGTTCCGCCATCTCCTCCTTTTCTGTTTCCAGTTCTTTTGCTTCCGCTTCCAGCCGCTCTATTTCTTTCTGCAGGCTGATATTCTGCTCCGCCTGTGCCTTGAACCTCTCCATGGAGTCGGACAAGGTGATCACGCTATACACTACATAACAGACTGCGCAGACCAAAAGAAGGAAACTTCCCAGCATTACTGTTCCTGCTAACCCGGCGTTAATATGAAATTCTTTCTTTTTGTTCTTTGCCGAATCAGAGATTATCATTACTGTATAACTTTTCTTACTCTTTCGCGTTCTCAGCTTCATACAATAAGTCACCTCCAGTAAACTCTTACTATTTTACCACAGGTGACTTGCCAAATACAACTTCATTTCAAATTTTTTTAACTATATGTTCCAAAAGTGTTTCAAATTTATTACAAATTGTCCGTTTTACACGTCCAGTTTCATATCGCCATCCTTCAGCCATTTCCTTTTGCGCATCCACTCGGAGATAAGGAAAGCAAGGAGCGCCGGAAGCACAAAATGCATCAATGCAATCTGAAACAAGGCCGTTCCGGAAGCCATTCCTCCCTCCACCATCGTCTGGTAAGCGTTAATCTGCCCCACAAGCCCCGCTGTCCCCATACCGGAACCGGTAGGATTATTCTCCATCCCGAAGACCATCGTCGAAACCGGCCCCAGCACCGCGCTCGTCAGGATTGCCGGCAGCCAGATCACAGGCTTTTTCACGATATTCCCGATCTGAAGCATGCTCGTCCCCAAGCCCTGCGCCAACAGGCCGTTTACTTTATTTTCCCGGAAGGAAGCTACGGCAAATCCGACCATATTAGCGCAACAGCCAACAGCCGCCGCCCCTGCCGCAATTCCATTCAGCCCGAGAATAATGCCCAATGCCGCAGAACTGATCGGGAGCGTCAAAATCATGCCCATCAGCACGGATACCACGATCCCCATCAGGAAGGGCGCCTGAACCGTCCCCCAGTTAATAACAGATCCGAGCCATGCCATAAAGGCAGAAATCGGCGGCCCAAGTACCAGCCCTACCGCCGCCCCCGACACAATACAGGCAAAAGGCGTCACCAGAATATCCACCTTCGTCTTCCCCGAAACCAGACGCCCTGCGTAAATCCCCACAATTGCGGCAATAAACGCACCCAAAGGCTCACCGGGGCCGGAAAAGCACATCGTTCCCTCTACCAGGACGGCGCCCTCTATTATTTTTCCGGCAAAGGCCCCGGTCATTCCAACCGCCGCCGCAGAAAGCACGACCAACGGCCCTGCTTTCAGCTTTAACGCCGTGCCGCAGCCAATCCCTGCGCCAGTCACTGCAGCGGCCATTTTTCCCATCATGAATACATAAGCGCCTGCCGCCCCGGGTATCAGAGTCCCGATCTGTTGGATAATCGTTCCTATAATCAACGTGGCGAACAGGCCCGATGCCATCCCGCTTAACCCGTCGATAAAAATTTCATTGAGCAGTTTTTTTACTTTTTTCATCTTCCTCCTTGCCCTTCCTTTCCTTCTATCAATATACATATGTAAATCAACTGTCTTGTCAGTCAATGGCAAGGATAACATATTTTTCTCAACGAGTCAATAATCCCGCAGCAGTCGCCAAATGGCTACGTGCTGCCATTTGGCTCGCTGCTCGCAGGAATCAAGTACCCTTTTCTATCCAGTTCTTCTCCGATCCGGTCCAACGTCTCTTCAGAATCTGCCTCCACAGTATGGAAATGGACGCCATGGGTCAGATTATTCAACGGCTTCGTCTTATATTCCTCCACTTTTTTCACAAAAGCTTCCGCATCCGCCCTGCAGTTTATAATCAAATCAGCCGATATCTGTCCGTAGATCCCGTGTTCCACCACCACGTCCCTGATTTTCCCCCCCATATCTACAATGGCATACAATTCGTCCAATATTTCCTCGTCCTTATGCTTTACTTTATAAGTCCTCTTTTTCCTGTTCCCATCTTTCCAGCCGTCAAAAAAAATATATCCTTTGTTCGTGGAAAGGATATTTCTGTCCGTAGCGCGCAAAAGCGCAATATCCTGCACGATTACCTGTCTGCTGACTCCGAGCACAGCCGCCAGCTCCGTTCCTGATACCGGCGCTTTCTTTCCATGCAGTATTTCTATAATTCTTTTTCTTCTTTCATCGCCTTCCATAGTCTCCATCCGCCTTCCCGTATTCGCCAATATCCATAGGTTTTTTAAAAATCCCCTATAACGCAGAAAAACACCCACCCGAAGGTAAGTGTTTTCCCATGTAAAAGGGGAATTTTACATTGGATTATCTCTAATCCTCTTATATCTTATCATCATTATTCCTATTTGTATTTGCATTATATGCTTTTTATTAGTGCAAATATTGCTTAAAAACAAATACAAGACAAGAATTTGTTAAAAAAACAACAAATAACCAATTTATTTCTTTACTTTTACTTTAACATATGCTATTCTAAACATATCGTTTATCAAGAAACGATATACTTAATCTCTGGAGGTATCTGGCATGAATAAAGGTACAGTAAAATGGTTTAACAACCAAAAAGGCTACGGCTTCATCTCTGATGAACAGGGCAATGATGTATTCGTACATTATTCAGGACTTAATATGGAAGGCTTCAAATCTCTTGAAGAAGGCGCTGCCGTTGAGTTCGAAGTAGTAAATGGCGAAAAAGGCCCTCAGGCTGTAAACGTAACAAAGTTATAATTTTTCAATTATAACAAACATTAATCAGTATCAAGATTGTGCTTTTTATATAGACAAATTATCCCTAAATTTAAGGTGGGCTTTGTAATATGGCGGCAGATTTGGTAGCGGATTAAGGAGAGAACCTATTCTACATCAGATAGGTTCTTTTTCTATGCACAAATCCGCACAAAAGAATGTGACCGGAAAACTAACGGCGCCTGCCCATAAAGGCGATCACTTCTTCCCATTTCATGTTTCCGCCAAACAGATCCAAAGCGCTGCCGATCGTCACGTTCACTCTATTTTGTCCCAGTTTTTTCAGCTTTTCCAAATCAGAAAAATCATGGACGCCGCCCGCATACGTAACGGGCATTTTCCCCCAATTCCCAAGGAGCGCGGCCACTTCCTCCTCGATCCCGTCTGCCCTTCCTTCCACATCCACCGCATGGACGAGGAATTCATCACAATAAAAAGAAAGTTTCTCCAACGTTTCTTCCGACAGCTTTACATCCGTATCCTTCTGCCATCTGTCGGTAACAATATAATATGCGCCGTCTCTGCGCCGGCAGCTTAAATCCAGCACAATCCTGTCTTTCCCTGCCCTGCGGACCAGCCGTTCCAGATTGGCATATTCTATTTTCCCATCCCGAAACACATAGGACGTTACAATCACATGGCTTGCCCCTGACTCCAGATATTCCAAAGCATTCTCTTCCCGAATGCCTCCTCCTACCTGAAGCCCGCCAGGATATGCCTGCAGCGCCGACAGCGCCTGGGCTTTCGTCTCCGCATAATATCCGCTGCTTTCGGGATTCAGCAAAATAACATGGCCGCCCTTTATCCCGTTTTTTTTATAAAAATCCGCATAAAAAGCCGCATCCTGCCCTGACACAAAGTTTTCTTCCGCATTATCCTGCCGGTCCCGCAGGCTTCCTCCCACGATCTGTTTTACTTTTCCATTGTGGATATCGATACAAGGTCTGAATTCCATCGGTACAGCCGCCTTTCTCTTCTATTATTTTTCATCCAATTTTTATCATCATATTTTTATAAATCGTAAGCAAATAAGTGCAGCAATGATGCCAAAAATGTAACGTATATTTTTCTCCTTCAAGAGCATAATACTAATGCAGCATTTGAAAATGTTGTGCTTAATTTGCTAAGTTTTATGCTTATGCCCAAATAAGCGGTCTATGAAAACATTATGAAAATGGAGGAAATGTTATGAAAAACAGCAAAAAACTGATATCCGTTTCCCTTCTTGTCCTCATGCTCGGACTTGTCACCGCATGCGGCAACAGAAATGCCAACAAGACGGATAACAACGCCGGTACAGAAAACGGAGCCGGTACGGACACAACCGGCGAAACAGGCAACGCTAATGGAACAGGCAATGCTTCCGGAGCAGATACGGTCGGAACTGACGGCAACACCGGCGCCGGAAATGCAGCCGACAATAATGCTAACGGAACAGGAAACTCCAACAACAACGTAAACGATGTAACGAACGGCACGGGCGGTACGAACGGCACGGGCGGTACGAACGGCACGGGCGGTACGAACGGCACGGGCGGTACGAACGGCATGGGTACTGACGGCACGAACACCGGAACAGGCGCTGCAGACGGCAACGGCACAGCCGGAACTGGTGCGACAGGCAACGGCACAAACAATAATACGAATACCGGTTCTGTCCTCGACGATGCCGGAAATGCAGTCGGCGATGCAGTCAATGATATCGCTGACGGAGTATCCGATGTAACGAACGATGTCGTCGGAAACAATGGCAACAACCGCTAGCATCTTAAAAATAGGGGGAAACATTCCCCCTATTTTTAAGGAAAAATTTTATTATATATTATAATTATATATTATAACGGTTTACAGCGATTTTTCTATAATCGTTCCATCCCTGTATGCCTGAAGAAGTACTTCTAACTGGTGGATCGTCTCTTTGATCTCCGCGCCGCCGTCCGTATCGGCTACGCTGATTCTGGAATTGCTCGTTTCCAAAATCACGGAATCGGAAAAAATATCCGATTCATGTAATATGGCGGATTCTGTCGATTCAAACGGCTCATGGGCCACAAGGCGCATCCCATGGGAATTCGCTACCAAAGTATACCCTGCGATTCCCGTTTTCCCCTGATATGCCTTGGAAAAACCGCCATCGATGATAAGCAGCTTTCCGCCGCATTTGATCGGCGACTCCCCTTTTTTCAACTCCACGGGAACATGGCCGTTCACAATATGGGAATGCTTGCTGTCCAGCCCGAACTCCATTAAAATTTTATTGATCACATCCTCATTATCCAGCAGCTGGTAATAGCTGTTTTTTGTTTCCTTGTGCGTCTCCTTCTCTTCTACAAAGTATCTCTCAAAAGTCGCCATTTTATCCTTGCCAAACACCGGCGAATTAGGCCCCTCCCAAATATACCATATCATATCCTGACCCTTTTGCATTTCCGCCGGATTATATTTGGAATAATAGCCCTTCCTGGCATATTGGTCCAAAATATCATACAACGCCTTTCCGCTGTATTTTTCCCCATCGATGGTAAGGGTATTAAAATTGCCGTTTTCATCCATAGGCACGCATCCGTGGTAGAGCAGATTGGAATTATATACTTTATAAAGCCCTCCTCTGGAAAAAAGGAAACGGACATGTTTCTGCAGCTTCTCACACTTTAAGAACGCCTGTCTCAAACGTTCCATCACCTGTTCTTCCTCCGGGCTTAAAGCATATGGATCTTCAGGATTGACCGTCGGAAATTCCACGTCCCGCATCGCATATGCTTTGCCGCCTATATTTATGGTCTTATTTTCATAATCTATTTTATCCAGCAGGAGGCGGTCCTCCATTTGGAATTCCGGCCGGCGCTTGATCAAGCTTCCCTCCAGCTTAAACTGGATAATCGCTATCGCCTTATGCATCTTCATATCAAGATCCAGATCCTTCGTATTATAATCCGTATTATATTTGATGGAAAAAGTACCGCAGTCCACGCCTTTATATGTTTCCATGGCAAAAGTCGCCAGCGGGATCAGATTGATTCCATAGCCTTCCTCCAGAGTATCCAGATTCCCGTAACGCGCCGAAAGCCGGATCACATTGGCAATACAAGCCAAATGCCCGGCTGCCGCCCCCATCCAGACAATATCATGGTTGCCCCATTGGATATCCACGGAGTGGTAACGGCTCAAAGTATCCATAATGATATGGGGACCAGGCCCTCTGTCAAAAATATCCCCGACAATATGCAAATGGTCGATGACCATGCGCTGGATCAAATAGCTCAAAGCCACAATAAATTCCTGCGCCCGGTCTATCCGGATGATCGTATGGATGATCTCGTTATAGTAAGCCTCTTTATCCTGTATTTCCGCCTTTTCCGTAATCAGTTCTTCGATTACATAGGCAAAATCAGACGGCAGGGCCCTGCGCACTTTGGACCGGGTATATTTGGAAGCCACCCGCTTTGTAATCTGCACCAGCCTGTGCAGGGTGATCTTGTACCAGTCCTCGATATTATCTTCTTCCTGAGTAACGATTTCCAGTTTCTCCTTCGGATAATAAATCAGAGTGGCCAGGCTTTTTTTATCCCTGCTGCTCAACGTATTTCCAAACTCTTCGTCTATCTTTCTCTTGACGGCGCCGGAGCCGTTTTTCAATACATGGTTGAACTGTTCGTATTCCCCATGAATATCCGTAAGAAAATGCTCCGTCCCTTTCGGCAGACAAAGAATCGCCTGCAAATTAATAATCTCCGTAGATGCCGACGCTATCGTCGGATACTGATGTGCCAGACTGCGGAGATACTTTAATTCCAAATCTTCCATCCACTCCCGCTCCTTCCGTATTTATGCCTTCTTAGCCAACATCGACGACATCGCTCATATCATACTTGCCGGCCGGTTTGCCCGCCAGGAATTTGGCTGCCTGGATCGCGCCTTTCCCGAAAACAGCCTTGGAATACGCCGCATGGGAGAAAGTAACCACTTCGTCCGCCCCTGCAAAAATCACATCATGCTCGCCCACGATGGTTCCTCCCCTGACTGCGGAAAAACCGATCTCCTTCGCCGGCCGCTTTTCTCTCCGGCCGCTTCTGTCATAAATATATTCATAAGCGTTGCCCAGTTCCTCATTAATGGAATCCGCCAGAGCCAGCGCCGTCCCGCTGGGCGCATCCACTTTTTTGTTATGGTGCTTCTCCACGATCTCCATATCAAATCCTGCAGGAGCCAAAATTCCCGCCGCCTTTTTCAACAGCTTTAAAAGCATATTGATTCCCAGCGACATATTCGCCGATTTTAGGACAGCCGTTTTTTCACTCGCTTCTTCCACTTTCCGGAGCTGCGCTTCGGAAAGCCCTGTCGTACAAAGCACACAGGGCAGCTTCTTTGCCACGCAGTAATCCAGCAGCCCGTCTACCGCCTGGGCATTGCTGAAATCAATCACCGCATCCGCCTCTATATCGCACAAATCAATACTTTTAAATACCGGATAGGCATTGTTTCCAGCCTCAAAAACATCCACCCCGGCTACTATTTCTATTTCATCGTCCGCCGCAATCAGTCCGGTAATCATCTGTCCCATCTTCCCGTTGCAGCCGTGCATAATTACTTTTATCATACCAGCCTCCCCAAAGATTAAAGAATACCGAAATTCTTCATCGCTTTTTCCAGTCTGGGCACATTTGCCTCATCCATTTCCGTCAACGGCATCCGCAATGTTCCAATATCCATTCCCATCAAGTCCAATGCTTTTTTTACGGGAATCGGATTTACTTCGCAGAACAGCGCTTCACAAAGCTCGACCGCTTTTCTTTGAAGCTGGCAGCTCCCTTCCACATCACCGGCAAAAAATTTCGCGCAGATATCATGCGTTTCCTTCGGAGCCACGTTGGACAAAACAGAAATCACGCCTTTTCCTCCCATGGAAAGCAACGGGACGATCTGGTCGTCATTTCCCGAATACAAATCCACTTTTCCATCTGCCAGAGCCATTAATTTTACTACCTGGGAAATATTGCCGCTGGCTTCTTTTACTCCTACGATATTTTCCACTTCCGTACAAAGCTTTACTACTGTTTCCGGGAGGACATTGCATCCCGTGCGGCTCGGCACATTGTAGATAATCGCCGGGATTTTGATTGCATCCGCTACCGTTTTATAATGGCGGTACAGCCCTTTCTGGGTCGCTTTATTATAATAGGGCGTCACTAAAAGAACGGCATCCGCCCCGTATTTTTCCGCTTCTGCAGAAAGATAGACCGCCGTCTCCGTACAGTTAGAACCGGTTCCTGCCACCACCGGGATCCTTCCCGCCACCCTTTCCACGCAGAACCGGATGACATCCAGATGCTCCTCGTGGGTCAGCGTGGAAGATTCTCCTGTCGTGCCGCACACAATAATGGCATCTGTCCCGTTTTTGATCTGGAACTCCAAAAGTTCTGCGAATTTGTCATAATTTACTTCTCCATTTGCCTTAAACGGTGTAACGATTGCAACACCGGCTCCCTGAAAAACAGCCATACTTTTTCCTCCTCTAAAATTAACGCCAACGTACTAAAAAGCAATCGAGTAGGGAAGGCCTTCCCTGCTCGCCGCGCGGGGCGCATGTCGCGCAAGCGACTGATTTCTTTGTGCGCCCCTGTCTAATCGAGCAGGGGGGGGCTTCTTCCCCTGCTCGCCGTGCGGGGCGCATGTCGCGTAAGCGACTGATTTCTTTGTGCGCCCCTGCACATAAAACAACAAGCCGACACAACACGCGCCGGCTTATCATCATGCCAAATAACCTCGGATAGCGCACCATCGCATCGATGACAGTCATACAGTTATTCGCTGTATGCCCAAGGGCAAAACTACAGTGCCGCTTTGTCCTTTCGGCGTCTTTTCCTTTCATTTTTCTTCTCCTGTGCCTGCCACATCCAAAAAACTACTGATAAAATACGCAACCTCTATCTCTTTTCTACTTTAAAATTATCATATCATTCTGCTGCCAGGCTGTCAATGCAAGTTTATACTGCTTATCAATTTATAAGCTTATAAACCGCCCTTTACAGTTTCCAGCCTCGTCACTTCATCCGCAAGCACGCAGACATCTGCTGAAAGAGTAATGCCTGTCATAATAATATCCATCGCCTCATCCGAACGCATATCCAGCATTCCCTTCAGATCTTCCACGGAAATAATATCGTTATCAATCAGCCTCAATACCTCATCCAGAATCAGCAGATCGCACCCGCCGGTACAAAGCACTTTTTTCGCAAAATTAAGGCCGTTCTTGATATTGATGATCTCATCCGCCTGCTGCTCTATAGATAATTCCGCAAAATTGCCTTCCGATTTTTCAAAACGGAACAGCTTGATCTCCGGTTCCATCCTGCGCAGAAATTCCGAGTCCTCAAGCCCTCTGCCTTTCAAAAACTGGATAATGACTACACTTTTCCCCTGGCAGGCCATCGATACGGCCCTTCCCAACGCTGCCGGCGACTTTCCATGGCCGTCGCCGCTGTAAATATGTATCGTTCCTTTTTTCATATCCGGCTCCTATGTATATCAGCCTTTCCGGCTAATGATTACTGTCAGATATACTGATTCCATCGCTCTATGATAAGCATATCCGCAATATTGGGAATATAATAGCACATAAATACGATAGAAGCAACCTTTTCTTACACAGCTGTACGGAAATCCATTTTTGCGGGCTGCGGGCATGACAGGGCGGGAAAGAAGAAGGGCGGCGGCAGGAAGGCAGGGGGAGCAGATGGGGAATAACTTCGCCGTGCCGACTTCGGGAAATGGATTTTCTAAATATTCCGGTGTCGTTGTACCAGCCGGACGCAATCGTCCGCGATTCGCCATCCAGGCTCATTGCGGACTTTTGGTGACATCCTTGTCACCAAATTGCTGCCTGTCAAACGGAATATTAAGAAAATCTCATTTCCCTGCGTGAGGCAACGGCGAAGTTATTCCCCATCTGCGCCCCCTGCCTTTCTGCCGCCGCCCTCCTTCTTTCCCGCCCTGTCATGCCCGCAGCCCGCAAAAATGGATTTCCGTGATACAGCTGTCAGCCATCCCTAATCTTCTACCAATTCCAGTTTGCTCACGGAAACCTCGTATGCCACCCTTTTTTCCAATTGGTCATCCGATATTTTTTTCATATATTCCCTGCTTTGTATCCTGCCCCACACGGCGCATCTGGCGCCCACTTCAAAATTGCTGGCAAACCTGGCATTCCTGCCCCAGCAGATACAGGGTATATAATCCGACTTCCCATACGGCCGGTTGACCGCCAAAAGCAAATCGGCAATTTCCCTTCCCAAAGGTGTTTTCCGGTAAACCGGTTCTTTACAAATATATCCGTCCAAATAGATCTGGTTGGATTTCGTACTTTCGCCGATTTCATCCACAAAATCGATCTCCCTTGCAAAGACAGAAAGCACCAGCTTGTTTTTTCTTTCCTCATGCCGGTTATAAGAACGGAACTGCCCGTTTACCGCTATGTACATGCCTTTATAATCTCCGTTTACATCGAGCAGCCTTTCCGATACCATCAACGGAATAATATCGATCGAATCGCTCAGCCTTTCCACGCGGACATCTACCATATAAAAACCTTCCCCGAATATCTCGTGGCTGAAAACGAAATCGCTGACGATTTCCCCCATAATCACCACCTGGTTGTTTTCAATTACCTTATCTGTCATGCTTTGTTCTCCCTTCTTACATTTAAAGAATTTTTTCCCGTATGTAATATTAATATACCGCAAATCGGGAGGGATAGAACATTAAGGCACCGCGCAACGGATAGCAGTTTTTCAAAAATGGCGGTTTTATGCGGGTTGGGGGGATTCGGAACAGAAAAAAAATTATATAAGGCATCGCTGCGCAGGGCGGCTTGGAGGGGGAGCCGGTTCGCCCGCCGCCGGAAAACAGGACTCCCCTCCTCCAAATCTTATCACCGGCCAGACAGTCAGCGGAAGTAATTTTGAACGAGGAACATATATAAAGCGGTTCCGGCTCCGATGCTGAGAAGGGTATTTTTCTTCCATTTGTGGAGGATAACAATAAAGACAGCGGCTATGGCTTCCGGGATGGCGTAATGGCCGCTTGAGAAGGAATCTTTCAGGCAGTATACGACCAACATGCCGATAACGGCATAGGGAAGGACTTTTCCCAGATAGGCGATATAAGCGGGAGGGGTTTTTCCTTCCGGGAAAATAATAAAAGGAAGGAATCTTGTGAGCATGGTTCCTGCCGCAACAACAGCAATCGTCAGAATCTTTTGTATCGTTGTCACCACTCTTTCTCCTCCGTTTCTTCCCTATTTCTTTTTTTACCAGCCAAAAGGCAAAGGATAATGCTCGCCATGGATGGCAATATAAAGTTTCCGCTTCCGAATACCGCCAGGCAGACTGCGGAACAACCGAGTCCGGCCAAAGCAGGTTTGTGGTTTTTTGTCTTTTCCCATTGGTCAATAAACATGACGAGAAATAAGGCTGTCATGACAAATTCGATGCCTGTCGTATCAAAATGGACGGCATACCCCAGCAAAGCGCCGAGGACGGAGCCTGTCACCCAATAAATATGATTCAGCAAGGTGACAAACAGCATAAACCATCCTCTGTCCACATCCGGCGGGGGATCCGCCGTGCAATTCACGGAAAAGGACTCATCGCACATCCCGTAAATCAGATACGGCTTTTTCCACCCCATATTCTTATATTTTTCCAGCATGGATATGCCATAGAAAAGATGCCTGGCATTCACCATCAGGGTGAGCAAGAAGGCGTGGAGCGGATGAAACGCGGCCAATAAAAGATTTACCGTCACAAACTCCATGGAACCGGCAAAAATAACCAGGCTCATCATCATAGGATAAATAAAAGAAAATCCCTTGCTTTTCATCAAAAAACCATAGGACATCCCTAAAAAGAGAAATCCCGCGCAAATCGGCAGCGTATACGGCGCCGCTGCCCGGAATGCTTTTTTCTTCATTGCGGATTCCCCCTGCCTTTTTTATATTTCTTTTCAATAACAAGCGAATAAACCGCCATCGCCGCAATGCTCTCTGCCATGGTTCCCACAATAGACAGCACGATCCATGCGGAGCCCTGCCCTGCGATCAAAGGAATCCCTAAAGCAGTAAACACAATCCCGAACATACAAAACAGCTTAGATATTGCACGGTTATATTTTTTAATATCCACGACTTCAAACATCTCCGCATTGGCCCAAAACCCCATCGGCACCGATTTCTTTGAAAACCACGCACGGACTCCCCAACACACAAACATACCGCCGCAAACGCACCATATAATAAAACCGATTATCCTTCCTTCCATTCCCAATGCCTCCATACCAATTTCCATTTACCGCCTGAATTCTAACATAAGCCCCCGGCAGATGCAAGACTTATGCCGAAATCAAATCCGGCTTTGGAAAGCGGCACGTCCTGATGAAGCCAAATTCGATTTCCTTGCAAGTCCCCCTTGCAACTTCCCCGCCGCAGTGCTATACTATATCAGTTTAAAAACCGCAAATATTATGCCTGTTTACAGGCTGAGAGAAAGGCATGGTTATTATTTATGAAACAAACCAGAGAAGACGTAAGAAACATTGCTATTATCGCCCACGTTGACCACGGCAAGACAACGCTGGTGGACGAGCTTCTGAAGCAAAGCGGCGTTTTCCGCGAAAACCAGGAAGTTGCGGAACGCGTAATGGACTCCAACGATATCGAGCGGGAACGCGGAATTACTATTTTATCCAAGAATACCGCTGTCATTTATAAAGGTACTAAAATCAATATTATCGACACCCCCGGCCACGCCGATTTCGGCGGCGAGGTGGAACGCGTCCTGAAAATGGTAAACGGCGTCATCCTTGTGGTGGATGCATTTGAAGGAACTATGCCCCAGACGAAATTCGTCCTTCGGAAAGCGCTGGAGCTGCAGCTTCCCGTTATCGTCTGCATCAATAAGATCGACCGCCCCGAGGCGCGCCCGAGGGAAGTCATCGACGAAGTGCTGGAACTGTTCATCGATCTGGATGCCAGCGAAGAGCAATTGGACTGCCCTTTTATCTTCGCTTCCGCCAAAACAGGAATTGCCTCCCTGGACATGGATACGAAAGGGAAAGACATGACTCCTCTTTTCGAAACGATCCTGGACTATATCCCGGCCCCCGAAGGCGACCCGGATGCCGGGACACAGGTTCTGATCAGCACCATCGACTATAACGAATACGTGGGAAGAATCGGCGTCGGAAAAGTGGACAACGGTTCCGTAAAAGTCAACCAGGAAGTCGTCATTGTCAACCATCATGAACCCGACAAAATGAAAAAAGTCAAAGTCAGCAAGCTTTATGAATTCGACGGTTTAAATAAGGTAGATGTGAAGGAAGCCGGCATCGGCTCTATCGTGGCCATCTCCGGCATCGCGGACATCCATATCGGCGACACTCTCTGCGCGCCGGAAAATCCTGTTCCGATTCCTTTCCAGAAGATTTCGGAACCTACCATTGCTATGCACTTTATCGTCAATGACTCCCCTCTTGCCGGAAGGGAAGGAAAATATATCACCAGCCGCCATCTCCGCGACCGGCTGTTCCGGGAATTAAATACCGACGTTTCCCTTCGAGTGGAGGAAACGGATACGACGGAAGCTTTTAAAGTCTCGGGCCGGGGCGAGCTGCATCTGTCCGTATTGATCGAAAATATGCGGCGGGAAGGCTATGAATTCGCCGTCAGCAAAGCGGAAGTCCTATATAAAACAGACGACAACGGGAAAAAACTGGAACCGATGGAACTTACTTATATCGATGTCCCGGAAGAATTTTCGGGTACCGTCATCGAAAAACTGAGCCAGCGGAAAGGGGAACTCTTAAATATGGGAACCGCTTCCGGCGGCTATACCCGCTTGGAATTCTCCATCCCCTCCAGAGGCCTGATCGGCTACCGGGGCGAATTTATGACGGATACCAAGGGCAACGGCATCATGAACAGCTCCTTTAACGGCTACGGCCCCTATAAAGGCGATATCCAATACAGGAAACAAGGTTCCCTGATCGCGTTTGAAGCGGGGGAAGCCATTACTTACGGGCTTTACAATGCCCAGGAAAGGGGCACTCTTTTTATCGGCCCCGGGGAAAAGGTTTACTCAGGCATGGTGGTCGGCCAGAGCAGCCGGGGAGAAGATATCGAATTAAATGTATGCAAGAAAAAACAGCTCACCAATACCCGTTCCTCCAGCGCGGACGAAGCGCTGCGCCTGACGCCGCCCAAGGTTCTGAGCCTGGAGCAAGCGCTGGAATTCATCGATACTGACGAGCTGTTAGAGGTCACGCCCTCCTCCTTAAGGATCCGCAAAAAGATCCTGGATCCTACCATGCGGAAAAGAGCTGCTTTCCATCACTAATCATCGTTTGTTTCCGCATCTGCCATCCCTTGGTAGATGCGGTATGCAAAATAAGCGGTAAAAGCTGTAATGGCAGCGATGATGGCCTCCATCACCACAAGGCTGCCCAGCACGCCCCTCTGGTAGAGTACCGCAAAGATATCCAAAAACATATGGATCAAAATTGCCAGAGGATATAAGTACCATTTTTCCGGCCTGTGAGCCGCTGAAAATACGAACACGGACAGGGCGATATGGAAAATAATGGTGGAAATTCTTTCTATCCCCGCCAGCAGGAAGTGGTAAGACGGCGTAAGAAGCAATGCTTCCAGACTCGCCCTCACAATATCTTTGGAATTCTCCGGAACCAGCGCCACATAACCGTCCACGCCTCCCAGGGAGCGGATCGTCAGAATCATGATCATGGAGCTGGCCATGGAAATTCCCACTACCAGAATCGATTCGATTCCGCCATGGCCGATTCCATAGGTTATGGCGTTTTCTCTTTCCTTCTTATTTTTCATCACGGTCTTAAATGCCAGAAAACGCCCGGTTTCCTCAAACACGCCTGCCGCCAGCGCCCCATACAGCACAAAAGCCCAAAGATTCCCGTTCACAAACTCGGAAAGCACCGACGGCCTGATCAGGACAAAATAATGGAGAACCTGCTCCAAAAACAGGGAAAATATAACAAACACGGCGGCTCCTGCCCAAAAAGGCGACATTTTCAGCCCACGTTTCTTTCTCATCCATACAATCAGCATCACCACCGGCAGCAACAGGGAAATTGCCAGCGCAATCCCCATATCCATAATCGTCACCCACAAACCATCCATCATCCTATTATGTCCTTTCTATTCATCGCTCTATGGCCTGTCATCCTTCATACATGTAAAATCTCCGTGGCAATCGCAAAATAAATCACCAGCGATAAAGCGTCCACGATCGTTGTAATAAACGGGCTTGCCATCACCGCCGGATCAAAGCCCAGCCTCTTTGCCAGCACAGGAAGGCTGCAGCCGATCATCTTCGCGATCGCCACGGCGGCGATCAGCGTAAGGCATACTACCGCCGCCACGCCCAGCCCGACCTTGTCAAAAAGCATCAGCTTGACAAAATAAGCGGCGGAAAGCGTCGCTCCGCAGATAAAAGCTACCCGCAGCTCCTTCCAGAGGATTTTCGGCACATCCGAATAACCGATTTCATTCAGCGAAAGCCCCCTGATAATCGTAACGCTCGCCTGGCCTCCCGCATTTCCCCCGGTATCCATCAGCATCGGGATAAAAGCCGTCAAAATCGGGAATACGCTGAGCGCATCTTCAAAAGAAGTAATAATGCTTCCCGTAAAAGTAGCGGAAATCATCAAAAGAAGCAGCCAGGGGATCCTTTTTTTCCAAGTTTCAAAAACCCCTGTTTTCATATAAGGCTTATCGCTCGGCACGATAGCCGCCATTTTTTCAATATCTTCCGTCGCCTCTTCCTGGAGGATATCCACCACGTCGTCCACCGTAATAATGCCTACCAGCCTTCCTTCATTGTCCGCCACAGGCATGGAGGTAAAGTCATACTTCTGGAACTGCCTGGCAACCTCTTCCTGATCCATCATCGTATTCAGATATACCACATTTTCATGCATAATATCCCCGATCACGGCATCCGAAGGGCTGATCAGCAAATAGCGCAGCGCCACTGTCCCCACGAGGGTCCTCTTGGAATCCAGCACATAACAGATATTGATCGTCTCGCTGTCCACCCCTATCTTCCGGATCCTCTGTATGGCGTCTTCTACCGTCATGTTTTCTTTTAAGTCCACATATTCCACCGTCATAATGCTTCCGGCAGAATCCTCCGGATACCGGAGAAGATGGTTGATATCCCTCCTCGTATCCGCCTTTGCGCTGGCCAGCAGCTTTTTTACAATATTGGCCGGCATCTCTTCCAGCAGGTCCGTCGCATCGTCCGCCATCAGGTTATCGATAATATTGGCAGCCTCCCTTTCGGAAAGGGACACGATAATAAACTGCTGGCTGTCCACTTCCAGATACGAAAATACATCCGCCGCCATGCTCTTCGGCAGAATGCGGAATATTTTCAGAAGCTCTTCCTCCTCCAGCCCCTCCATAATGGCCGCGATATCTGCGATATTCATATCGGCGATCCTTTGGCGGAGCCTGGTATACTGCTTGGTTTCAAGCAATTCCTTAATTACATCCAGTTCTTTTGTCTCATCCATAGCAATGTTCCTCCATATGTGATTTTTATGCTCCGCCCGGGGAGAGGTATATCCGAATTGGATGTACTGACTTTCTGTTTCATAAAAACCACCTCCTTTCGCAACACTGCATGAAATACATCTGTCTGTTTCCTCTGATTATAAATTATATATGTATTCCGGCTATTTTGCAAAATACTTTTTTCCCAGTTCTTCTATCTTTACTTTCCCTGCCGTAGCCTCTGTCAGCTCCTTGCAAAGCCCCCGGCATTCCTCATAGGGAACCATCAGCTTCATGGTAACGATATCCGTATATTCCGATTCTTTGATTTCCAGCCCCCGCTGTCCTAAAAGATACTGGATCTTGCCGATTCCGTTATAATCCGTCGTAAGCCGCAGCCCGGTCCCGTAACGCATGGTAACGACGGAACAAGCCTCCAGCCCTGCCTGTACCGCCTGGGTGTAAGCCCTCACCAGCCCGCCCGTTCCCAGCAGCACTCCTCCGAAATACCGGGTTACGACGACAGCCGCATTCCTTATTTCCGCCCCCAGCAGCACCTCCAGCATCGGTTTTCCGGCCGTGCCGGCAGGTTCCCCGTCGTCGCTGCATCTGGTGGTCTGCGCCCTTTCCCCAAGCACAAAAGCAGAACAGTTATGCCTCGCATCCCAATATTTTTTCTTCACCGATTCGATAAATGCCGCCGCCTCTTCCTCCGACCCCGCCGGAGCCAGCGTAGCGATAAATCGGGATTTTTTTTCTATGATCTCTCCGCTTCCGCCCTTCTGCAGCATTTTATATGGTAAAAATACCGGTTCCTTCTCCATCTGCATCTCCCTCGCCGTCCTTTATCCACTAAGCGCCGCACCGCCCGAATACCTTTTTTATTTTAGCACAGGCGGGAATAAAAGTGTATCGAATTGTGAACAATTCTTAATATAAAGTGAGATTTTTGTGAAAAAACTTTATTTCGCGCCTATACTTTGCTATAATTGAAATGTTAAGTTGTGCTTAATCTTTGAAAATACTGAAATTTTATGCACGCTTCAAGGAGGAACTTTCATGAACTACGGAAAAAAGGGTGTCCATAAAAAACAAAAGGCACTCCATTCTACATCTGCGAAGTGGGGAAGAAAATTTGTACTTACGCTGTTCAATGTTGCTCTCATCGCCATCGTGGCTTCGGTTATCCTCGTGGCCAGCGCCGGCTTCGGCCTGTTCCGGGGTATTATTGAAACCGCGCCGGAAATCGGCAACATCAACGTACAGCCTACCGGGTTTTCCACCTTCGTATATGATATCGACGGCAACCAGACGGCCAAACTGATTGCTGAGAATTCCAACCGTATCCCTGTCACTATGGACATGATACCGGAGGATCTGGCCCACGCCTTTGTCGCCATCGAAGACGAGCGCTTTTACGAGCATAACGGCATCGACATCAAAGGCATTATCCGTGCCGGAGTCAAAGGACTTACGACAAGGCATTTTTCGGAAGGCGCAAGCACCATTACACAGCAGTTGTTGAAGAACAACGTTTTTACGGACTGGACCAAAGAAGAGCGCGGCCTGAACATGGATAAGATCGAACGTAAGATCCAGGAGCAGTACCTGGCCCTGGAACTGGAGAAGACTACCTCGAAAGATGATATTCTCCTGAACTATATGAACTCCATCAATCTCGGGCAGAATACTTTGGGCGTCCAGGCGGCGTCCCAGCGCTATTTTAACAAGTCGGTCAGCGATCTCAGCCTTTCCGAATGCGCGGTGATCGCCAGCATTACCCAGAACCCTTCCCGCTACAATCCGATCTCCCACCCGGAGGACAATGCGGAAAGGCGGGCGAAGGTGCTGAAAAATATGCTGGAACAAGGGTATATCACCCAGGCGGAGTATGACATCGCCATGGAGGACGACGTTTATTCCCGCATCCAGACTACCAACGAAAAGGTTGAGGAAACTTCCATCAATACATATTTTGTGGATGCCCTGACCGATGACGTATTGGAAGATCTGGTGGCGGCCGGATATAACGAAACCCAGGCTTATACCCTGCTTTATACGGGCGGCCTGAAAATTTATTCCACGCAGGATCCTAAAATCCAGGCAATCTGCGACGAAGTTTTCAGCAATGAGGAAAACTACCCCGCCAATGTCAAATGGTATTTGAATTACGAACTGACCATTCAAAAGAAAAACGGGGAAATGGAAAACCACAGCACGGAAATGTTCCGCAGCTATTATAAAGAACAGGACCGCAACTTTAACCTGATCTATAATTCCAAAGAAGAAGCCGACGAAGCGATCCAGGCTTATAAAGCCGCCATGCTCGACCCCGGCGACGAGGTATACGGGGAAAATATCCACCTCACGCCGCAGCCCCAGGTTTCCCTTGTGGTAGAGGACCAAAGCACCGGCGCAGTCGTGGCCATGATAGGCGGCCGGGGCGCAAAAGAAGGCAGCCGTACGTTAAACCGCGCGACGGACACGGTAAGGCAGCCGGGATCTACCTTCAAAGTAGTATCCACTTATGCCCCCGCCCTGGATAACGCCGGCCTTACCCTGGCTACCGTGCAAAACGATATGCCTTTCAATTATGCCAGCGGAGCTCCGGTCAGAAACTGGTATGGGGAATCTTACCGGGGGCTTTGTTCTTTGCGCCTTGGCATCCAGGACTCGCTGAATATCGTGGCGGTTAAAACATTGACGCAAATCACTCCCAGGCTCGGCTTTGATTATTTGCAGAATTTTGGCTTCACTACTTTGGTGGAATCCAAAGAAATTAATGGAAAGGTCTATACCGACATCCAGCAATCCCTGGCTCTCGGCGGCATCACCGACGGAGTCACCAACGAAGAGCTGAATGCGTCCTATGCCACCATCGCCAACCATGGAACTTATATCAAACCGAAACTATATAATACAGTAGTGGACCACGACGGAAATATCATTCTGGATAATACCCAGCCGGAAACCAAACAGGTCATCAAAGAAACCACTGCTTTTCTTCTGACCGACGCCATGGTGGATGTCGTGACAAAGGGTACGGGCGGTTCCGTCAACTTCGGCGGCATGGCCATTGCCGGAAAAACAGGTACTACTTCCGATTACAACGACGTATGGTTTGCAGGTTTCACCCCTTACTATACGGCTACTACCTGGACCGGCTATGATAATAATGAAAAGCTGGCCCGTGGAGAAGAGCGGAACCTCGCCAAAACATTATGGCGCGCCGTTATGTCGCAAATACATGCGGAGCTGCCCAACGAACCCTTTTCCGTTCCTCCGGGCATCGTAACGGCAACCGTATGCTCCAAATCCGGCAAACTGCCGATACCGGGTCTATGCGACACACAGGGAACTCTTACCACGGAATATTTTGCCGACGGCACGGTGCCGACGGAAAGCTGCGATGTCCATTACCAAGGCGCTATCTGCCAGTACAACGGCATGCCGGCATGCGAATTCTGTCCGTTTAAGGTCGAAGGCGTATTGGAACTCACTCCGGTCGAAGACGTCTCCCTACAGAGCGGCTCCGCCGTTACCACGCAGATTACCAACCCGGACGGCAGCATATCCACGGTGACGCAGCCCGCCAACCAGACAAATACCTGTCCTCATAACGCGGAATTCTTTGCCACGCCGGGATGGGAAGCGATCCAGGAACAGCAGCGCAACGAAATCATCCAGCGCGATATTCTGGCCCAGCAGCAGGCCGCCCTGGAAGCACAGCAGCAGGCTGCGGAAGCACAACAACAGCAGCAACCGCCGCCAGAGGGCGATGTTCCGGCGCAATAAATAGCTTGCAAAGAAATCGAGTAGGAGGTAGGCGATTATTTCGCCTACCGACCTCTCACACCACCGTGCGTACCGTTCGGTACACGGCGGTTCAATCAACTTAACAAGCAACACACTTTGTTGTGTAGATTCCAACTCATACAAACTCTGGCATATCCCTTTGCATAGGATATCCCGTGTGCTGACCGTCTGTTTAACCCCAGCTTTACCAACATCTTTTCTCTGTTCTTTGGCGTTTTCCAATGTTTCCATATGCACATGCGTAGACGATATCGTATCTGTCCGTCCATTTTTGCGCACAGCCCTTTCATGCTTCCGATTTTGAAATAGTTTATCCATCCTCGGATAAGCCGGTTGAGTTTCTGTACCTTATAAGCGTTGCTTACTCCCCAGCTTCTGCATGTAAGCTTCTTCATCTGTGCCTTGAACTTCGCTACCGCTTTGGGGTGTGGTCTGGCTTTATACCCTTTGGCAAATGAGTCATAGTAAAATCCAAATCCCAGATACCTGATGCCTTTTGGCTTATCGACCCTGCTCTTTTCGGCATTTACTTTCAATCCCAGCTTCTTCTCAATAAATCGGGTGGCACTCTTCATTACCCGTTCTGCCGCCTGCCTGCTTCCTACCATTATGATGAGGTCATCTGCGTATCGGACAAAATCCAGCCCTCTTGCTTCCAGTTCTTTGTCCAATTCGTTCAGCATGATGTTCGCTAACAGCGGTGGTATATTTCCGCCCTGCGGTGTGCCAACTATGGTATCTTCGTACTCATCGTCTATCATCACTCCGCTGACAAGGAATTTCCTTACCACTGATATAACATCTCCGTCCTTTATTGTCCGTCCGAAGATTGTCATCAGCTTGTCATGGTCTACTGTGTCAAAGAATTTCGCGAGGTCGATGTCCACTATCCAGCTGTGTCCGTCATTCATCATCTCCAATGCCTTTAGAACTGCCTGCTGTGCACATCTATTGGGTCTGAATCCGTAGCTGTGGTCATGAAACTGCTCCTCAAATATCGGAGTGAGCACCTGTGCTACCGCCTGTTGTACATAGCGGTCAACTACTGTTGGTACTCCAAGGTTTCTTACTCCCCCGTCTGGCTTCGGTATCTCCACCCTGCGGACAGGCTGTGGCTTATACTTCCTTGTCCGCAGCTGCTCTCTGATGCTTTCGCCGTTTTCCGAAAGGTAATCGCCAAGTTCGTCTACAGCCATGCCGTCAACGCCCGCCGCTCCTTTGTTCCTTACGACTTGCAGGTACGCCGCATTGAGGTTATCTTTGCTTAATACCCGCTCCATGAGACTACTTGTGTCCATGCGTTGTTTCCTTTCTGCCCCTTTTGCCTTTGCCGCCTTTGAAGTCATCGACAGGCGTTTGCTCCGGCTACGAAGTGGAACGTACTTCAACTGATTGATTGTTCAGCCCTTCGCTCCATTCCCATTACAGAAACTTCTTCACTACTATGGCTTCTGCTGACTTCTCACAGTTCGTTGTTACTACGGCTAATGGGA
>JAETNQ010000010.1 GCA_021772075.1 Lachnospiraceae bacterium
AAGGTATGCAATAGGGACAAATCCTGAAAAACATCTGGAACTGATTATGAACCTGTAATTTTTCAAATAGATGTGGGGATTTAGTTATGATACACATTCATGCGTTTGTCGTGTTATCCGGAGCCTTTTGTATTGACGTGATTGGCCGCATATGATATTATGACACAGAATTTTCTGATTTTAATAGCAAAACGGTCGATGTGGAGGATAGGAATATGGATTATTCAGGGAGACTTTTTGGACGGGACGAAGAAGGCGCTCTGGCTGTCGAAACCCATAAACACATGCAGAGCGTCCAGAATATGGAGGCAGTCATCAATGAGGGGCTCCGGGTCGCTCTACTGGAAGAGACTCCGGACCAGTCACTGGGAGTGCTGCTGGAACACTTGGGAAAAGCGCTGGACGGGGAGCGGACCTACATATTTGAGCGGAACGAAATGGGCTGCGATGACAACACTTATGAGTGGGTGGCCGGCGGAGTCGAGCCGGAAAAGGAAAATCTCCAAAATCTCCCTCCCGAAGTATGCGCAAGCTGGTATCGGAATTTCAGCACCGACAGGCATATTGTCATTGAGAGCCTGGAGGAAATCCGGGAAACCAATCCCCTCCAGTATGAAACCCTGAAGCGGCAGAACATCCATTCTCTTGTGGTAGTCCCCCTTTATGACGGCAAAAAGAATATCGGCTTTTACGGCGTGGACAATCCCCCTGTAAAGTCGCTGGAATATGCATCAAATATGCTTCAGACCGCCGCATACTTCATCGTGTCCTCCCTGAAGAGGCGCAACCTGGTCCGCGAACTCCAGAAGCGGAGCCATAATGTCCTCCATGCCCTCAGCGTGGATTACCTCGATATCTACCAGGTGAACTTTGATACCGGAGAATGCGAAACATACCGGCACAGCGAACGAATGGACATGGACTGGGCGGCTCTCTTTAAAGACGGTTATGAAACCGCCATGGATTGGTATATTTCCAAATACGTGGCTCCCCGGGACCAGGAGCGGCTCCGTGCCGTAACGAACAAAGACTACGTTCTCGCCCAGCTCAAGACAAAAAAGAAATTCTCTGTCCGATACCAGGTGCAAGACAGTTCCACCGAACTGAAACATCTGGAAATGCATTTTTCTGCAACGGAAAATTCCGAGGAGAACTGCGCGATTTTTGCGCAGCGGGATGTCAATGCCGTGGTAGAACAGGAGGAAAAGTACAAGTTAGAAGCCAGACAGAGTTTAGAGGACATTCTCGAGGGCGCCAGAACCGGTATCTGGACGATTGAACTGGAAGACGGCTGCCCGCCGAGGATGTATGCCGACCGGACCATGCGGCTTCTTCTGGGCGTATCGGAGGAAGTCGAACCGGAAGAATGCTACAGGCACTGGTTTAGAAATATAGATCCGGACTATGTGGAGATGGTGCAGGAAACGGTACTGGAAATATTAGAAATGGGGCGTTCCGAGGTAATTTATCCTTGGAATCATCCGGATCTTGGGAAAATTTATGTCCGCTGCGGCGGCGTACCGGACAAAACATTCAAAAAACCGGGAGCCTGCCTGAACGGATACCATCAGGATATCACCGAGATCATGGAAGCAAAGAAAAAGCAGGACCAGGCCATCATGGAACTGCTGGAAAAAGTCAGACGGGCCAATTCGGCAAAGAGTGAATTCCTTTCCCATATGTCCCACGATCTCCGCACTCCCATAAACGGGATTTTGGGAATGATGGCGATCATGGAAAAAAGCCCGGATGATTTGGAACAGCAAAAAAAATGCCGGAAGAAAATCCGCGTATCGACAGAGCATTTGCTGTCTCTGGTGAATGACGTTCTCCAAGTCAGCAAACTGGAGAGCGGAAGGCCTGCCGTGGTAGAAGAACCGTTTGACCTCCGCAGTACGCTGGAAGACTGTATCACGATCCTGTCCCCCCAGGCGGAGGAAGGGAAAATCCATCTGGTTCTGGAAGAGGTCGATTTGCAGCATAACAGACTGGTTGGGAATCCGCTGCACTTAAAACAAATCCTGATGAATGTCATCGACAACGCCCTCAAATATAACCGCCCCCATGGCTCCGTATTTGTCAGGGCAAAGGAAATCGCTTTCCAGGACGGAAAAGCAAGCTACCATTTTGTAGTCGAAGATACCGGAATCGGTATTGGGAAAGAGTTCAAAAAGCACATTTTTGAACCGTTTACCCAGGAACACCAAGGTGCGAGAACCGATTATAACGGCGTCGGGCTCGGCATGTCCATTGCGAAAAAACTGGCAGACCAAATGAAGGGAACCATCGATATAGACAGCCAAGTCGGCATAGGAACCATAGTCCGGATCACTCTGCCGATTCGAACCGATGAGGCATGGAGCGGACAGCCTTCAGAGGAAAATAGCAATGTACAGGAAAATATTTCCGGAATGCGCATTCTTCTGGTGGAGGATAACGAAATTAACTGTGAAATCGTAGAGTACATTCTTAGGGATGAGGGCGCGGAGGTCGTGACCGCCAACGACGGAAAGGCCGCCGTAGATGCGTTTACGGCATCCGATCCCGGAACGTTTGACTGCATACTCATGGATTTAATGATGCCGGTCATGAGCGGATATGAGGCAGCACGGGTGATTCGCGGCCTGGACCGGACGGATGCGAAAGCCGTGCCTATCATAGCGCTGTCGGCAAACGCTTTCGAAGAGGATATTGCCCTGGCAAAGGATGCCGGAATGGATGCGCATATAGCCAAGCCGGTGGATATCCGCAAAATGTTCCAAGTTATGAGCCGGCTGGGGCGGCAACAGCCGCATGAAACGGACGGCAGACAGCATACAGACAATACAAGCATAAAAAACTGAGGAGATATAGACATATGAAAAATATGGCTTTACCGCGTTCTTTAAAGGTTAGCATAGCAATCATCATCTGCCTTACTATTTTTGTGTTTTCCTTCCTCGGATTATCCATTCACAATATGAGTGAAAACACAATTGAGGATATAGGTACCGCTTATATGGACGGAATGAATGAGCAGGTATCTTTACACTTTGAAACTATCATTGCCCTCCGCCTGACAATGGCGGAATCAATAGCGCACATCGCTGCAGACAAAGAAAACTCCAGTTACGGTTCGAAGGAAGATATCGAATACGGCGCAAGGGCAAGGCATTTTTTATGCGCCGGCCTGTATTCATCTGACGGCAGGATCGAAATGATTTATGGAGACCCTGTAGAACCCAGCCGCCCGGAACCCTTCCTGGAAAGCCTGAAAAACGGGGAACGCAAAGCGGCATCCGCTGTCTGCAGCAACGGCGACAGAGTGATTTTGTTCGGCGTTCCCTGCCAATATCCCATGTCAGACGGAAACGACAGCCTTGCTATTGTTGTAGGGCTTTCTGCCAAATATATGAGCGAGATCCTCTTCCTTGATGTAGACAGTTCGCTGATGTATTCGTTTGTCATACGAAAGGACGGCAGCTACGTTGTCGGGAACGAGGGCGATGTCCATGATAATTATTTTGACAGGCTTTCCAGCATCTTCAATGGGCAAAGCGAAGATGCCGCTTCTTATATCGGACAGCTGACGGCTGCCATGGATGCGAACGAAGATTATTCCGTCATCCTGAAAAGCGGCGGATCACGTTACCATCTGTATTGTATCGCCCTTCCCTATTGCGACTGGTATCTTGTGACGGTTCTTCCTTTTGACGGGCTGGATCATGCGATTGCAGGCATGGGCAGACATTGGCTTGCCCTTGTTTACATCTCGTCTTTTGCAGTCATCGTCATGCTCCTTTACATATTCTGCCAATATTTAAAATTATTCAGAAACCAGGTATCTGAGTTAGAGCATATGAATTCGGAAATGGACACGGCGCTGGAAGCTGCGGAACGGGCGCAGAAAGAAGCGGAACGGGCCAATGCGGCAAAGCAGGGGTTCCTCTCCAGTATGAGCCATGACATACGCACCCCTATGAACGCCATAATCGGTATGACGTCATTAGCTCTAAATAATGTGCATAATCCGAAACAGGTTCAGGATTATCTGCAGAAAATTGTTTTATCCAGCAAGCATCTGCTGGGGCTGATCAATGATGTATTGGATATATCCAAGATCGAAAGCGGTAAAATGACGCTGAATGTGGAACCTGTATCACTAAGGACGGCGATGGACAGTATCGTCAATATCATGCATCCTCATAGCAAAGCGAAAAACCTGCAGTTTAACGCCGCCGCCTACGAAATTCTTTCCGAAAATGTATGCTGCGACCGTGTACGGCTGAACCAGGTGTTGATTAACTTGCTGGGGAACGCCGTCAAATTCACGCCGGAAAACGGCTCTGTCCAAGTATCGGTATACCAGGAACCGCTGCCTGAGGATTCCAGCCGGATCCGCACCCATTTCCTGGTGAGCGACACGGGGATCGGCATGTCAAAAGAATACCAAAAGGTATTATTTGACTCTTTTAGCAGAGAAGACAATACTTGCGTACAGAAAACGGAAGGTTCCGGGCTTGGAATGGCAATTACCAAGTATATTGTAGACGCGATGGGCGGCACTATTTCTGTCTGCAGCGAGCAGGGCAAGGGCAGCGAGTTCCATGTCGTTCTGGATCTGGAAAAAACAGCGGGACAGGAAATGGATACGGCGCTCCCCGGCTGGAATATCCTGGTAGTGAACAGCGATGAGCGGGTATGCCTCAGCACAGTACATTTCTTAACGAAAATCGGCATCCACGCTGAATGGTGCCTGGACGCAGATCAGGCAATGGAACGGATTGCGGAACGCCGCCGCCGGAAAGACGGTTATCAACTGGTTCTTTTGGAATGGATGCTGCCGGGCATGAACGGGATTGAAGCTGCGCGGGCAATCCGGCTGCGCTATGGGGACGACAGCCCGGCTTTACTGCTCTCTGCCTGCGATTGGGGGGAAATAGCGGATGAAGCCAGGGAAGCGGGGATTTCCGGCTTTATTTCCAAACCGTTGTTCCCATCCGCTTTATTGGATGCCCTGAATGCATTTTCCGGTGCCAGCGTTGAAGAAGCTGCCGATGCCGAAAGCACAGCCGACCTGATACTCCGCGGGAAACGCATTTTATTGGCGGAAGACAATGAACTGAACTGGGAAGTTGCAAGAGAACTTCTTTCGGTTCTTGAAATGGATTTGGATTGGGTTGAAAACGGACAGATTTGCGTTGCTAAATTCGAGAACTCCCCTGTCGGGTATTATGATGCAATTATTATGGATGTGCGGATGCCTATTATGAACGGCTATGAAGCAACCATAGCCATCCGCGGGCTGGAACGCGAGGACGCGGATATTCCCATTATTGCTATGACAGCCGATGCGTTTTCGGAAGATATCCAAAAATGTTTGGAATGCGGCATGAATGACCATTTGGCAAAACCGATTGACGTTCCGACAGTTGCCCTCAAATTAAAAAAATATTTAAAATAAAGGATCGTTTTTTGCAAACACAAAAAAGGACGGGCGCGGAGAGCCATGGACAGCTCTTTGCGCCCGTTCTTTACTCTCCGAACAACTGCCCGGAGAGATCGCTGATATCCGGCACCGACCATGCTTCTTCGGCTGCCGCCTCTTCCGCTCTGTCGTTCGGCATATCGGCCGGCTTGGAAAGTTCTATGCTCGTAGTCACTGCCATTCCTCCCATCGTCCTCGTCATAACAAGCACTCTCGAACCGTCCGGCTTGACCTGGATATCCGTCTCCACTTTTGATTCCTTTTGATCCCCTTCCCTCTGGCTGGACTGTGCCTTCTTTTCATTTTCCTCTTTTCCTTGTTCCAGCGCGCCAAGGAATCTTTTATAATCCGCATATCCCTTTAAATTCCCGGCACGGTACTGCATCTCCATGACTTCCTTCACGATCTTCAGCCAGTCTTCTTTATCAAACAGGCTTTCATAACCATAGCTTCCTTCCTTGTCTTTGTGATGGGCATGGGCGAACATAAAATTCTGCAATGCATCCTGGCATTTCCCGCTTTTGGACAGCCAGGCGGAATAAGCATACATTTCAACCGTATCGCAGTCCGCCGGATCCACTGAGGAAATATCCACCATCCGTTCTGTCACATTCCCATGGGAATCCCATACTTTGACTTTATAGACAGGATGAGCCGGATCAAAATCATGGGGCTGGTAAACCGTCATGGATGTGTTTCCTGTCACGCATGCCCAGGCCGAAACGACTTTCCCATCCTCCGCCGATTCTTCCCCATGCAGAACAATATCATGATTTTCTGCTTTTACCGTCCATGACATATTCGCTGCTTCTTCCTGCGGATTACTGTTTTCTGCTTTTTGCGCCGCCCCGTATCCGGCTGCATATTTTGCTCCAAAAGGATAGTTATTTGTTCCAATTCCACTGACTCCCATATTTTCCTCCCATTCCGCTGCCGCTTATCTTCGTTCTGACAGCCGTGTCTTTCCATCGCTGTTTCTATTTTTTAAAGTATTCTTATAGGCATTCACCATGCTCGCCCGGCTGGCGCCAAGCGTCGGCAGTCCTGCGGATGATAAACCGCCGGACAATAATCCGTATCCGGAAAGGCCGGAGGACAACAACCCGGAAGAAAGCAGGCCAAGGCCGGAAAGGTTCGCCCCCAGCAAACCGGAGGATGTCAAACCCAAACCGGAAAGGCCGGAACCCGGCAAGCCGGAGGATGTCAAACCCAAAGTGGAAAAGCCGGACGATGCCAAGCCCAGGCCGGAAAAACCGGCAGCGGAAAGCAGCGGCGATGCCAAGGCGCCCTGCGCTCCCATCATCCACCCATAGTTCTTCAAAGGAATGGACGCGCCATAACATTCCTTTTTCGATTTCCCGATCACCTGATATTCCACATGGGGTTCATAATCGGAAAGCTGTGTCGAAAAGCTTTCTCCCAGCATATGAATCACTTCTTGTTCATAAGCAGGGTTGTTTTTCATGCTTTCCAGCGCCTCTTCCTTAAAGATAAGCACACCGCTCCCGCACATTTTCTTGCTGTCGCTGACAGGCAAGGATGACACGGAGTTGCAGACATATTGCTTATACTCGTCCAATGTCATTTCTTCCCTGGGCTTATTCATGTCTACCTGGTAATTCGTACGATAAAGCGGAGGACAGGACATAACGACATCCTTGCCTTCCGGAAATACCGCCGTCTCCTTTTGCAGCGCATCCTCCATATATTCCCGGAAGGATGCCCTTATTTTTTCCGCCGCGCTTCCGCCGACTGTCTTTCCAACGCCATTGCTCCCTGCCAGAACCCCGCTGGAAAACGGTTCTTCCCTGTTCCGGTATATCCTTGCTGCGCTTTCCACCGCCGCCATTCCGGGTACTATCATGTCCGCCATACGCCCCCTCCTCCCCGAAGCCTTATATTATATATACGATTTGACATGGGGAAAAGTTTCAGATGGATGATGAAATCCCTGTCCCTTT
Organism: Lachnospiraceae bacterium; assembly: GCA_021772075.1. Lineage (GTDB taxonomy): Bacteria > Bacillota > Clostridia > Lachnospirales > Lachnospiraceae > Kineothrix. Next base: position 7,429 of record JAETNQ010000010.1, read on the forward strand.
TTAAAAGCTGCATTTCCATCCATATCTCTTCTCCTGAAAGCCTTTACAGCCAATCCTCTCATGGCCGGAAACACCGTATTCCCACCCTGCCTTTTATCCAGCAGGCTGTCACTGCGCCATGCTCCGGCGTAGCATAAATCCGGCTCCCCGCCTCCTCCAGGCGTTCCAGCAGCTCCTCGTGGGGATGCCCGTAACGATTGTTTGCGCCGCAGGATATAAAAGCCAGCTTGGGCGACAGCATCTCCAGCATCTCCCTGCCGGTCGAATAAGCAGAACCATGATGCGCCACTTTTAACAACGTCAGACTGCCCATTCTTTTTTGCTCCCTCATATATCCCCATGCCATCTCCTCCCCGTCCCCTTCCAGATCTCCTGTAAAAAGCCCTGTAAAATTTTTATATTCCAGAAACAGCACCATGGAATATGCATTCCTTTCCTCTGTTTCATAACCAGCCAAAGGGTGTATGCAGGCAAGATTCATATCTCCATCTTCAATCCGCTGCCCCCTGCCGATATACTGCAGACGGATTCCTTTCTGTACGGCCAGTTCCTCCATCTTTCGATATTGCTCATCAACGCTTTTCCGATCGATATCCGGAAGAATGAGACTGCCTATCGTCAATCCCCTGACCGGATATTCCTCCAGCAGCTCTATCACCCCGCCGCAATGATCCCCGTCCGCATGGGTGACAAAGACTGCCTGGAGATGTCTCACTCCCATAAACTTCAAATACGGAAGGATCTGATATTCCATCACTTCCTTTTTCGTCGAACTCCCCCCATCGATCAAATAATCCTTCCCTTCCCCGCTCCTGATATGAATGCAGTCCCCCTGCCCGACGTCCAGCATCGTCACATGGAAGCCGTCCCCGGTTCTCAGCAGAAGAATGCAAAGCCCGGCCATGACCCATTGGCATTTCCAGAAAAAAGGCAATTCCCCGGGATGGCGGTATACATAAACCGCCAGTAAAATAAGCAGCAGCAAATATAATGCAATCTGCCACCCTTCCGGCCTTCCCCTTACCAGCAAGCCGCCGGGAATCTTCTCCCCCAGCCGGCAGCTTTGTTCATAAACCCAAAGAACCGCCCTGCAGATCCAGGAGACGCCTCTTGCCATACCAGGCGCGGCTCCTCCCGCAACCATGCAAAACAGCCCTCCTCCCATAACGATTGCCATCAACGGAATCACCAAAAGATTAAGCAATATAGAATATACCGGAAATTGATAGTAAAACCAGAAATGAACGGGAAGAGTTCCCAGAGTCACAGAAATGCCGGAAACCGCCGACTGTTTAACTTTCCCAAGAATCCGTTCCCAATGCCGGATTTTCCGGTTATCATGATATCCTTTTTCCGCCGGATTTTTTTCTTCCTGCAAAACGGCAGGAAGCAGTCCGAGAGACGCCGCCGCCCCGAAGGAAAACAAAAAACCGCTATGAAAAGCGTACCCCGGCTGTTCCGCCAATAACAGTACCGCCGCCAGCGCCAGGGCAGTCGCCATATCATAGGTACGCCCCAGCGCATCCGCCAGAAGATGCAGGATAAACATAATCATGGCTCTGACCACTGACATGCTCATCCCCGTCATCGTCCCATAGCAAAGAATAATGCCGATGCCAACTGCAGCCGCCCCTTTCTGTAAAACACCGATCTTCCGCAGACACTGGTACAGACCCATCCCGATCATAGAAATATGCAGGCCGGAAATGCTTAAAATATGGATAATCGAACTTTGCCGGTACAGTTCCTTCGTTTCTGCATCCAGCCCGTTTTTCTCCCCCAGCAAGATTGCTTTCATGACCGATGCCTCTTTGGGCGGAAAAACATTTTCCAGCGCTCTGGCAAAATAGCGCTTCAACCGATACAGCCTTTCCCTCACATGCCAGAATTCCCCTCCTGATGCCGTCATATAGGCATTATCCAGCCGGAATGAAATCTTCATCGTATCATAATAATTCTGCATATCGAACTCCCCCGGGTTACCCGCCCGGGCAAAACAGCGCACTTTGCCTTCCAAACGGACCGCCGTTCCCAGCTCGGGCTCCCTGTAGCCATCCCGTTCCATATAACAAACTATATTCTTTATCTCACTTATGGGATTTTGTTCTGACGAATTCCTTTTCGAATATTCGGAATTCTCTAAGATATGTACTGACTTCAGATAAATCACCGGAATTGCACCGGAATCTGCCCGCTCTTTGTACTCTTTCCGGTACACCCTTCCCTCCGCCGCAATCTGCCGCCCGTCCAGGCCTCCATAGTCGGGCATCGGCATACATCGCTTGCAGAGGATAAGCACCGCCGCAAAGGCCAGGCATAAAAAACATAGAGGTCTTCTCATCCATTCCTCTCTTTCTTAATTTCCCTGCTGAACGGTAGTCACCAGATCCAGATTCCTCTCATAAGTAACGGACAAACTGGTATTCTCCCGGAACATCACATTCGAGTCCCCGTTTACCGCTATCTGCACACGCCCGACATTAGGCAGCTCCACAAGGGAATTCACAAGGGAATAGATCGCTACGTCAGAACTCACATTATAAATCTGGGTCAAAAAATGCTCGCTTAAGTTTACATAACATGTTCCGTCTTTCAACGTAACCCCGATTACCTTTGTCTCCGGATTCATTGTAGGGTATACCTTGTCCTTTACCTGCTCGCTCGGCCCCCCGATCAGCTGCTCCACTACCAGCCTTTCCATGGAAATATTGGTACTGTATCTGCTGTACTCCAGCGTCCGGTTCGTCTCTATCAGCCGGTCTCCCGCCTCATTGGCAAAATAAAGCCGTATCTTCACCCTTTCCCTGGAATTCATTTCACTTTCCGTATTATCGATAAACATATCGGCAGACATGCTTCCGACCACATTTCCCGACATATCCAGAAGCGGGTTGGAGCGTATCTGGAAAGAAACATAATCGACGCCTTTTACCTGTGTCATGGTACGCACCGTCGCGGCGCGGGCAAGAACCTCCGTCGTCGCCGGCAAAGCACGGTAGCGTTCGTCAAAATTCAACACAAGCTGCCCTCCGTCCAAAGAATATCCGAGCAGTTCAAAATCGCCTGAAAGAGGCGCTTTATACTCCATCCTCTCCGGAGCCGTCATCAGCTGTTCCAGCAATTCGCCAATGATCTCTTCCTGGCTTCCGCCTTTTGCTTCATACTCATTCGCGGAAAGTTTCGTCTCGTCTTTATTCATTACATATATATTATAAACCCGGCTTCTGTCCGCCTCCTCCGCACTCCCGCAGGCTGCGGCAAAGAACAGGCATAATAACAGGCAGGTCAGCCACCTTGATTTTTTCATTCCGTCCTCCACATTTTGCTATGTCGCCACATAATTCAAAGGAATCTTTACGGTAAACGTCGTCCCTTCCCCCTCCACGCTGGATACTTTGATGGAACCCCGGTGCATCAGAATCGCGTTCCTCGTAATCGCAAGACCCAGCCCTGTTCCCCCGATCTCCCTGGAATGGGATTTATCTACGCGGTAAAACCTTTCATAAATATGCTCCAAAGCATCCTGGGGAATACCGATTCCCGAGTCCATAATATCCAATGTAAAAAACTGATGGTCCGCATCGAGAACTACTTTTACCCAGCCTTGTTCCCGGTTGTATTTGATCGCATTTTCCACAAGATTAGTGATGACCAGCGTCAGTTTCACCTCGTCCGCCTCCGCCGTCACCGCCCGTTTGCTTTCAAAAACGACCTCGATATCCCTTTTTCTGGCGATGGGGCGCAGTCTTTTCAATATAATTTCAGTCAAAGCGTTTATGTCCACTACGCTGATATTCATAGTTGCCACCGTCCTGTCCATCTTGACCATGGACAAAAGGTCATTGATAATCTTATCCTCTCTCTCTATCTCCTCCGCGATATCCACCATAAATTCCCTGTACAGCTCTGCCGGGGCATCTTCCTGTGCCAGCAGGGAATCCGCCAGCACTTTCACGGAAGTGATCGGAGTCTTCAGCTCGTGGGACACATTGGCGACAAATTCCTGCCTGGAAGCATCCAGGACCCTCATCCGGTTCTGAAGCTGGTTAAAAGCATCCACGATATGCTCTGTTTCCAGATAGTCCGGCACGGAGATCGGTTCATCCTTATATCCTTCCTTCACTTCGCTGATCGCTTTCGCTACGCGCTCAAACGGCCTCATCAATACGTTGGAAAGCACAAGGGCAATGGCAAAAATCGCGATCAGCATCATAATTTCCAGCAGCAGCGCCCTCCTGCTCAAAATATCCAGGGTTACATTGATGCTGTCCGTAGAAACGCTCGTCAGCATCACGCCTTTGACCACATCCTGCCTCTTTTCCTTATCCGCAGGACTTCCGCTGCCCGCAGCGGATTCTGCCGCCACCGTCTCGATGATCGGCGTGGTAATCTCTATATACCCATACTCATTATCGTAGTTCGATCCCCCCGCCGCTTCTTTCATGCATTTGATCACAGCTTCCGTAATAACGGTTTTTCCTTCGCTCGTCCCGTATGTATCTTTGATGACTTTCAGGCTCGAGTTAATAATCATGACCCTCCCGTCATACAGGTTGGAAAGCTGCTCAAGCTCCGCGCTGATTACCTCGGAAGACGCATCCGCCAGATAATTATAAGTAATCAGATGATTCGCTATAATATTCAGCTGGTTCTGCATATCGGAGGTTCTGACGCTGATCGCGCGGTCCTCATAGTTCTCCAGTATCCCATAGCGCAATACTATGCCCGGAATAATCCCGACCAGGAAAACAATAATGAAAATACGGGTCTTCAGGCTCCTGAGAAACTTAAAATTGCTCCGTATCTTCTCACGCATAATAATACCCGACTCCCCATTTCGTGTGTACATACTTCGGCTCGCTGGGATTCGTCTCGATCTTCTCCCTTAACCTTCTGATATGCACGTCTACCGTACGCACATCGCCGGGATAATCGCTTCCCCATACAAGCTTCAGCAGATTTTCCCTGCCATATACCTTGTTGGGATTCAGCATGAGAAGCTCCAGCACTTCGAATTCCTTGGCTGTCAGATTGATCTCCCTTCCGCTGATATATACTCTCCGTCCTTCCCGGTCCAGGCGCATGTCCTTTCCTTCTATGATCTTTTCCTCTTCCTGCTCCTTTTCCTTCCGGTTGGTCCTGCGCATGATCGCTTTCAGCCTGGCTTTCACTTCAAGAATATTGAACGGCTTCGTAATATAATCGTCCGCGCCGTACTCCAGCCCGAGAATCTTGTCCATATCCTCTCCCTTGGCCGTAAGCATTACCACCGGCACATTGGAAAAATCCCGTATCTGCTGGCATACTTCAAAGCCTGTTAATTTAGGCAGCATCACATCCAGCAGGATAATATCGTACTCGTTTTCTTTTGCTTTCTGCAGCGCTTCCTCCCCGTCATAAGCGCAGTCCACTTCCATCCCGTCCTGTTCCAGGCTGAACCGGATTCCCTTTACAATCAGCTTCTCATCATCGACTACCAGCACTCTTTTACTCATCTCACACCTCTGACACAAATTTTATCTTTCATCTTTGCAAACATCCCTTCTTTGATGCCCTCTACCTTCATAATATCCTCAATCCGGGAAAAGCCTCCGTTTTTCTCCCTGTAGGAAATAATGCTCTGCGCCCGGCTCTCTCCCACTCCCGGCAGCGTCAGCAGCTCTTCCTTCGCCGCCGTATTAATATCCACCAGCCCGTCCGCCGTTTCGTCCGCTGTCCCTCCCGACGCTCCCTCCCCTGTTGCCGATCCCGCCCGGAAACCGGCATCAGGCGCTATGCCGGTAATGACCGCTGCCCGGCATCCCGCTTCGTCCTCCTTTATTCCTGTTGCTTCTTCCCCTTCCGGCTCCAGGTCTTTCCTTGCCGGAATCTCTATCTTCCACCCGTCCTCCAGCCGGTACGCCAGATTCAGATAATCGTCCGCCGCCTCCTGCGTAAATCCCCCTGCTTCTTCCACGGCCTCATAAATCCTGCTTCCCACAGGCAGCTCATATACCCCGGGTCTTTCCACCGCCCCGCAAATATGTATAAACAAGGTGGATTCCTCCACCTGTTCCGGCTCCCCGGCCCCGCCTCCCGGAAAGTTTCCCGGCATATCCCCCGATAATCCTTCCGAGCAGGCTGCTCCGCCCTCCATGTTGACAAGATCCTCCGTGTCCAGCAGAACCGTTTCTTTCCCGCTGCAGCCGGCCGTTCCCGCCAGCATCCCTGCAAAAGCAGCCAGAAGCAACGCTTTTTTGCCCAAATACAAATATTTTTCCGTAAAATTATTTTTCATTATCCGCATAGTTTCCTTTCTGAACCGGAAGACCCCTCTATGCGACTCGTTCTTTTATTGTATGATAATTGTCCTTCTTTTACAAGTGCCTTTTCGTCCTATTTCCATTTAAAAATAATAACTCCCGCTATCGCGATCCCCATCCCGATCACCTTGCGCCACTCCAGCGGCTGCTTATCCGTGCCGAACCATCCGAAAAGCTCGATAACGTACGCCACGATCAGCTGGGCGATCACGATCAGCATTACCGCTTTCGCCGGTCCCAGCAGTTCCATCCCTTTAATTACCGTATAAGTGATCACCGCTCCGATCGCCCCTCCGAGCAGCATATATTTCGGTTCCACTTTAAACAGCGCGCCAAAAGACGACCGGTCTGTCGCCAGCCATACCCCGAGGCAGACCAGGAGAGCCGTAAACTGCACGAAAGCATTGGCTACCCAGATCCCCGATGTTTTCGTCACCTGCGTGTTGAATACCCCCTGGATGCTCATCAAAGCCCCCGATAACAATGCAATAAAAAATCCAATCATATGGGTCCTCCAATTATTATTTTCTTTCTAATAATCTTGCCCATATGATTGGAAATGTATTCAAAAAATTCCTGTCCTACTGCGTTTCTTCCCCTTCGCCTTCTCCTTCCTGCGCTTCCCGGCGCAATTCTTCTTCATCCAGGTATTCGATCTCCTCCACGGCTTCTTCCTCTTCTTCTATCACCGTTTCCGTATACGGCTCCCCCGTCACCTGGGTCATGATCTTCTCCGAGAGCTGGCGCAGCCTGTCGTTGGCATCCGCCCCGTCCCAGATCTGGGCAAAAGCGATTTCCAGTTCCACCCAAAAATTGCTCGTCTCTACCATTTTAGGCACCGGCACGGATATTTCGTATTCGTTTACGAATTCCTGCAGATTATTATTTCCATAGTCCACGCCGTAACGGGCGGCCACTTTCCCCGTCCTGGCATACAAAGTATCCGTATACTCGCATGTCAAAAACCGGGCGAAGTCTTCCGCCGCTTCCTGCCGGTCCGAATATGCGTTGACCACGACACAGTTCGTCACCGAAAGGCTCCTCGTCAAAAGCTCCTCATTAATGTCAGGAACAAGCGCGACGCTGTAATCATAGGCAAAACTTCCGTTTTCCTTCGCCTCTTCCAGCTTTGCCACCGCGTCCGTCGTCGCCACCGTATACACGATTTTCCCGGCGATAAAATCATCCAGTACCTGTTCATAGCTGATCTCCTTCGTATCGATGGAAAAAAACTGGTTCAGCTCCTGGTATACCTTCAGGCATTCAATGGCATCTTTATTATAAATATTCATATTCGCCGTATTATCCCCGGCGGCTCCGCCTACGATCATATAATTCCCGGCAAAAAAATAATTATAAAAAATATCCGTAACATCCCATTTGAAGACCGCTTCCACCTGTTCCGGCGCGTTGTATTCATTGGCAAAGTCCAGGATATCGTCGATCGTGGAAGGCAGTATCTCCTTTACCCTTGCCGCCACCAGTTCCTCCATACCGGCCTCGTCGTCCCCTTCCGGCATTTCCCCCGTATCGATCTCCGGCATATCGCCGTCCGCCGGCGCTTCCCCTTCCTGGGATTCTTCCTGCGGCCCGTTCTCCTCCAGCTCGGCCATTGCCGCTTCCCCTTCCGCCGCATCCCTTTCCGCCTCGATCAGGCTTCTTGCGAAATCCTCTAAATATGTCCTGTTGTAAAGCAGGGAACTTGTCTCAAAATAAAACGGATACCCGACGGTTTTATTTTTATAAGTAACAGCCAATCTGGCCGCATCCGGGTATTCTTCCTTTATCTCTTCCCAGCCCTCTTCCTCCAAAGGGGAAGCCAGCCCTGCCAGAAAAGCTTTCTCCAGGGAATCGTTGCTGATAATATACAGATCGGGCGGGGTTTCCGACTGGATGGATGCCTTGTTGATCTCTTCCAGATATTCCAGGCCGGAAGCCAGGACCGGAATTACCCTCACGTCATGGGTTTCCCCATAAGCTACCGCAGCGCTGCCCAAATAATCGGTCAGCGCCTCGTCCGTATACCAAAAATAAATGGTTTCCTTATTCCTGCCAAAAATCGTCTCTTCCTGTTCCTGGCTGACCGTTTTCCCCGACAATCCGACCACAGCTACCGCGGCAGCCGCACAGGCAACCAATGCCGCCGTAAAAAGCCTTCTCTTAAGACCCATAATTTTCTCCTAACTTATTGTTCCCGAGCCGGAAGGCACGTTTCCAATATGCCTGCCATTTCATCCACGTTTTCTTTTGTAATGACGAGAGGCGGCACCAGCCGGATAATATTCGTTCCGGCATTGATTAAAATCAGCCCCTTTTCCATCGCTTTTTTTATCGTATCGCCCACCGGTCCTTTGCACGCCAGTCCCTGCATCAGGCCGGCTCCGCGCCTTCCTTCTATAAAATCATATTTTTCTGCCAGCGCGTCCAGTTTTTTCTCCAGATAAGGAGCCACCGCATTCACATTTTCTATTATATGGTTCTCCTCAAATAAATCAAGCACTTTATTCACCGCCGCCGCTGCCAGCGGATTGCCCCCGTAAGTCGTGCCATGGTCTCCGCTCGCCAAGGAATGCCCTGCCACATGCTCCGTCATAAGAAAAGCCCCTACCGGCACGCCGCAGCCGAGCGCCTTGGCCGTCGTCATAATATCCGGCTTGACCCCGTATTTCTGCCATGCGAACATCGTTCCGGTGCGCCCCATGCCGCACTGGATTTCATCCAGTACCAGCAGGATATCCCTTTCTTCACACAGTGCTTTCACCTGCTCCATGAATTCCTTTTCGGCAGGGTAAATGCCGCCCTCGCCCTGCACCGTTTCAAACAAAATAGCGCAGGTTTTTTCCGTGACCAGGTTTTTCACGCTGCCAAAATCGTTCATCCTTGCAAACCGGATATTTCCGATCATCGGCCCGAAGGCTTCCCTATAGCCCGGATTGCCCGTCACCGACAAAGCGCCCATCGTCCTTCCATGGAAAGAGTGTTCCATGGCGATGATCTCATGGTCTGCGGTACCGTCTTTTAAATATGCATATTTCCTCGCCGCCTTAATGGCGCCTTCCACCGCTTCCGCCCCGCTGTTCGTAAAAAACACCCGGTCCATGCCGGAAACCTTTTTCAGTTTTTTTGCCGCTTCTATGGCGGGTACGTTGTAAAAATAGTTGGAGGTATGGATCAGCTTATCGATCTGTGCTTTTAACGCATCGTCATACTCTTTGTTATGATAGCCCAAGGCAAAAACAGCAATGCCGGAAACAAAGTCCAGGTAACGCTTCCCTTCGATATCGTATAAGTATACCCCGTCCCCTTTCTCCAATACCACCTGGTATCTGTTGTATGTATGAAGAAGGGCTTTTTCCGCTTCTTCGATATATTCTTTCATCATTGTTATCTGCCTTTCCCTAAATTATTAAACTAAAAATATACTATTCCCTAACGGCCAATCAGAATTCCAAGCTGTCCGCATTCAGCAAAAAATATTTCATTCCCATGATCACAAATCCTTCCTCATTCCTCCAAGGCTTTAACACCCCATTGACAATAACTATTTTCTTAAACGAATCGGGGATACTCCTCAGGGACTTTAATTCCTGTATTTGTTTTTCTTCCGTGGACATATCATAAGCTACCTGGATATAATATCTTTGGCTCCCTTGGTTTACCACAAAATCAACTTCCAGCTGTTTGTGAACCCGCTTGCCCTTTTGATCGGCATCAAAAACATCAACAATACCGACATCTACGTTGTAGCCACGAAGGAGCAATTCATTATAAACAATATTTTCTATAATATGTGTCGGTTCCTGTTGCCGAAAATTCAACTTGGCATTTCTGATACCTACATCCGTAAAATAATATTTTAAATTCGCCCCAATATATTTCCTGCCCTTGATATTATAACGATTCGCTTTAGAAATTAAAAAAGCTTCCGTTAGCCATTCAATATGGCTGGATATCGTTTTATTGCTGTAATTGTTCCCCCGTTCACTGGAAAATGTACGGGCAATTTTGGTTGGATTAGTAAATGCTCCAATGGATGATGCGAGAACATCTAATAATGCATCTAATTCATTCATATTTTGAATGTGGTTTCGTTCCACCACATCCTTCAGATAAACATTGTTAAAAATATTCTTCAAATATTCTGCTTTCTGACGTTCCAGGGAAAATTTTGCAACCTGTGGAAGTCCTCCATACACCAAATATTCCCCCCACGCATCCTCGTAGCTTCCGTCATAGCACGAAAAAAACTCCGCAAAAGATAACGGATATATTCTGACCTCATCGCCTCTGCCACGAAATTCCGTTACAATATCGCTGGATAAAAATTTGGAATTGCTGCCCGTTACATATACATCGATGTTTCTTATGCGAAGCATGCTGTTCAGCATCTCCTCAAACCGCGGCATAAACTGTACTTCATCCAAAAGCAGATAATATCTCTGCTCATCCTTTATTGCATTTCGTACAAATTGATAACATGCTTTCGGATCCCGTAGTTCTTCATTCTCAATGCCATCCAGTACGATCTCAATGATATGCTTGCTGTCCGCTCCGCTTTCCAACAAATATCTTTTAAATAATTCAAACAGAAGATATGACTTTCCGCATCTTCTGATTCCAGTAATTACTTTAATCATTCCATTGCCTTTTCGTATTTTCAGCTGCTCCATATAGGCATCTCTTTTTATTTCCACCACATCACTCCCTGTTTTTGTGCATTGCACGAATTTTAGTAATAGCATTCTAGCATAGGAGAATTTACATTTCAACACCCATTACTATTTTTTGTACATTGCACTTTTTTATGCAGCCGCCAGGCAAGGAAAAGAATTTAAATTTAAGGATTCTGCCCGGCCGCATCCTCATCCCGCAAAATAGCGGTTCCAATCCCCCGGTTCGTAAAGATCTCCAGCAGCAGGCAATGGGGAATGCGCCCATCCAGGATATGCACCCGGCTTACCCCCTGGCGGATAGCATCCGTACAGTTGGCCAGCTTAGGCAGCATGCCGCCGCCGATATACCCTTCCTCGATCAGCCGTTCCGCTTCGGCCGCCCCCAGCCTGGAAATAAAAGAATTCTTATCGTCAATATCCTTATACAGCCCCTCGATATCGGTAAGAAATGCCAGCTTTTCCGCATGGACCGCCTTCGCAATCGCGCACGCCGCATCGTCTGCATTGATATTATAGGTATGAAAGCCGTCATCCAATCCGACCGGAGCCACGATCGGCAAAAAATCCTTTTCCAGCAAGTCATAAAGCACTTTCGGGTTTACCTCCTTAATATCGCCCACAAAACCGATATCCTTTCCGTCGGAATATTTCTTATCCACCGTCAGAAGGCCTCCGTCCTTGCCGCTGATCCCTACCGCTTTTACGCCCAGCTCCTGCACCATGGTTACAAGGCTTTTGTTCACTTTGGAAAGAACCATCTCCGCGATCTCCATCGTCTCTTCGTCCGTCACGCGCAGACCGTTGACAAACTGCGGCTCCTTCCCCACCTTGCCGACCCACCGGCTGATCTCCTTGCCGCCTCCATGCACGATAATCGGCTTAAATCCCACCAGCTTTAACAAAGTGACATCCTTAATGACATTCTTCTGCAATTCCTCGTTGCTCATCGCGCTTCCGCCATATTTTACCACGATGATCTTGCGGTTGAACTGCTGTATGTAAGGCAGGGCCTCGATCAGCACCTCCGCCTTCCTCAATACTTCCGTCATATCCTTATCCATTTGTTCTCCTCATTTCCGCGCCGCCGCGCATATATTTTACTCAGCTCCGGTAATCCGCATTAATCTTCACGTAATCATAAGTCAGGTCGCAGCCCCAGGCACAGGCTTCGCAATCCCCCATCTTCATATCCACAACCACCCGCACTTCCGGCAGGGAAAGGATCTGCGTCGCCTCTTCCTCGCTGTAATCCGCCGCAGCCCCGTCTTTATAAATCTGTATCCGCCTATCCATCCCTTGGGATGGATTACCGCCTCCTTGGGATGGATTACCTTCCCCTTCAAAAAACAGCTCGATATTTTCCGGGTCAAAGGATACGCCGGAATAGCCCAATGCGCAGAGGATCCTCCCCCAGTTGGCATCATGACCGAAAATGGCCGCCTTTGTCAAGCTGGAACAGATGACGGACTTGCTTAAAATCCTCGCCTCCTCCTTCGTTCTGGCATGGATTACCCGGGTTTCAAAAAGAGCCGTCGCCCCTTCGCCGTCCCCCGCCATTTTCTTTGCCAGCGTTTCGTTTACTATATGAAGGGCTTCCACAAACTGTCCATAGCGTTCGTCTTTGCTGGTAATCTCTTCATTGCCCGCCATGCCGTTTGCCAGCACGAGCAGCGTATCGTTCGTGGAAGTATCGCCGTCCACCGAAACCATATTGAAAGTGTCTTTTACATCCTCCCGCAGGGCCTCCTGGAGCAGTTCTTTGGAAATAGCAATATCCGTCGTCACAAACCCCAGCATGGTACACATATCGGGGTGGATCATGCCGGAACCTTTGCACATGCCGCCAAGCGTCACCGTCTTCCCGTCTATTTCAAACTGCACGGCTGCTTCCTTGGACACCGTGTCCGTCGTCATAATGGCTTCCGCCGCCATCCTTCCCGCTTCCCTGCCCTCCGACTTGATCCGGGCAAGCTCTTCTATTCCTGCCGTTATCTTTTCCACCGGAATCTGCATCCCGATCACTCCGGTAGAAGCAACCAGCACCGCATCCTCCGAAACATCCAGCCGCTGTGCCGCGCGCTCCGCCGTCTTTTTGCAGCAGTCATACCCCGCCGCCCCCGTACAGGCATTAGCGATTCCCGCGTTGATTACCACCGCCTGGGCATAGGCGGAATGCTCCACCACATTTTTATCCCAAAGCACCGGGGCCGCTTTTACTACATTGGAAGTAAAAACCCCTGCCGCTTTGCAGGGAACCCGGCTGTAAATGACCGCCATATCCTTTCTGTCCTTATATTTGATTCCCGCCGCCGTTCCGGCTGCCTCGAACCCTTTTGCCGCAGTCACGCCGCCGTCTATTTTTTTCATCGCTGTTTTGCTCCTTTCACTTTATCCGCCGCTTAATGCCGCAAGTCAAATACCCCTCCCCAAGGGGCGGGGTATTTGACTCGCGGCATTTCCTACATAAAACTAATGATCAATTCCTTTGCTTCGTTCCATAAATCCTCTGGACATTCTTCTTTAAACCGAGCATTTCTGGCACCAACATCTAACATTTTTGCCTGGTCACATAATATCACGCCTGTCGTTTGCGTCCGTTCATCCAGTTCTATATGAAATGGATGCTTTTTATTTGTATTTGTTATTGGACAAACAAGAGCTAATGAACTATGATGATTCAAGACATTATTGCTCAAAATAATTGCCGGTCTTCTTCCGCTCTGTTCATGACCTTTTTGAGGGTTAAAATCGATAACAATGATATCGCCTTGTTTATAAGTCACCAAATCTCATTACCCTTCGGGCCGCCTACATCAGCCTCTTGCGTGCTTTCGACATAAATTTCATCAATCGGTCTTTTGTAGAAGGCCTCCAACCTTTCTGTTAAATTAAGATATTTCGGCTTATTGACTTTCTCAACAGTCATTTTTCCATCGTAAACATTTATCCCTACAGTATCATTCTCTTGTAAACCCATTTGTGCCAATATTTCTTTTGGCAATCTGATCCCCTGGCTGTTTCCCCACCTCCTTATATTAGTTTGTATTGCATAATTGCTATCCTTCTGTGTGACTATTCCTTGCATCCCTTTTCTCCTTTGCAGTATATACGATGGATATACTTTTAATCTTAGTATATACAAAGTATATCTTTTTGTCAAGGAAGCTATTCATCATCTCACAATAACTGTTCATTTTCCATTTTTTACAGCATTGCTTTTCATCGGTTAAAAGCCACGATATTTTCCTTATTCAGCACAAAATCATAATAATTCAAATCTTCCCTTTTCGTCCACCCGATCCTGTTCCAAAACGCGTTCCCTACATCGTTTTTCGTAAACGCGATCAGGGAAATCTTGCTGATCTTCTCCTTCTTCAACGCTTCCATGGCAAACACCACCATCGCCTTTCCGATCCCCCTCATCCGGTAATCCTCATGGACGCATACATGGTACATGCAGCCCCTTCTCCCGTCATGCCCGCAAAGGATCGCCCCTACGACTTTTCCGTCCTCCCAGGCTACCACGCTGGTTCCCGGATTCCTCGCCAGAAAACGTTCCACCCCTTCCCTCGAATCGTCGATGCTGCGCATGGCAAATCCCTTAATGCTCATCCAAAGGGCATACACTCCTTCATAATCCTCGATTGTCATCGTCCGTATCATATATTCAGCCCTTTCTCCTCTCCGCATCCCAGCATCAGGTTCAAGCACTGCACCGCCGCCCCTGACGCCCCTTTCCCAAGATTGTCAAACTGAGCCGTCAGCACGATCCGCTCTTCATTTCCCGTCACATAAATCCGAAGCCCGTCCCAGCCCGAGCAGCCGTTGCCGGCCATCATGCCGCCCTCCAGCTCTTCCTCCGCTCCGGCTTCCATTACCTTTATGAATCTCTGCCCCTTATAATATTCCACAAAAAATCCCCTCAGTCCGTCCGCCCCGGCATACCCTTCTAGGAATTCCCCATAGACCGGGACGGAAACCACCATCCCGCTGTAATAGTCCGCCACGATCGGCGAAAACAGCGGCTCCCTCGCCAGCCCTGCAATCTTCTTCATTTCTTTTAAATGCTTATGCTTTTGGGAAAGCGCATACTCCCTCGGCGCATCCAGTTCCGGTTTCCGCCCTTCCGCTTCATACTGGGCGATCATCTTCTTTCCCCCTCCGCTGTACCCGGTGAGGGAAAACGCCGAGAACGGATAATCCGCCGCCAATACTTTCGAAGCAACCAGCGGATAAACCAGCGAAATAAACCCGGTCGCATGGCAGCCCGGCACCGCGATCCGCTTCCCGCCGGCAACCGCTTCCCGCTGCTTTGCCGAAAGCTCCGGGAAGCCATAAACCCACCCCTCTTCCGTCCTATGAGCCGTAGACGTATCGATAACCCTGACATTTCCATTCTCCACAAGCCCCGCCGATTCCCTCGCCGCCGCATCCGGCAGACAAAGGAAAACCACATCCGCCGAATTCAGCAGCCTCTTTCTTTCCCCTATATCCTTTCTCAATTCCGGATCAATCGGCAAAAGCTCAATATCCTCCCGCCCTTCAAACCTTTCATATATCCTCAGCCCCGTAGTGCCTTCGCTTCCATCAATAAATATCCTCGTCTTCATACCATTCCTATCGTCCTTTTTCTTTTTTATTCCTGCAAGTGAAAATCACTAAAGTGAAAATCACTAAAGTGAAAATCACTAAAGTGAAAATCACTAAAGTGAAAATCACTAAAGTGATTAGAAGTACTTCTCACACTATACACTTTCTCCCCTAAAATCTCAATCCCCTTATTCAAACAGCGGAAAGGAGGCCGTTTTCCCTCGTATTGTATAAATATACTACATATTTGAATATTATGCAATACATGTTTTATATTACAAGATTTTACAGTATTTATACCTATTTTTTATACATAACGCCACTTGCATTTCCTTTCATAATGTTGTATATTGTTTGCAGTATTAAATAAGACTTGGAGGCATGGATCGATGAAAGAAAAAGTAGTATTAGCTTATTCCGGCGGACTGGACACTACCGCCATTATTCCCTGGTTAAAAGAAAATTTTGATTATGAAGTCATCTGCGTATGCGTTGACTGCGGGCAAGGCGAAGAATTAGACGGCCTGGAAGAAAGAGCCAAATTCTGCGGCGCGGCAAAATTATACATAGAAGACGTCACCGACGAATTCTGCGACGAATATATCATGCCATGCGTGCAGGCCCATGCGGTATACGAAAACAAATATCTGCTCGGCACCTCCATGGCGCGGCCGCTCATTGCAAAAAAACTGGTGGACATCGCCCGCAAGGAAGGGGCATCCGCTATCTGCCACGGCGCTACCGGCAAAGGCAATGACCAGATCCGTTTTGAGCTGGGCATCAAAGCCCTGGCTCCCGACTTAAAGATCATCGCTGCCTGGAGAAATGAAAAATGGACCTTGGATTCCCGCGAATCCGAAATCGAATACTGCAAAGCCCATGGCATCGATCTGCCTTTTTCGGCGGATTCCTCTTACAGCCGCGACCGCAACCTCTGGCATATCAGCCATGAGGGCCTCGAACTGGAAGACCCGGCCAGCGAGCCGAACTACGAGCATCTCCTCGTCCTGGGCACGACCCCGGAAAAGGCTCCTGATGAGGGCGAATACGTGACTATGGCTTTCGAAAAAGGAATACCCGTTTCCATTAACGGCCGTAAAATGAAAACCGCCGACATTATCCGCGAACTCAACGCCCTTGGCGGCAAGCACGGCATCGGCATCGTGGATATCGTAGAAAACCGCGTGGTCGGCATGAAATCCCGCGGCGTATATGAGACTCCCGGCGGAACCATCCTTTACGAAGCGCACCAGCAGCTGGAGGAACTGATTCTGGACAGGGATACTTATGCGCTCAAAGAAGACATGGGCAACAAGCTGGCACAGATCGTTTACGAAGGAAAATGGTTTACTCCTTTACGGGAAGCTGTACAAGCGTTCATCGAGTCCACACAGCGTTATGTAACCGGCGAAGTGAAATTCAAGCTTTATAAAGGCAATATCATAAAGGCTGGAACCACTTCCCCCTATTCTTTATATAATGAAAGCATTGCTTCCTTCACCACCGGCGATCTGTACGACCACCACGACGCGGAAGGCTTTATCAACCTTTTCGGCCTCTCCTGCAAGGTCCGCGCCATGAAGATGCAGGAAGCGCAAAAATAACCCTCCCAACAGGCCGCATTTTTTACCGGTTCCGGACAACAGAAGAAAAGGAATGGTCATTCGTATGAACGTTATTACTTTACTAGTCGCATATTTTACCGCAGTAAACCTGATCGGCTTATTTCTTATGGGACTCGACAAATACCGGGCAAAAAAGCGCCTTTGGAGGATTCCTGAATCCACTTTATTCATTATTGCGATCATCGGCGGAAGCATCGGCAGCATCATCGGCATGTATGCGTTCCGCCATAAAACAAGGCATTGGTACTTTGTTTATGGCATGCCGGCTATTCTCGTCCTTCAAATAGCCCTTATCTATGCCATCCTCCATTCCCCGGTGCAGATCCAGATCATGTAACCCAGCCTTTGGAGAACCGATATGAAAAACACGCAAAATCTTTCAACCATTTTTATTATCGATGACGATGCCAGCATAGGAAACATGCTGGAGGAGATACTGAAAAAAGAAGGATACCAGGTCCTCCGCGCCTATTCGGGAACGGAGGCCCTGTTTGTTTTGGAACGCCAAAAACCCGACCTGATCCTGCTCGACCTGATGCTTCCCGGTCTTGACGGCCGGGAGATTCTTCCAAAAATAAAAGGAATACCTGTCATTGTCATCAGCGCCAGGGCGGAAACGGAGGATAAAGTATCTTTGCTGTTAAGCGGCGCGGCAGACTATATGACAAAGCCTTTCGATACCCGGGAATTGCTCGCCAGAATCGTCGTACAGCTTAGGAACCCCTCTGTTGCAGGAACAGCCTCTGCCTTGGAATTCGCCGGTATCTCGCTGTCTGCCGACACCCATCAGGTATCCGTATGGGGCCTTCCGGTCAAACTTACGAGAACCGAATATGCCATTTTAAAATTATTGATGGCCAATCCCTCCCAAGTCATCACCAAAACCCTGCTTCTGGAAAGAATCAGCGAAGATACTCCCGACTGCATGGAAAGTTCCCTGCGGGTGCATATCAGTAATTTAAGAAAAAAACTCCGGGATGCGGGCGGGCAGGATTATATCGAATCGGTCTGGGGAATCGGCTTTAAAATGAAAGAAATAGAAAACTGACGGCAAATCTTTACGATTTCTTTACTTTTCCCTTAACAGCTTTCTTAACAGAAAGAGGATACTATACATGTATCAACGATAAGGAGGCTTCTATTATGGACTATGTGTTAACTGCCAATGCCATCGGCAAAAGCTACAAACGCTTCCATGCATTAAAAAACCTTTCCATGCATGTCCCCAAAGGGGCTATCTATGGATTCGTCGGAAAAAACGGCTCCGGCAAAACAACCCTGATCCGGCTCATCTGCGGCTTACAAAATCCCACTTCCGGCAGCTATGCCTTATACGGAACGGAACATACGGAAAAAGCAATCCGCAAGGTCCGGAAAAGGATAGGCGCAGTGGTGGAAACGCCGTCCATCTATCTGCATATGACGGCGGAAGAAAACCTGAAGGAACAATACCGCATGTTAGGACTTCCCTCTTTTGACGGCATCGACGGGATCCTGAAACTGGCAGGCCTGGAACATACAGGGAAAAAGAAAGCGAAGCATTTTTCCCTCGGCATGCGGCAGCGGCTCGGCATTGCCATCGCCCTCTGCGGCAGCCCCGACTTCCTCATCCTGGACGAACCGACCAACGGCCTTGACCCGCAGGGTATTATAGAAATGCGGGAGTTGATTCTAAAACTGAATAAGGAAAGGCAGATTACCTTTCTGATCTCCAGCCATATTCTGGATGAACTGTCCCGGCTGGCCACCCACTATGGTTTTATCGACAGCGGGCATATTGTAAAAGAAATCAGCGCCGCCGAACTGGACCATGTCTGCCGCAAATGCCTTTGTCTGGAAGTATCCGATATCCGCGCCTTTGCCCTGACGGCAGAACGCATGGGACTGGAATACCATATTCTTTCCGATACCCGCGCCGAAGTATTTTCCAAAACCACTGTTACCCAATTCGTTATGCCGCTGGCCGAAGCGGGCTGCGAGGTTCTTTCCATCCATGAACGGGAGGAAAGCCTGGAAAGCTATTATATGAGTCTGATAGGAGGTAAAATCAATGAATCAACTGTTATACGCTAACTTTTCCCGTTTGAAAAAGGATATCTTTTTCCGCATCGGTGTTTTGTTCCTGTTTGCCATGGGAATCCTGATGCCTCTCTCTTTATTTTCTAATATGAAAAAATACGGCTATCCCATACCTTTGGAATCCGGTTACTGCTTTTATGTTCTTTTTATGGCAATCTTTTCCTCCGTTTTCTGCAGCCTGTTTATCGGAACAGAATACAATGACGGAACTATGCGCAACAAACTCATTGCCGGGCATTCCCGGATAGCGGTCTACTTTTCTTTTCTGATTGTTTCCATTACGGCCGTTTTTCTCATGTGCCTTGCATACCTTGTTTCCAGTCTATGCACAGGCATTCCCCTGCTCGGCTTTTTTTCCGACGCTGCCTTTCCCGTCGTCCTCGGACATGTCGGCGCCATTTTTATACTGGCCGTTGCATTTACCGCCATCTGTACCGCCGTCGCCATGCTCTGCCAGAACAAAGCCACAACAGCGACGGTTTGCATTTTAGGCGTATTCCTCCTCCTGTTTTTAGGGGTTTATATCCATGCAAGGCTGGAAGAGCCGGAATACTATGAAACATACTACTTGGAAGCGGAGGAAGCGATAGAAGAAAATACCTCCCTCACGCCAAACCCCAGTTATATCAGCGGAACCAAACGCCAGGTTTACGAATTCCTCCATGATTTCCTCCCCGGAAACCAGGCGGTGCAGCTATCTTCCCTGTCGGCAGTCCATTTATGGAAAATGTCTTTCTATTCCCTTCTCATTGCCGTCGCCGCCACCGGAACCGGCATATACATTTTTTACCGGGAAAATATAAACTGATTCTGACAGGAGGTTTCCTATGATATATCTGTTATGGACCTGTATCGGCATCCTGATTGCCGTTTTATTGGCGATGGGCATGAAAATATATTCTATGCGGAAAGCGGCGCGGGAAATCATCTCCCAGTTTGCTGAAAAACTCACGGAGGATACCAATACGCTTATTTCCGTATCCTGCCGCGACAAGCAGATGCGCAGACTGGCTTCCGACATCAACAGGCAGCTGCGCCGGCTCCGTGCCGGGCAGCTCCGTTTCTGCCAGGGGAACCTGGAACTGATGGATGCCGTTACCAGCATCTCCCACGATCTTCGGACTCCCCTGACTGCCATCTGCGGTTATCTCGATCTGCTCCGGCAAACCGATGACCCCGAGGACATACGCCGCTATCTTTCCATCATGGAAGAACGCGCCAGTACTTTAAAACAACTGACAGAGGAACTTTTCCGCTATTTCGCGGCCTCCTCCTCCATTGACGAGTTCCCTTTGGAGGAAGTCAATATCAACGGCGTATTAGAAGAAACTGTTTCCTCTTATTATGCCTCTTTCAAAGACCGCCGCATTGCGCCCCGGATCATTATGCCGGAGGAAAAAATTATCCGCTTCCTGAACAAAAACGCCTTATCGCGTATTTTCGCCAATCTCATCAGCAACGCCATTAAATACAGCGACGGCGACTTAAATATTTCCTTATCGGAGGGCGGGGAGATCCTCTTTTCCAACCATGCTTCCGGCTTAAATGATCTGCAGGCCGTGCAATTACTGAACCGTTACTACACCGTAGAATCCGCCGGACATTCCACCGGACTCGGCCTTTCCATCGCGAAAGAGCTGACAGAAAAAATGAATGGAAAGATCGCCGTCCGGTTCCACGACGGGATACTTTCCATTTCCATTCTTTTTCCCTAATACATTCCTAATGCTTTTTACAGAGTTACGATGTGGCTTTTTACAGCGTTACGATGTGGCTTTTTACAGCGTTACGATGTGGCTTTTTACAGCGTTACGATCACCCCGCCGTCGTTGGCATACATGCTGCTGATCCCTGCCGTATCCATAATCAGCACATCCTTCACTTTGATCTCTTTTATGATGGCGTCCCTTACCAGCTCCGCTCTTTCCGGGCAGTTGCAATGGGTAATCATCAGCTTTTTCTCTTCCGTATGAACCGCTTCTTTTACCAGGGTATCCGCCATTTTAGCCAGCCCCTTTTTTATGCCGATGGCCTGGCCTCTTTGGACAATGGCTCCCTGCTGCCCTTCCATCAACGGTTTCACGTTCAGCGTCGTGGCCACCAGCGCTTTCACGCCGGACAGCCTTCCGTTCTTCCTGAGAGTCTCCAGGTTATCCAGTACAAAAAAAGTCTTAAGGCCGTCTCTGAATCTCTCCAGTTCCTTGACGATTGCCTCAAAAGAACGCCCTTCTTCTTCCATCTCCATCGCCCGAAATGCGATCTGTGTCTCGCCGCAGCTGGCGGACTGGGAATCGCATACATAAATATCCTTATCCCCATATTTTTCATGATACAGGTTTTTTCCCAATACGGCGCTGTTATAGCTGCCGCTCAGCTTAGAGGACAGGGTCACGATATACACACGATCCGCATCGCAGTGACATGCCTCCATGTAGCGCTCCGGGGAAGGGCAGGAAGATTTCGGGCATATCGGGCATGCCGCTACTTTCGCGAGAAATTCCTTCTGGTTAAAATTCTCGTCGTCCATGACTTGGTAATCGCCCACTTCCAAACCTAAGGGGACGAGTTCAAATCTTTTATCTGCCTTATATTGGGGGGGCAGTTCCCCACAACTGTCCAGTATGATCTTATAACTCATTTTCATAACCGTGCCTTTCCCTGAATCGTATACTTTTTCAGTATGTGCAAACCAATCATATTTATTACTATCCTATGTGGTTTTGATTACTACTTATGATAACACGGTTAACTGTTTATTGTAAAGGGGATTTCCTGTTTTTCTTACTGCTTTCCCTCGCTTGCGAAACTGTTTTCCACAACCCCCGGCAGCAGATCATAAACGGAACAGCCGATTTTCTTCTCAAACAATGCTTTTATCTCCAGCACTTTCTTCCATCTGTCTATCGTCGCCGGATGAACGCCGTACCGGATCGTCACATCCACAAATCTTTTTTCCAACAGGCAAAAACCGGTCGGCAAGGCCAAGGAATCGCATAACTGCACCAGACGGTCGTAATCGTCATAGACTGCATTGGCAACGAATTCCTTCATAAATAAATAATCTTCGTCGCTTACATCAAACACGCCGATAGAAGTATCGATATCCTGTATCATAAATGCATGGGAAATACAGATCTGCGCCACCTTTTCCCAGCCGCGCTCCATGCAGTATCGGTAACCGTCCATCAGATGCCTTTCCGAACTCACCCCGGCATAGCGGCCGATGTCATGCAGCAGGCCATAAATATAGGCCTTGCCGGCGGATAAGTTTTTGCAATGCGACGCTATGTTCTTACATGCCTCCGCCACGTAGCGGGAGTGGTCCGTCCACGCCCCCGGATTGGTTTTTGACGCTTCTTCCAGCGCCTGCTCTGCGGTCTGTCTGTTTAGTTCCATTTTCTCACCTCATCCCAGTCGTCTTTTTTGCTCATCCTTGCACTTAACGATGTCATAATAGCAGTATCTCCGCATGAAAAATTTCCACTTTCCTATCTTGGAAATCTCTTGCCAAGTTTATAAATTTCATATATTTTAATATATAGAATCAAAAAGCAACTGTCAATTACAAGCCAGAACCACAAAAAACAGATAAAACGAGGAACCAATGAAAACCTATCAAATATCCAATCTCAAAGACTTCATGAACAAGCTTCTCCTTTCCGGCGACTTCGACTGCTTCCTGCTGGAAGAAGGAACCATCGTTACCGCCAACGCGTTCCAAATCGACGGGCATATACGGAAAAATTTTTACACAAAAGAAGAGCAGGAAGATCCATCCCTCTGCCCTTATGATTTTTCCTTATGGAAAGATATCCGCCCCCTCTGCTTCCAGCTGATCAAAGGGAAGCGCACGCCGCTGAGCTTCCAATTCGTGCTTCTCCTATTGCCCTGCCATATGGCACAGATCCTGGAAAAAGGCGGATTCCAGGACAACGGAAGCCTCGTCAGGTATTTCGCCCTCACCATCCGGTTCGATGGAACAAACGCCGTAATGACCACCGGCCTTTCCACCAATACCTTTCTTATGGACAAGACGCCGGAACAGCTCTGGGATGACGCTTTCCGCAAATTTATGGATAAACGCCAGATCTCCTGGGAAGCAGTCTAACCCCATGCCGCCGTTTCGCGCGGTTCAAATCCGAGCCAAAGACCCTGCCGCAAACGCGTCTGCTTGGCTCATTGCCGGGAAATGATAATGCTATATTTTGTCTGTGTTTATCATCATTCTTTGAATTGAGATAAAAGTTGAGACAAATTTGAGATAATCGAACAGGGAAGATGATATTGTCAATATAGGGCTTGCAAGCGTTTCTAAGGGTATTCTGAAAAGTGGAATCACCTGATACAAGAATGGGAGCAGCAGACAACTTTTGCAATCGCATTACAGTAAACATGTGTTTGGATCTTGAATCCTGCTGCCAAATGTGCTATATTAAGCATAGAAAAAGGGAAAGCCATAGAAGCGGCTCTACCCTCCGATAATAAACAACTTACCTCATATGAGGTCAGCCGTCACTATTGGCAGTAGTGGCGGCTATTTCTTTTTTCCCTTGTAAATCTGATAAATCAAATTCACAAGGGCGACAACGAGTATAGCGATCTGGATTAAATCCTGATATGTAACATACATTGCATCGCCCTCCTTTCTTTCGTTCGGAGGGCTACTTGAACCCTCCGATAAAACAAGAGGGATAAAGCCGCCTTTGGCTCTATGGTTTTCCCATGTCGGAAGTATAGCACACATTCCCTTTTCAGGCAATTACAATATTATGTTTATTCTTCTGTCACATTACCAAGCCGTCGGCTTCGCCTGCACATATTCGACCGGGAAATCCTGTTCAACCGTATCAAAATTCCCATCCCCAAACGGCTTCATGCAACCAATACTTTCCTTTGCACAATGATTCCAGAAATAACTCTTAGAAACGTCCATTTAAAACCGTCCCCCTATAATTTGCAAGGCTCTTTTTGCGCTTCCGGTTACCGCTAGTGTATTTTTCGCTCTTGCATCCATACAATGTACAAATTCTAAAAGCTCCTGTCTGTTCTTTGCCCTCCAATATCCGCTTTCCGAACCGCTGCATGGACACTTTCCAGACATTGATGAATCCCACTGGAAAATCATCGTCGGAAAATGAAAAATGCTCTGTTTTATTTCTTCATCTTCGGGTTAAAAACCAGGCTTGCCAGATATCCGAATACCAATGCGGCGCATGTGCCGACCGCCCCTGCTTTGAACCCGCCCTGGAAGATCCCGATAAAGCCGGACTGATCCACCGCTTCCTTGACTCCCTTCATCAGGACATTCCCAAATCCAAGCAGCGGTACCGAAGAACCGGCGCCCGCATATTCCTGGAACGGCTCATAAATGCCAAACACGCTTATAACCGCGCCGAGGCAGACAAGCAGAACCATAATCCTTCCCGGCATCATTTTCGTCTTTTCCATCAGTACCTGCACAAGGGCGCAAATCAGCCCTCCTACCCAAAACGCATTCAAATAGTCCATGCAAACCTCCTGTATTCTTTCTAAGATCTTCATTCTATCATTCTTTTCGCATGACACTATTATGCCGTTCTTTTCACAAATTATTCATTATTGTCTAATCCAAACAGACGCCCCTTCTTCTCCGGTAGCTGCACCCAAATTACTGCTGCAAATACAAGAATGCAGCCAAACAATTCCTTCACCGATAAAACCTGTCCCAATATGACCCATCCGGCCAGCACGGAAACAACGGATTCCAGACTGAGAATCAGGGAAGCCACCGTTGGTTCCAGGTTTTTCTGCCCTATAATCTGCAGCGTATACGCAACCCCGCAGGACATCACGCCCGCATACAGCAAAGGAACGATTCCGCCAAAAATCTGCTTCCAGGACGGCTCCTCCAAAATAAAAGCCCCCAGAATACAAATAATGCCCGCCGTATAAAACTGGATACAGGAAAGCGCTACTCCGTCGGTTTTCGGTGAAAAATAATCGATCACCAAAATATGTATGGAAAAAATAACGGCGCAAAGACAGACAAAAGCATCCCCCTTCCCGATAGAAAAGCTTTCGTTCATGCAAAGCAGATACATTCCCGCCACTGCCACCAGCGCTGCTTTCCAGACCTTCCCCGCTACTTTCCTCCGCAGAAATACTCCGCATACGGGAACGATAATAATATACAGCGTCGTAATAAACCCTGCTTTCCCCACCGTCGTGTACATAATGCCGATCTGCTGGCTTAAAGAAGCAAAACAAATGGCCAGCCCGCAGCAGATCCCGCCTTTCAGTGTAAGCGCCGCCGGAATCTCTTCCGGCGTATTTTTTTTCTTCTTTATCCTGATGCAGACGAGAGGCAGAAGCACCGTGCCTCCGATGAGAAACCGAACCCCGTTAAAAGTAAAAGGACCCATATAATCCATGCCCACGCTCTGGGCCACAAAAGCCACGCCCCAAATAAAGGCAGCCAGAAATAACAGCAGACTGCTGCCGATCGCCATTTTTTTCATTGGTGCTGACCCTCCTGTTCCTGTCCGGCTGCCGCCGAAATAATCTCCGCAACAATATCCTTTATCATTTTATTTTCACAATCCATAACGATTTGGGCATATTTTTCATAATAAGGAATTCTTTCCTCATACAACTCCTTCAAAGTCTGCCCTTCCCGGACCGCCACTCCCCTTTCGCCCAGATCCCCGAGGCGTTCCTCTACCGTCGGATAGGAAAGCTTTAAATATACCAGCGTTCCGATCCTTCCCAAATGTTCCATAGCCTCTTTTCCATAAATCACGCTCCCTCCGGTAGCGATCACGCTCCGTTCCGCTTCCAGGGAAGCGTTGATCTCGTTTTCCAGCGCAAGGAACCCGGCCGTCCCCCGCTCTTCCATAATCTCATGCAGAAGCTTTCCCTCTTTTTCCTGAATCACAAGATCCGAATCCACAAAACGATAGCCAAGGCACTTTGCCAGCACTACCCCGACCGTACTTTTCCCAGCTCCCGGCATGCCGATCAATACAATATTATTCATGATATGCGGTCACTTCCACTTCACAGAGTACGTTTTTGGGAAGCTGTTTTACGGCCACGCAGCTTCTTGCCGGTTTCCCCGTGAAATATTTTTCATAAACGCCGTTAAACGCCGCAAAATCATCCATATCTGCCAGGAAACACGTAGTTTTCACCACGTCGTCATAGCGATAGCCCGCTTCCTCCAGGATCGCTCCCACGTTTTTCATTACCTGTTCCGCCTGTTCCAGAATATCCTCCCCTTTGATCCCGCCTGTCGCCGGATCGATCGGAATCTGACCCGAAGCATACAAAAACGGACCCGCGATAATCCCCTGGGAATACGGCCCGATCGCTGCCGGGGCTTTTTGTGTTGCTACTACTTTTCTCATGTCTGGTTCCTCCTTTTTTCTTTTTTCCAATTTGTCTTTGTGTACCTGGTGTATAAAAATTACTTACCAGTAAATATTTATTCTCTCCTGCAAACTTCAAGTTGCCACTGTATTACCAAATATATGGGATTATTTTATATTTCACTTTCGTTTTATACGCAGCATATCCTTCCAATTCTTTTTCAAGCAATGCTTCTTCGTTCCTAATTCTCTTTGCAATAATGATAGGATAGACAAGGAAAACAACAAAAGAGAAACCGGATCCCAGCACCAACGGCATAGAGAGAAACAAAATGATTGTCACACTATACATGGGGTGACGAACAATACCATATAATCCTGTATCAATCACCCTTTGTCCCTGCTGGATTTCTACAGTCCGCGATAAGTAAGTATTTTCTCTTAATACCTCCCCATAAAGCAAATAAGAAAATAAAAACATAACAGCCGCCATCCACGAAACCCAACCAGGTAACATAATCCATTCAAAGCGAAAGTTTAATCCTGCTACGGCAAATCCCAAAACAAACATCAAACCACTAAGCTTTATTACAATATTTTGCTCCGTTTGCTGCTCTTTGGCATTTAAACGTTTTTTTAATAATTCTGGATTTTTGAACATCATTACTATTCCCGCAAAAAGCATTGGAATAAACAAAATTCCTATGAACAACCATGCGTTCCAATAATGGAATGTGCCAGCAGGTAAAAATATTAGTATGCCTGTAACAGCTACACCGAGTATAAATTTCGATATTGCTTGAAAAACCAATTCTCTTATCACCTTTCACCGCCTCTACATCTTCCAATTCGTCCATATCCCGCCCTTTGGGCGTTTCAAGTCGGATGCCCCGCTGCCTGCGGCGTGGTATTTGGCTCCTCGAACTCCGCTATGACATAAAATCCTCTTTCCTTTTCCACAACCTCCCTGACAATTCCCTCTCTTGCCAGCATCCGCTCGCGGAACGGGTAATTTCCGGACATGGCCAGCGCCGGGTCAATCGTATAATAATAATTGCTCGGAAGGACGCCCTCCGTTACCGTCACCCGGTCCCCCGCCTTCAAAAGTCCCGGCCTTTCCATCTTAAATTCCATTTCCCTCATAATAATCCTCCATACCGCGTCCGCAAATCCTACCGCACTTTATTTTACTAGGACTTTCCACTTTTTTCAATAGATTTCTGCCCGGCAGGCCAGGGGCTGGCAGAAGGGGAGGGGCGGCGGGCGGCCTGATAAAATGATAAAATGAATTTCCCTGCAGCCCCTTGCTCCTTGACAAAGCGGAAATAAATCCATTAGAATATTTTTTATACAAGTAACAACGGTTTTCATACATATGGAGGATTTTTTTATGGCAATTTACAAATGCGCCGTATGCGGCGCTATCTTTGACGAAGAAAAAGAAGGAAAAAAATTTTCGGAGCTGGACTGCTGCCCGGTCTGTAAACAGCCGGTTTCCAAATTTGAAAAGATTGCGGACGAATCTCCGAAAGAAGCAGAAACGGATCCTCTCCTTTCCGGAAAAGATTCCCCGCAGGGAGAACTCTCTTATGATCCCCTGTACATACGGCATGACAAAGGCAGCCGTTATATGGAAGAGATCCACGAAATAGCCGTAACGGGAAAGAGCATTGACGGAGCGATGGGGACGAAAATGCCTATGCCGGGCTGGGACGATATCCTCTTCCTTGGCGCGCAGTTAAACCCCGCTCCTCTGCTTGACTCAGATCCTGTCAGTACGCGGACCGTCATCGGAAAGCACGCGCAAAAGCCTATGGTGCTGGAAAACCCCGTCTATATTTCCCATATGTCCTTCGGCGCGCTTTCACGGGAAATCAAAATCGCTCTGGCCCAAGGCAGCGCCATGGCTAAAACCGCTATGTGCAGCGGGGAAGGCGGCATCCTTCCAGAAGAAAAGAAAGCGGCATATAAGTATATTTTTGAATATATTCCGAACAAATACAGCGTGACGGATGAAAATCTGAAGTCTTCGGACGCTATCGAAATCAAGATCGGGCAAGGCACAAAGCCCGGCATGGGTGGACACCTTCCTGGAGAAAAAGTAACTCCCGAAATCGCCGCGCTCCGCGGAAAAAATCCGGGCGAGGATATTCAAAGCCCCAGCCGGTTTGAAGAGATCCGTTCCAAAGAGGATTTGAAAAAAACGGTGGATACGCTCCGCCAGCTTTCCGGCGGCCGGCCCATCGGCATCAAAATAGCGGCCGGACGGATTGAACGCGACCTGGAATACTGTGTCTATGCAGAACCCGACTTTATTACGATCGACGGGCGCGGAGGCGCTACTGGTTCCAGTCCGCTCCTGCTCCGGGAATCTACTTCTGTTCCGACCATTTTTGCCTTACACCGGGCAAGAAAATACCTGGACTCCGTCCATTCGGACATTTCCCTTGTAATCACGGGAGGACTCAGGGTATCTTCCGATTTTGCCAAGGCTCTTGCCATGGGCGCGGATGCCGTTGCTATCGCCAGCGCCGGACTCATTGCGGCAGCCTGCCAGCAATACCGGATCTGCGGAACCGGAAACTGCCCTGTAGGAATCGCTACGCAGAAACCGGAACTCCGGGCGCGGCTTAAGGTAGAGGCTGCGGCTCAAAGAGTCGCTAATTTCCTCAATGTCTCCTTGGAAGAATTAAAAATGTTTGCCAGAACCACCGGCCACTCTTCGGTACATGACTTGAACGTCAGCGACCTCGTCACATTGAACAGGGATATCGCGGAGTATACGAACATCCCCCACGCCGGAATGAGCAGGAATTAACGGCAGCTTTCGATGACTAACCCGTGGGCGATCCCCGGCACGCTCTGCCCTTCGTTAAAGCTTGTCTTGCTCAACAGCGCCCCTGTCGGCACAAAGAGGACTCTTTTCCATACGCCCTCTTCTATCTTTTTTAAAATATAGGCCGACAGGGTGACAGCGCTGCACCCGCACCCGCTTCCCCCTGCATGGGTATCCTGTTCCTTTGCATCATAGATCTCAATCCCGCAATCCATATGCTGTCCTGCGATATCCACATCTTTTTCATTCAGGAGATCGATCAGCGCCTGCTGCCCTATGCTCCCTAAATCCCCGGTAATAATCTTATCATAATCGGAAGGCTTTCTTCCAAAGTCCTTTAAGTTCCAATAAATCGTATCGCAAGCCGCCGGAGCCATACATGCCCCCATATTCATGGAATCTTTCAGACCGTAGTCCATAATTTTCCCCGTCGTCAATCCGGTGATCCTGGCCCTGGATCTCTTCCCCTCCGTACTGCTTAAGACGAAGGCTCCGCTGCCCGTCACCGTCCAGGAAGCGGACAAAGGCCTTTGGTTCCCGTAGCCGAGCGGAAAACGGAATTCCTTTTCCGCGCTGGCAAAATGGCTGGACGTTACGCAAACCACATGTTCCGCGTAACCGCCGTTCACCGCCATCGCCCCCATGCTCAACGAAAGGCCGCAAGTAGAACAGGCTCCATACAACCCAATGAGGGGAATCTCATAACCCGCAAGCCCGAAACTGCTGGCGATGGACTGCCCCAGCAAGTCTCCGGCAAACAAATAACGGATATCCTCTTTTTTTAACCCTGCCTTCCCCAAGGCGAGATAAACGGCATCCTTTTGCAGACTGCTTTCCGCCTCTTCCCAGGAAGCACAGCCAAACATATCGTCCTGGCCGACCATATCAAAAAGCTCCGCCAGAGGCCCCTGCCCCTCTTTCGTCCCTACCACGCTGGCGCTCTCCCTGATATAAACGGGGTTTTTCAATTCTATGCTTTGCTTTCCCAATATACATGTTTCTTTTTTTTCCTGGCTCATACTATACACAGCTCCTTCCTGTCGCTTTCGAAGTTCCTCTCACATTGTGTATCACATTGTGTATAGTATTGCCGCTTCCTTACCGCTCAATTCCATGTTCCAGCAAAAACTGCTTCCATATCTCGTAATATTTCGCCTTTAGATGCACTTCGTCTATGGTATACTCCGCATTCAGATTTCCGTCCGCATCGCATACCGCCTCATTGACATCGATATAAAAAATATTCCGGTTATCCGCAAGACTTGCGATAGCCGCATTTTTTGCCTCAATATTTTTATTATTAAAGATCGGGTCTTCCGCATCTTTGCCTGCCGTCACTTTCATGATTCCTTCCACAAAAATAACCGCATCCGGCTGCAGTTCCCGGATCCGTTCTACTACCGCCTTATACTCTTCCAAGAATGTTTCCGTCGTCCCTGTTCCCAGTTCGTTGATCCCCAGCATTAAATAGACCTTGCCATACTGCTTCTGCGACAATGCCTCCTCCGCCGTGATCTTTTTTCCCGTTCCCTCTTCCTTTGCCAGCGGCTCGGAAAATACATTATATATCGTCAGGGATATTTTTGCGTAAAAATCCGCCCGTTCCTCCAATCCCCCGTACTCGAACAAGCCTACCGTCCTGGAATCACCGATAAACGCCGCATCGTTAAAATAATCTTCCGTCACTGTCTGGAATTCATAAGTTTTTTCCGCTTCCGATTCCGTGCCGCCGGATATATCCCCGCTGGCAGATTCGCTTCTTATTTGGGAATCCATCTCTCCCTCCGCTTCGCCGCTCCCGGAACCGGAATCCCCGTCCGCCGCCGTGTCTTCTGCCAAAACGTCCTCTTCAAGAGTTCCTTTTCCGAAATCTGCCGCTTCCTCCATCTCCTCCACAGAAACGCCAGCTTCTGCTTCTTCCTCTTCCGTGCCGGAAGGAACGGAAAAGATTTCCTTGGCATCCTCCCCTCCCAGATCATCAATATTCTGCCCTCCGCCTTCCGTCCGGAATACGGCAAGCAGCCGGCCCGGGAATTCATCGGCTCCCATTCCCACATTCTCCGCCATCTCCCAAGGAGCCGTTCCCTTTCCCGCCCCTTCCATCACAAGGGCAAGGAACGGCCTCTTCACCGGATCAAATTCGTAATCTTTATATATGGAAAATCTGCCGACCGCTCCGGTCAATGCAAGCACAAGGCCGCTTACCGCCAAAAGCAGGAAAACCGGACATTTCTTTATAAATTTTATTATTCTCATAGCTGCACTCGCTTTATCTCAGATCAAAATCAACTTAAAATTTCAAATAAGCAAAAGGATTGCTTTCCATGCTTACCAAGCAATAAACAGAAAGCCAGAAAACCGCCGCTGTCAGCAAGACCACCAGCGGATGCCTTCTATGTTTTTGCAGAAAACGCGAAACAAACGGGATACACCAAAGCACCCCCAGAAGCAGATAATGCCAATACATCCCCAGATACTTCCATATATCGTTAGGGTTGACGGCGATCCCTCCTCCCGCAAAAGGAAACAGCCGCTCCAGGTACAAGCCAAGCTGGCCCAGATCGGTCAATGCAAAAAACACCCATGTCACCGGTATCAGGATCAAGGTATAGCACCGCCCCAGCAGGGAAAATCTGGCAAACAGTTTTCCAAGCCCGATCTTCTCGACCGCGATCAGCAAAAATAATGCCAGGCCCCAAAGCAGGAAGTTCACGCTCCCTCCATGCCATAGCCCCGTTAAAACCCACACCGCCAGAAGGTTTCTGAGCGTCTCTATCCTTCCTCCCCGGCTTCCGCCCAGCGGGATATAAACGTAATCCCTGAAAAAACTGCCAAGCGTTATATGCCACCGCCTCCAAAACTCGCTGATGCTTTTGGAGGCATAAGGATGTTCAAAATTTTTAATAAACGGGAAGCCGAGCATCACGCAAATGCCCGATGCCATAAGGGAATACCCCCAAAAATCAAAATACAGCTCCATGGAATAGGCAGCCGCCCCCAGCCAGGCTAACGGGGTAGAGATGCTTTCATAGCCTATCATATGAATATCTTTCCATAAAATTGCCAGTCTGTCCGCCAGCAGCACTTTCGTCCCAAGGCCGGCCGCAAAATATTGCAGCCCTTCCTCCAGTTTTTCCCAGGAATACTCCCTCTCTTCCATGAGAAAGCTTCCCTCGTTAAAACGCATGATCGGGCCGGATACGATCTGGGGAAACATCGTAAAATAAACTGCCGTCCTTTTAAAAGTCGGCAGCTCTTTTATTTCTCCCCGAAACACATCTGCCTGAAAGGATATCATTTTAAAAATGTAAAAACTCAGCCCAAGGGGAAGTATGCTGCTCCCTGCAAAAGCACCCAGCGCCTTAAAGAGCGCCAGCAGGCCGGTATCCAGAACAAGAACCGTAATAAGGCGGTCTTTCCGGCATTTTTTTCCTCTGCGGGTATTCCGGCAGGAATGTATTTTTTTTGCAAAAAAGTAATTCAGCCATACCATGACAAGAAGAAGCAGCACATAGTACGGCTCCCCCATGGCATAAAATACAATGCTGCCAAGCAGCAGCGCAGTATTTCTGTATTTTTTTGGCGTTATATAATAAACGGCGAGAAACGCCGGAAAAAAGCGGAAAAGAAACTCCAAACCGGTAAACGATACCATCCTCGACCAATCCTTTTCATTTGTAATCACTTCATTATTATTCTACCATTCTATTTCCTGAATCTCAATAGAAGAAATAGATTATCTGTGGGAATCCATTTTACCAGGCCGCAAACGGATCAGGGCAGGAAAGAAAGAGGGGGCGGCAGGGGCAGGCAGGGCGGGCAGCAAGGAAAGCAGGGCGGAAAGGGGGTACCATGCCAGCTTCTGGAAATGGATTTTCTAAATATTCCGATATCATTGTATCAACAGGCCGCAACCGTCTGCGATTCGCCATCCAGGCTCATTGCAGACTTTTGGTGACATCCATGTCACCAAATTGCTATTTGTCAGACGGAATATTAAGAAAATCTCATTTCCCTGCGCAAAGGCAGCGACACCCCCTTTCCGCCCCGCTTTCCTTGCTGCCCGCCCTCCCCTGCCGCCCCCTTCTACTTTCCTGCCCCGACTTGTCCCTGGCCTGGTAAAATGGATTCCCACAGGCATTACTTTATGGCATTTTCCATATCCTTATTTTCCCTTTTCTTTTAACTTACATATATCTGTTCCTGTAAAATATTTATATACATTTTTTCGTTGTTATTCTGTGCAAAATGCAAATTCCTGTGATATTATTTCCACATTGAATGACACAACGAACAGAAGTAAGGAGGAATTGCATTGACAAACGTTCATGTTAAGATCAAAAATCTAAGAGAAGAAAGCCACCTCAAACAAAGACAGGTCGCAGACTATCTCGGCATATCCCAGCAGGCTTATTCCTACTACGAACTGGATAAACGGGAACTTCCTTCCAGGCATGTAGTAAATCTGGCCAAACTGTACAACGTAAGCACCGACTATATCCTCGGAATGGAGCCGGAACGCGCCGGTTCCTACGACCTGAACGCTACCTTTGTCCAGGGAGTCCAACTGAAGGATGTTCTCATCAGCCTGAGAAAGCTCAACAAATCGGGGAAAGCGGATTTGATGAAATACTTATCCTATCTGGGTTCCGCCCAGGCAAACGGAACGAATATTTAATTTTCCTTTAGGAGTCCCATAACGCACAGATTATAGACCTTGCCGCCCTTCACCACAGCATTTTTCAGCGTACCCTCATGCACAAAACCGGCTTTTTCCAAAACGCGTTTTGACCCCGTATTCGGCTCATAATACAGGCCTGTAATCCGAAGAATGTCCAGTCCGCCAAAAGCGATCCTGCATATTCGTTTTACGGCCTCTGTTGCGATCCCGCGCGACCAGTATTCCGTCAAAAGGCAATAACCGATCTCTGCGTCTTTCCTGTACACATCGGACTTCTGCTCTATGGATATGTTTCCGACCAGCTTGCCGTCCGCATATATCACGCGCCAATTTCCAGACTTCCCTTCATTCTCCGCGACCATGCGGATCCACCAGTCGGCGTCTTCATCCGTATAGGGATATGGCAGCCTCTCCGAAAGGTAGCTCCTGTCAACGGCATTGCACAAAGCTTTCAGCCCTTCTTTATCCGCTTCTGTCGGTATTCTCAGTTCTATGTTCATTATCATTTTCGCTTCCTATATTTTTGATTTTTGCTGTTCGGTTTTTCCGGTATTGTCCGTTCAATAAGCTGTTTTTCCAATGCAGGATTCAGATAATTCTTTCGGAAAGTCGGCCTGTGGGAAAGCCCGAGCCGCTCCATCAATTCCACTGTCGATAATGTATCCTCCCCGAGTATGGAAAGGAGCTGATTCACAGAGAATGCATCTTGGTCGATTACTTGGTCGCTATCTTGATCGGTATTGCGTCCAACAACCGTTATTTCCAGCAAACTATCTCTTATAATTTCCAACATTAGTTCCACAAATCCAGCGCTGTCTGCCTGTCTATCCGCAGCGCCAAGCGTTTCATAATACTCACTCTGTCTCGATTGAATCAATTCTTCCATCGGCAGCCAGAAAAACAATTCTTTCCAGTTGCCAAGCAAAAGGCTATGCCACATCCTCCCTAAACGGCCATTCCCATCCGCAAAAGGATGGATGAATTCAAATTCATAGTGGAACACTGCACTCTTAATCAATGGATGCAGTTCCGATTGTTCATACCAAACAAACAGATTATGAATATGCTCTGGCACAAATTTCGCTGGTGGAGCCATATGAACCAGCGCCTCACCCTCGAATACCCCGACGCCGCCAGAACGGAACCTTCCGTTCTCGGAAATCAGCCCATTCATCATAAGCATATGTGCCTTCAGCAAATCGTCCTCAGATAAAGGATCCAGCCGCAGCATCATTTCATATGCTTCGTAAGCATTCTGCACCTCTTTAATTTCATTCGGATTGCCAAGAACACGCTTACCATCCAAAATCGCAGTCACTTGTCCTAACGAAAGTGAATTATGCTCAATCGCAAGAGAAGAGTAAATTGTCCGTATACGATTTTCTCTCCTCAAACGGGGACTCATTGTGCCTTCTTGCAGAACAGTAATACGACCAACCTGTTCGCTAATCTCTGCAATGAGAGATACTATTCTGTCCGTCACATGAAATGGCGGCTTATATTTACTCATGGAAATACCTCCCAGTTTTATTGCATATCCGCATAAATCTTATTCTGGTTACAATCTTACTACAATAATCTACCAATAGCAAAGATAAGTTTAAGAGAAATTTCCATGATTACCAACCGCATTTCCCAGCCCGCCACCCTGGCAAAAATCTGTTCCTGCATATTTTTACTGATCCACCTGAAAAGCCCCATGGATATCGCCAAAGCAAATATCCGCGGGGCAATCACGCATACATAACCCGACGCAATTCCTCTTTCTAACATATTCCTAACAGTTTCAATATCCAATACCCAAGCCCCAGCACCCAGCTGGTAAAAATCCCATACAAAATCACCGGCCCCGCGATCGTAAAAATCTTACACCCGATCCCGAACACCTGTCCCTCTTTCTTAAACTCAATGGCCGGCGCGGCTACGGAATTGGCAAAGCCCGTAATCGGCACGAGCGCCCCCGCTCCTCCGAATTTCACGATAGAAGGATAAATATTGAAGCCGGTCAACAAAATGCTGACCAATATCAGCAGCAGGGAACACCAGCTTCCCGCCGTCTCCTTATCCAGACCTATCGTATTCGTACAGTAATTCAATATCAACTGCCCGATCACGCATATCACGCCCCCGACAAAAAATGCCTTTGCCATCTGAAGCCATAAGTTATGCGTCGGCGTAACCTCCTTGACATATTCCTGATATTCCTGTTTTACCTGTTCGTCCATATCCAACCTCATTTCCGGCTTGATGCCTTTGTTCCCCTGTCATTTTTGTCTGCAGACTTTTCTGCAAAAGTTAGTATCTGAATACCGCCGCCAAATTATTCCCCAATTCCCATTGATAAAATTTTTAAAAATTTCGTTTATGGCTCCTACACCCCGCCATGCAGATATACCGCCTTCGCGAAATAAAGGAGGCTTCCCGCCGCTTTCCCCAAAGCCATTGCCAGCACGGCAATGCCAAGCCCATGCCGGAATCCGACCCTTCTGGAAAAAATAGGGATCGTATCCAGCATTTCCGCAATAGCAAGAGCCAGGCACCCGACAAAAATCCCGGCAAACAGCCCGAATATCATAAGCACGACCATCCCCAGAACACGCCATGCCGCCTCCGTATTTCCTCCAAACACCTGGTTTTCTATCACCAGCTTCCCGATATGCCCATACCTGTCGAACACACTGAAAAAATCCCCGAACAACGTGCCGCATACCACCGCTTCCTCAAACAAAAAAACCTTCCGGCTCACATGCATTTTTCCCGCGAACCGCGGAATCAGCCCCACCGATATCAACACCGTAAAAACGCCTCCCGCCGCAAACATCCCGAAGCTCATGCCCACGATCCCCAAAAATATCTGCCTAAGAAACATCGATTACCTTCCCCTCCCTGTCCGCCGTCTCGACCAGCGCGTCGTTTACATCCTTTTCATAAATGCGCATTTCCACCTCTATAGGAGTCGGATCCTTCGTAATCCTCCTGCCGCCGATATGGTTAAAAAACACGATAATCCCGACAGCAAGCCCGATCGAATACGTCACCTCCAATATTGTATAACCGCCGGACGCCTCTCCCATCACCAGCTCATACACCTTTTCAAACACTTGGTTAATCCCCACATCGTTATGAAAAGCCATGATGGTAAAAGCTGTCCCAAAAAAGCTGATACAAGCCACAAAAATAATTTTCAGAGTCTGGACGAATCCCTTATGCCTGTCCACATCCACCCGCTCCACAAGAATATCCGTTTCCCCCAGATTCTCCACCGTCACGCCCGGACATGCCTGCTGTACCATCTCAATCAGCTTCAGGATACTGAACACCTGCCTCTTCTGCTCCCCATCCGAAAACCGGTGTACCTTCAACGATTTCACTTTCGCCGCCATATGGCTGTCCGCGCAATACACCTTAGCCATATCCTTGAACAGCACATCGTCCTCCATAACCTCCACATTCCGTTCCGCTTTTATATAAACGATTTCCCCTGCCATTGATCCGCTCCTTTTCGATCCATTTACCGGCTCCGCACCCGCGCCGATTATCCATACCCCTTATTATGGCAGGAAATCTTTCATTTATACGCCATTTTAGAAAATCCAGCGGGAATCCATTTTCCAATGCTCATGCGCGATAAAGTAACACAAAGATTTTGATAGGCAGCCACCCGCTATTCCGTGCAACTTATAAGAAAAATTTTTGTAAAGGAACCTTGTCAAAACCGGCTTATTCTACTATAATGGAATTGTAAAGGAACCTTGTCAAAACGGAGGTGACATTATTTGGAAAACAGGGTTGAAGAATTAAGGAAAAGATTAGGCATGAATCAAGAAGATTTTGCAAAAGCACTTAAAGTTTCAAGGCAAACCGTCAGTTCAATAGAAACGGGGAAATATAATCCCTCTTTAGAATTAGCTTTTGCAATATCAGATTTTTTCGGTAAACAAATTGAAGAAATTTTTATTCATGAAAGGAGTTGCAAAGATGAAAAAATGTAATTTATTAGAGGGTATTTTATTTATTTTGGGAGGCATTATTCTTTTGGGTGCAGCACTGCTAACGGATAGTGTGCTGGACAGTTTGCTTATCGGTTTTGCTGCCGGAGCCATTTGTTCTGGTACTGTTATGACTTGTAAATACTTTTATTGGAATACATCTAAAAACAAAGAACGGTATCAAGAAAAAATAGAAAATGAAAAAATCGAACTTCACGATGAATTAAAATCAAAATTAAGAGATAAATCCGGGTGCTATGCGTATACTATCGGGCTTATGACAGTTAGTATTTCAATAATCATCTTCTCCATATTGGGACAACTTGAAGTCATTGATAATTCACGCTTAATAGTGCTATATCTGGGCGGCTATTTAATTTTTCAAATTGTAATAGGTATCGTAATATTTAAACAGTTATTAAAAAAGTATGAATAGCAAAACCAGTCGAGCCAGTCACCGGCAGGATGAACGGGCTTCGCCGGCAAGGTAGAATTGCCCGACTAAAGCCCGACCTGTCCGGCAGTCAGCCCGGACGAACGGCGCGCCCTGCCCTTTGGAATATGGATTCCCGCTGGATTTTCATCCATCCTATTCTACAATACTATACTCCATATACTCATAATGCAGCTTCGTTCCTTCCATAATCGCATCCGGCAGAAGGGCTCTGGCTACCAGCTTCCGCTCATCGCCCTCCGCTCCCAGCTGTTTTAAATTTGCATAATCCCCTTCGATGCTTTCTACCACATAATCAAAAGCTTTCATTTTTTGCTCCATTTCCGCAGGCGGCTGCCTGTCCATTTTATTGATATAAATTTCATTGGTTTCCTGCTCCATTATATAACAGCCGCCCGCCCTATGGAATATGGTTTTCAGATTTCACCCAAATTTTCTCCATTGGAAGCAATCACTTTTTTATACCATTCAAAAGACTTCTTTTTCCTTCTCGTATAATCCCCGCTGCCGTCATCGTACTTTTCTACATAAATGAACCCATAACGTTTTGCCATTTCCCCGGTCGAAGCGCTGACCAAATCAATACAGCCCCAAGGGGTATATCCCATCAGATCCACTCCGTCAAGCACCGCTTCATGCATCTCCTCAATATGTTGTCTCAAATAGTCAATGCGGTAATCATCCTGAATGCTGCCGTCTTCTTCCAGCTTATCATATGCCCCCAGGCCGTTTTCTACCACCATAAGAGGAATCCGGTAACGGTCATAAATTTCATTTAAAGTATAGCGCAATCCTTTCGGGTCAATCTGCCATCCCCAGTCGCTGGCCTTCAAATAAGGATTGGCTATGCCGCCGAACATATTTCCCTCCGTTTTCTTGCGCCCTTCGTCCGCAGTGGCGCAATTGGACATATAGTAAGAAAACGTGTAATAATCCACGCATCCTTTTTTTAAAATTTCCCTGTCCCCGTCTTCTATCCTTATCTCTATCCCCTGTTCTTTCCAATACCTTTTTATATAACCGGGGTATTCCCCCCTCACTTGTACGTCCGAGCAAAACCAGTTCAGTCTGCGGTTTTGTTCCTGGCAGACCAGAATGTCATCCGGGTTGCAGGTCAATGGATATGTGGTGGAAAAGGCTATCATGCATCCTACCTTATATTCCGCATCGATCTCATGAGCCAGCTTCACCGCCTTCGCGCTTGCCACAAACTGATGGTGCAGCCCTTGGAACCGTTTTTGCGGATCATCTGTCTGATGTGCAAAGTCTGTCGTTCCTTCGTTTAGTATCCCCAAGGAAAAGAGATTCCCCATTCCCATCGTGCCTACATTGATTTCGTTAAATGTCAGCCAGTATTTTACCTTGCCCTGGTAACGCCGGAAAATCGTCTCGCAATAACGGGTATAAAATTCCACCACCCTTCTATCCGACCATCCATTATACTTCTGCGTCAGGGCAAACGGTATCTCATAATGGGAAATAGTAACCAGCGGTTCTATGCCATACTTTAAGCATTCCGCAATTACGCTATCATAAAATTGAAGCCCGGCCTCATTCGGCTCCGTCTCCTCCCCTGTGGGGAAGATCCTCGTCCATGCGATGGAAAAACGGAACACCCGGAAGCCCATTTCCGCAAACAAAGCAATATCTTCTTTATAATGATGATAAAAGTCGATCGCTTCATGGCTGGGATAAAAAGTTCCTTCCTCCAATACCGGCGTAATCCGCTTCGGCGTCGTATGCGTCCCCCCTGTACAGATATCCGCACAGGAAACCCCTTTTCCATCCACATTCCATGCTCCCTCGCATTGGTTGGCGGCCACTGCGCCGCCCCATAAAAAGTCTTTGCCAAAAGCCATTTTTCTTCTCCTCTCTGTCAAAACAACACTGTCATCAAAGTATCCGTATGCTCCACTTCTTTTTTATCCGTTTTCAGGATATCCATCATATCCCGGGAATTCGTGATAATCACCGGAGTCTGGGCGGAAAATCCTGCCCTCTCGATCTCCTTTAAATCCACCTCCATCAGCAGCTGTCCTTTGCGCACATGGTCGTCCTGCCTGATATGCGCGTGGAAGCCCTTCCCTTTCATATTTACCGTATTAATTCCGATGTGGATCAATATTTCCACGCCGCTGTCCCCGGTAATCCCTATCGCATGCAAGGTAGGAAACAGCGTCGTTACCGTCCCGTCCACCGGGGCAAACACTTTCCCTTCCACAGGCATAATCACCATGCCATCCCCCAACGTTCCCAGCGCAAATGCCTCGTCCTCCGCCTTGGACAGATCCTCCGCCTTCCCTTTCATCGGGGCAAGTACAGCGGCATTATATTTTTTCTTCTCCTTTCCGTCGTCTGTTCCCTCTCCTCCTTCTGTCTTTTTTGTTTCATCTTTATAAAGGAGAAAGGCAAGCACGAACGAAAATCCTATGCCGATCGCCAAAGAAATCATCACATTCATCATGATCGTACCGGTCGGCACCGTTCCCCCGATAAATCCGGGAATCGTAAAAATCCCAAGCCCTGTCAGCTGCCATAAAAGCGTATTGGTAAGTCCTAAGTATGCCCCTGTCAGCCCCGCGCCGATGCAGGAAATAATAAAGAATTTTATGCGGGGAAGGGTCACGCCGTAAATAGCCGGTTCTGTCACGCCGAAAATACCGGATATCATAGCCGGCAGCGCGATATTTTTCAGTTTCTTATCTTTAGTTTTCAGCCAAATGGCAAATACGACTGCCGTCTGGGCAAATGT
Organism: Lachnospiraceae bacterium; assembly: GCA_021772075.1. Classification (GTDB taxonomy): domain Bacteria; phylum Bacillota; class Clostridia; order Lachnospirales; family Lachnospiraceae; genus Kineothrix. The sequence continues at coordinate 48,756 of JAETNQ010000010.1, forward strand.
AGTTCCCGCCATGAACCCTAAAAACATCGGTTCCCCATTGGCCAGCTGGATAAAGGCAATCGCTCCCAAAGCGCCATGCACCCCGAAAATAACCATTACCTGGTACAATGCCCCCACCAAAAAACCGGCCAGCATAGGACTCAGATTATATCCTGCCATAATCCCCTTTCCGATCAAATTGCCCACTTCGTTCATCACCGGCCCGATAAGAACAAAGCCTATCGGTATTGCTATGCCCATCACAGCCATCGGCACAAAAAATGATTTAATGACATCCGGCACCACTTTCTTCAAAGGCTTATATATTACGGAAGCAAACAGCACGGTAAAGATAACCGGAAGCATAGTGCTGGTATAGGTAGTATTCATTACGATACCGAATAAATTCAAGTCCACTCCCTGAATGGTCGGATAAACCATCGCCGCACCGATTACAAGACCGAGGAACGGATCCATTTTCACTTTCTTCGCCGTTGTATAGCCAAGGAAGATGGGAAAGAAATAAAACAATGCATCCCCGCAGGCATTCCATATCTGGTACAAGCCGCCCTCCACAGACATCAGCCCGAAATAAGTCAACAAGGAAAGAATTCCCTTGATCATACCGCTTGCACAAAGGATGCTGATGCAAGGTCCTACCACATTGCTGATAAAGTCAATGAAAATTTCTCCGGCATTTTTTTTCTTTTCCTCCGTAGCCGCCGTATTCCCAGCCTGAATGCCAAGCTGATCGCAGGCTTCTTTATACACATCAGGCACATGATTGCCGATTACCACCTGATACTGCCCCGCTCCATGCATAACGGTAACTACTCCATCCATATTTTTCAAAACATCGTCTTTGGCAATGCTTTCATCCTTTAACTGGAAACGCAGACGCGTAATACAATGGGTCAAAGAAACCACGTTCTCCTTCCCGCCGATATTTTCCACTATTTTTTTTACCAGCTCTTCATATTTTCTCATTTTTTCCGCTTTGCTCCTTTTATTATGTATTCAGGTTATTCAAGGGATGCCTGTAAACCCTTCCTCCTGCTTCTTGCCCGCTGCCCTCCTTCCTGCCTTGTCTATTCTAATCACAGCACCTTTAAGACGTCGTTTTATAAATCACTCGTTCAATGTGTATTGTCAGGTACAGCTTTTCTTCATCGGACAAGGAATAATTATATTTTTTGCCAAGAAAATCCCCGATGTTTTCCACGCAGCTGTAAGCGTTCTGGTATTGGCTCTTTACCATTTCCAGCAGCTGGCGGTCCGACTCATCCCGGTATGTGGTGCCTCCTATCAGCCGTTTCGCGAAAAATTTCAAATGAGTAATAAACCTGTAATAATAGACGCTGTCCTCATCAAACTCCACGTTAAACTTATACTTTACAATATTGACCAGTTCCTGCATCACTTTGGTAATCTGGTAGATATTCTGCATATTTTCTTCATCCATAGCGGCATTTGCCAGATGCAGCGCAATAAATCCTGCCTCGTCCTCAGGGAGCCTTATCTGAAAACGCTTTTCAATCATATCCAGCGCTGTCATCCCAATGGCAAACTGATCCGGGTAAAACCTCCTCGTTTCCCAAAGCAATGCATTTTTCACTGTAATGCCTTCCAAATAACGCGCAATCGCCGTATGCACATGGTCTACCAGGCTGATATATATCATGTCGTTTAATTTTTTTCCGGTCTTGGTTTTTGCATAGGAAATAATTTCCTCGCCGATCTCGATGTGCGGAATCGGTATATCGACAATTAATTCCTGGAATTTATGCGCCGCCCTCTGGTTCGACAGCGTAAAAACCTTATCGACCAGCTTTTCATCCAATTCCTCCCCCGGCTTCTTCCGAAAAGCCAATCCACGCCCCATAATGATTTTTTCAATACCGTTTTCCTTCACGATTACTACGTTGTTGTTCAAAATTTTCCCGATAACCATCGTTTTTCCTTTGCCAGAATCCCTTCCTGAAAACAAAAAAACCTACATACCACAGACAGAAAACTAGTTTCTGTCAACAGCATGTAGGTTTAGCTTGCCATTTGCAATCACTATCGCTACTATATTTTATAAAACCGTTTTATCATATGAACGGAAAAAAGTCAAGATTTTTTTCCATTTGAAACCATATTTTTTACTGCAGTTTCTCCCTCATCCGTATCAATATTTTTTTCTCCATCCTGCTCACCTGCACCTGGCTGATGCCGAGATTCTTCGCCACCTCCACCTGGGTCTTGTCCTGAAAATAACGAAGCCGGATGAGCGTCCGTTCTTCTTCTCCCAGCTCCCCGATCAGCTGTTCCAGCAGCATATGGTTTAAAAGTTTTTCATTATCGTCCTTTTTTTCCGGCAGCTTGTCCACCAGATAAATTTCATTGCCATCAGACTGGTAGACGGATTTATAAATGGATTCCACTTCCACATTGGCCTCCATCGCCATGATAATATCTTCCCTGGCTATCCCCGTCGCCTCCGCGATCTCTTCCAGCGTGGCGTCCCTCCCGCTCTCATGGTAGATCTGCTCTGCCGCCTGTCTGACCTTCCATCCGTTTTCCTTTAAGGTCCTGCTCACCTTGACGATTCCGTCATCCCGCAAAAAACGTTTGATTTCGCCGCTTATCATTGGTACTGCATAGGTGGAGAATTTGACATCATATGCCAGGTCGAACTTATCGATCGCTTTCATCAGCCCTATCGCTCCGATCTGGAACAAATCCTCCGCATCATACCCTCTTCCCAGGAAGCGCCTGACGATATGATGCACCAGACCAAGGTTTTTTTCTATCAGCGCCTCCCGCGCCGCTTTATCCCCTGCCTGTGAACGAGCAATCAGTACCGCAACATCCTCCATAATCTATTCCTCATCCTCTATCCATGGAATGCATCCTATTTTTTTCTTCATGATGACCGTCGTCCCCTCTCCTGCTACGGACAGCACTTCCAGATCATCCATGAACGCTTCCATGAAAGGGAAACCCATCCCCGAACGGTTCAGTTCCGGTTTCGTCGTAAAGAGCGGTTCCATCGCCTTCTCAATATCCTCTATGCCGTTTCCCTTGTCCATCACTTCCACGTGCAGCACGTCCTGCTCTATGAGGCAGCGTATATTTACCTTTCCCCCTTCTATCCCGTCGTATCCGTGGATGATCGCATTCGTCACCGCTTCCGACACCGCCGTCTTAATATCCGAAACTTCCTCCAGCGTAGGATCCAGCTCGGACACAAAAGCCGCCACCGCTACCCTGGCAAATGCCTCGTTTGCCGATATAGCGTCGAACTCCATCTTCATTTCGTTTTTCATCCCAGTCCTCCCTGTTTATTCCATAATTTCCACAATTTTATGTAATCCCGATATCATTAAGAGATGCCTGATCCGGTTATCCGCATTGATCGCGAATACTTTTCCCCCAAAGCAGGAAATCTTCTTATACCTCCCAAGAATAATCCCGATTCCCGAGCTGTCCATAAATTTCGTATCTTCAAAATCGAAGACCACATGGTCCACCTTTTCCTGAACAATAAACTTGTCCGCGTTTTCGCTTATGTATGATGACTTATGATGATCGATCTCTTCCGGCATCCTGACCATCAGGTAATTATCGATCACCTTAAAATTTTCCATCATGCGCTTCTCCTTTCCTCTGTTTCTGTGTCATACATCGCGTTTTCCCATGCCTATGCCTTCCGGCGCAATTCCTAATAAACGTGCGCCGCAAGGCGTACGACCAAAAAGAGAACATAAAATTATGTTCTCTTTTGTGTCCATTTTCTTATATTTTCCAACTAATGTTCATCGTTTAACTCTGCAAGATATGTCTGGGAATTGCTTGCTTTCAGCGTCCCCGGAAACAGTTCGATTACTTGCGCGTATGTTTCCTTCGCCCTCTCCAGGTTCCCGGTTTCCTTATAGCAGTTGGCCAGATAAAAAAGCGCGTCCCCGTTCGTCTCATCATACTGGTAAGCCTTTGCCAGCTTCGGCAGGGCTTCCGCAAATTTCCCGTCCCTGTAAGACTGATACCCTTCGTCATAAGCAGTCTGGGCCAGTTCCGGCCCGATCATGGCAGTCAGGGTATCATACAGCATGATAAAGGATTCCGATGCCGTATCCGCCAGTTCGTCCATATTGACCTCGTCCAGATATTCCGATACCTTAAACGCATCTCCCTCGCTGGCAAGATACTCATTCGCCGCCGCGATCAGCTTGTCAGAAGCCTGTATCGTGCCGTCCGTTCCCTCATAATTCTCCAGCTGTTCCTGCAGCTTTGTATTTTCCTCCGTCAGCCTCTTCACCTGCTGTTCCATTTCGTCGATAGTCGCCGTCTTGGCATCCGACTGGTCCCCGATCGTCCGCAATTCTTCATCCATAGCCACCTGGGCCATCTGGATCCGTGCCGGAAGAATCAGGAACCAGGCCGCCGCCAGCCCGATCACGATCCCGATCGCCATATTGACGAGAACGGAAACTCCCTTTTTTTCCTTTCCATTCACCGGCTGAATGATCGTTTCATTGCCGCTCTGGTACTGAATTACATCCTGCGAAATACCTCTCCTCTTCCCGACTCCTTTCGCCTGCCCCTCCTCTGGAGCCAGCATCCTATCCACTTCTTTCAGATAACGCCTTGTCGTTGTATTATTCGAATCAATCCTGCCGCACTTGTACAGTTCCTTGCGGGCCTTTTCCCATTCCCCTTCTTCGATGTAAAGCAACGCCAGCAGCTGGTGCGCCCTGACAAATTTCGGGTTCAGGGACAATACCTTCTTCAGCTGTATCACCGCCAGATCCTGGCTGCCCTGACGGCAGTATGTCAATGCCTGGTTATATTTCTTAATCGTCTGGTTAATAGAATCCAGCCTGGTCTGGTTCGTTTGTATCATATCAATATACATATCCGCTATATTTTTCTTGGGACGGATATTCTTGCTGATGACCCACTCGCTGAGCGCAGCCACCACTTCCCCCGTTTCAAAATAAACCAGCCCTAACAAATTCCTGGCTTTTATATTGTTTTTATTTAATTTCAAACTCTGCCGCAGGCTGTTTATCGCGCCGGTCAGATCCCTGACCTGTGCCTTTTCCAGTCCGTCATTATAGAAACGGTTGGAAAGATGCATGATTTTTTTATAAATACTTACATCCGCTCCGCAGGAAGTACAGAAATCATGCTCCGATAAATTACGGCCGCAATTATAACATAACATGCCGTCCCCCCTATTCTTCGAAGGAACCGTTTTCTTCGCGGGCCGCTATCTCATCCTGCCTTACAGGCCGCTCGGAAAATGCCGTATTCCCCATATCCTTGATCATGCTTACCAATATATCCGCCATATCCGTCAAATCCTGGTTGTAAATCGATTCCTCCGCATCCTCCACTTCCAGGCTGGGATGGAACTTTTTTAATTCTTCTTCAAAATTGATCATCCGATTTCCTCCTTAACAATGCCTTCACCTCACCTGCCAGATAAAGCGAGCCGACAATATATATGAAATCCTCTTCTTGTTTTCTTGCCAGCAAACCATAAAATGCCTGCGCCGTATCTTCCGCTATGCCGCACTTCATCCCCTGAAAATGCCGCCCCAGCGTTTCCGCGCCCGCTCCCCTTATATTATGGATCCCCGCCGCCACGGCCTCGTCAAAAAGCCCGCCGGCGCTTAAAATATTTATCATTCCCCCATAATTTTTATCACCAACGGCAGAAAATAACAGATACCTTCTGCCTTTGCATCCATCGGCCTCCACCGACCGGATAAAAGCCTGTATCCCGTCCTCATTATGGGCTCCATCCACATAAACTCCGGGAAGTATCTCTTCCATCCTCCCTTCCCAAGACATCCTCCGCAGACCTTCCTCGATCCACTCCCGCTTCATCTTCGCGCCATCCGGCAATTCTTCCATGCACCGGACGGCCAGCGCAGCGTTTTCTGCCTGGTAAAGGGCATCTGTTTCCAGTTTCAGCCTAATATAACCATAATACCGAGAATACATGAAAAAATCAATGCTTTTCTTTGTTAATTTATTATAAAGGAAATCCCCTTCTTTTATTCCAACCGCTTTATTTCCCAGCGTTTTCGCCCTCTCTTCTATCACAAGGGACGCTTCCTTTCTTTTATCGCAGAAAACGACGGGAACCCCTGGTTTTAGTATGCCCGCCTTTTCCCCCGCAATCTTCCCGATCGTATCTCCCAGATATTCCATATGATCATAACCGATAGAGGTAATCGCCGTAAGAACGGGGCTTTTCACCGCATTGGTGGCATCCAGCCTTCCGCCCATCCCCGTTTCCAGTATCAGATATTCCACTCGTTCCTTTCGGAAAATCACCATTCCCATCAAAAATAGCAGCTCGAAAAAAGTAGGATGGTAGTCCGGCTTCCCGGACAGGTCCCGCATCTCTTCCAGCCGCTCCATCACATAATCGAACCCCCAAACAAACTGCTCCTCCGTAATCAGCCCCCTGTCCGTCCGGAACCGTTCCCTCATTTCCACCAGATGGGGGGATGTAAACATGCCGACCGCGAAGCCGCCTCTGGCCAGCATGGAACACAAGTAGGCACAAACGGAGCCTTTCCCGTTTGTGCCAGCTACATGGATGATTTTCATTCCCTCCTCGGGGGAACCGAGAACCTTTAAAAAAGCCTCGGTATCCTCCACACGGTTCTTCTTCGTGAACTTCGGCAGTTCCAGAATATACCGCTCCGCTTTCCTGTAAGAATCCGCCGACATTCCTTCTATCCTTTCAGTTGTTTCAAACGGAGCTTCACTTGTTCCATCATCTGCGTATATTTTTCCAGCTTTTCTTTTTCTTCCGCGATCTTCGCCTCCGGCGCTTTGGAAAGAAACCTTTCATTATTCAGCATGCCGTTGACGCGCGCCAGTTCCCCCTGCAGACGCTTTTCTTCTTTTTCCAGCCGCCCGATCTCCTGCCCGATATCCACCAGCTCCGCAAACGGGATATAAAGCGTTGCTCCAGGGACAACCACCGATACCGCGTCGCTTTCGATGCCCTGCTTGTCCCTTTGGACAGCCACATCGGAGGCATATGCCAGCGAAGCGAAAAAGAGCCTGCCCTCTTCAAAGGCTCTGCAGACCGTTTCATTTTCGCTTACTACATATACCTTTGCTTTCCTGCTGTGAGGCACGTTCATCTGCGTCCTTACGTTGCGGATCCCCCGCACCGCTTCCTTGATCGTCTCAATATCCTTTTCTTCCTTCTCGAAGTTCCATTCCTCTTTATATTCCGGCCATGGAGAAATCATGATAGATTCTTCCTCCGGCTGAAGGGAGCAGAAAATTTCTTCCGTAATAAACGGCATATAAGGATGCAGCAGCTTCAATGCCCCGCTCAGCACCGTTTTCAATGTCCAAAGCGCCGCGTCCTGGCTCTCCTTGTCGTCGGAATTATAGAGCCTCGGCTTCACCATCTCGATATACCAGTCACAGAATTCATCCCAGATAAAGTCATATACTTTCTGCACCGCAATGCCAAGCTCATAATTCTCCATATTGTCGGTGGCTTCTTTTACCAGCCGGTTCAACCTGGACAAGATCCATTGATCTGCCGGTTCCAACATATCCAGCGCGACGCCTTCCGTATCTTTTCCTTCCATATTCATCATAATGAAACGGGAAGCATTCCATACCTTATTGGCAAAATTCCGGCTGGCTTCCACCCTTTCATAATAGAAACGCATATCGTTGCCCGGCGCGTTGCCCGTAATCAGCGTCAGCCGCAGGGCGTCCGCCCCATATTGGTCGATAATCTCCAAAGGATCGATGCCGTTGCCAAGGGATTTGCTCATCTTCCGCCCCCGGGAATCCCGGATCAGCCCATGGAACAGCACGGTATGGAAAGGTTTTTCCCCCATCTGCTCGTAACCTGAGAAAATCATGCGGATGACCCAGAAGAAAATAATATCATATCCTGTCACCAGCACGTCCGTCGGATAAAAATAATCCAGTTCTTCCGTCTTTTCCGGCCATCCTAAGGTAGAGAAAGGCCACAACGCGGAGGAAAACCATGTGTCCAGCGTATCCGGATCCTGCGTGAATGTTTTGCCGCCGCACTTCGGGCATACAGCCGGCATCCCAGGAGATACCACGGTTTCCCCGCATTTGTCGCAGTAATACGCCGGAATCCTGTGTCCCCACCAGAGCTGGCGGCTGATGCACCAGTCGCGGATATTGTCGGTCCAGTTAAAATAGGTTTTTTCCATCCGCTCCGGCACAAGCCGGATCTCCCCTTCTTTTACCGCTTTTATAGCCGGTTGGATCAGTTCCTGCATTTTCACGAACCACTGCTTTTTGATCAGCGGTTCGATCGTCGTCTTGCAGCGGTCGTGGGTCCCTACATTATGGGAATAGTCTTCTATTTTTACGAGCAGCCCCATTTCCTCCAGTTCCTTTACGATGGCCGCCCGCGCCTCATAACGGTCCATTCCTTGGAACTTTCCGCCGTTCTCGTTGATAGTGGCATCGTCGTTCATAATATTGATTTCAGGCAGACCGTGCCGCTTGCCTACTTCAAAATCGTTAGGGTCATGGGCAGGCGTGATTTTTACCACGCCGGTTCCGAATTCCATATCCACATAGGGATCCGCCACGATGGGAATCTCTCTGTTTACAAAGGGAAGCAGCACCTTTCTTCCTATGAGATGCTTATATCTCTCGTCCTCCGGGTTCACCGCTACCGCCGTATCCCCCAGCATCGTTTCCGGCCTGGTGGTAGCAAATTCCAGGAATTCCGTATTGTCCGTCTGTCCGTTCCCATCGGAAAGCGGATATTTGATATGCCAGAAATGCCCTGCCTGTTCTTCGTATTCCACCTCCGCGTCGGAAATCGAAGTATTGCATACCGGACACCAGTTAATGATCCGGCTGCCTTTATAAATCCATCCCTTTTCATGCATCTTGCAGAACACTTCCGTGACCGCCTTGTTGCAGCCTTCGTCCATGGTAAAGCGCTCTCTGTCCCAATCGCAGGAGGAACCCAGCTTCTTCAGCTGGCTGATGATCCTGCCCCCGTACTCTTTTTTCCACTCCCAGGCCCTTTCCAAGAATCCCTCCCTGCCCAGGTCTTCCTTGTCGATGCCTTCTTCCTTCAGCTTTTCGATAATCTTGACCTCCGTAGCGATGGAGGCATGGTCCGTCCCCGGCTGCCAGAGGGCGTTATATCCCTGCATCCGCTTAAACCGGATCAGAATATCCTGCATCGTATTATCCAAGGCATGTCCCATATGAAGCTGCCCGGTAATATTCGGAGGCGGGATCACAATCGTAAACGGTTTCCTGCTCCTGTCCACTTCCGCATGGAAATACTTCTTTTCCATCCATTTTTCATACAGCTTGTCCTCGATCCCTTTCGGATCATAAGTTTTTGCCAATTCCTTTGCCATAGTTTACCTCTTTTCTATGCGGGCCTGCGCATAAAAATCGCCCTCTGCCGACATCCGTCAGCAAAGGGCGTTTATTTCATCACGCGGTACCACCTTCATTTTTACTCACCGGTCCTGTCAGACCTTATCCTGTAACGGGGATAAATCGTGGAAACTTACTTTTTGGCATTCCCTTTCAGCCTCCCGGTTCCAAAGCTACCTTCCGCATGCCTTTCTTCAAACGGTCTTTCAGCCGGCGAACCATTCTCTCTTTTAAGGGGCTGTGCGTACTCCTCTTTTTCATTACCTTTTCTCGTATGGATACTTATGGTTAATATAAGCCCTGGAACGGAGATTTGTCAAGATAATTTTGTTTCCATGCACGGAAATCGTCATCGATTGGCTGTAAATCTTCCTGATATTTCTGTTCCATTCGCCGTATAAATGCCTTATAATAAAACCAGCGGACAATCAAAAACAAAAGGAGGATCCGACCGATGATTGAAAAAGCATATTCCACGCCGGATGGGAATATCCGCTATTGGGTCAGCCAGTTCCATATCCAAAAGCCCTGGCTTGTCTTTTTGCCCGGCCTCACGGCAGACCATCATCTTTTTGACAGGCAAATCGCATTTTTTGAAAACAAATTCTGCTGCTTTGTCTGGGATGCCCCGGCGCACGGCCTGTCACGCCCTTTTAGCCTGACATTCTCCCTGGCGGACACAGCCCGATATTTACAATGTATTTTTGAAAAGGAAACGATCCATATGCCCATACTCATAGGCCAGTCCATGGGAGGATACATCGCACAGATGTATATGGATCTTTATCCCGGCTCCGTATCCGGCTTTCTATCCATAGATTCCTGCCCGCTCCAGCGCCGGTATTTTTCCGGATGGGAACTGGCGCTGCTTAAGCACGCCGAATGGATGTATTTGGGCATTCCATGGAAAATGCTGGTCCGATGGGGAGTCAACGGGACTTCCGTGACCGAATACGGCCGCGCGCTGATGAAACAAACGATGGAATCCTATGAACGCAAGGAATATTGCGCGCTTGCCGGCCACGGCTACCGCATCGTTGCCAAAGCCATAGAATCAGGCCGGGATTTTATCATTACATGCCCTGTCCTGCTGCTTTGCGGCGAGAAAGATGCCGCCGGCTCCGCCAAATCCTATAACAGAAAATGGAACCAAAAGGAAGGGTATCCGATCGTCTGGCTGGCAAACGCCGGCCATAACTCCAATACCGATGTTCCCGACGAAGTCAACCGGCACATTCTCGCATTTATTGACTCCATCGGTCCAATAAAAAGATAACAAAAAAGAAAGGATCATCTATTTATGAAAAAAACAATTATATGTTTCGGAGACTCTAATACCCACGGCTACTGCTCGGAAACAGGCGGCAGGTTCGACGATACGAAAAGATATCCCTGCCTTCTGGAAAAATACCTCGGCGACGGGTATATCGTCCGTGAAGAAGGCTTAAGCGGCCGGACCACGGTTTTTGAAGACCCCTTGTTCGAAGGGCTGTGCGGCCTGTCCGCCATCTTCGGCTGCCTGATGAGCCACGAACCTGTGGACTTATTGATCATTATGCTTGGTACCAACGACACCAAAGAAAGATTTGGATGCAATGCGGAAAACATTGCAAAAGGTTTGGAGCGGCTGGCCAAAAAAGCCCAGTCCGTTACCGATGCATGGGCAAATGGCCGCCCTAATATTCTTCTGGTCGCCCCCGCTCCTATCGAGGACGGTTATGCATCCACTTTTGTATTAAACGAAATGGGGAAAGGATGCGCAGAAAAATCAAGAGAACTGGCCTTCTATTATGAAAGAACCGCCAAGCTGACCGGCTGCCACTTTTTTGACGCAGGAAAAATCCCCGGCATCTGCATGCATCCCAATGATTATATGCATCTTACTGAAGAAAGCCATGATTTACTGGCAAAGGCTTTGGCCGAACTTGTTCCGTCCCTGGTTCAGGATCAGGCATAGCATTATTTTTTCTTCTCCTCGCAGACTGGCATGGTTCAAAAAACCCAAAATGGTTCTTTTATCTATGCCAATCTGATGTATAATAAATTGCATCAGAAAAGTTAAATCATCTATGAAAAACATCGAGGAGAAATTGATATGAAAAATGAAAACATACAAAAAGTTATTTTTACAGGGGTAATGGCCGCTCTTTCCTATGTAGTGTTTACCTTCCTCCAAATCAAAATCACCCTTCCCGGCGGGGATGCCACTTCCATCCATCTCGGAAATGCCGTCTGCGTGCTGGGAGCCCTGCTTCTTGGCGGAGCATATGGGGGATTAGGCGGAGCGATCGGCATGACGATCGGCGACCTTCTCGATCCTGTTTACGTCGTTTATGCCCCCAAAACCTTTCTTCTGAAACTGTGCATCGGCCTGATCGCCGGCCTGATCGCCCATCGGCTGGGACATATCACCACGGAAACGGACAACCGGAAAGTATGGAAGTGGACAGTTGCCGCCGCTGTCGGCGGGCTGTTGTTTAACGTCATCTTCGATCCGCTTATCGGATATTTCTATAAGCTGGTCATCCTCGGCAAACCGGCCGCAGAGCTTACCCTTGCGTGGAACATCGCTTCCACCTCCATTAACGCCGTGACTTCCGCCATCGCGTCCGTCGCTATTTACATGGCTCTCCGTCCCGCATTGAAAAAGTCAGGGCTGTTTTTCACCATCGGGGAAAGCCATTAAATTGCCGTGCAGATCCTCAGCAGGTCCCCCAGTCTCTCCAGCCGGTAATCCGCCTTTCCGCAGGCTGCCGCCCCGCCGATCGCCGCAGTCTTCATTCCCCCGGCGATTCCGGCCTCAATCCCTGCTTCCGCGTCTTCTACCACCAGACAGTCCCCCGGTCTGACGCCCAGCAGCGCCGCCCCTTTTAAAAACACCTCCGGGTCAGGTTTAAACCTCTGAATTTGGTTCCCGTCCACGATCCGGTCAAAGGCATCCTTTAGCCCGGTTCTCTCCAATATGAACCCCGCATTCCTGCTCGACGACCCCAGACAGATCCCATATCCTCTCCTGCGTATTTCTGCCAGGGTATTCCGTGCCTCCCCTGTCACGTCATCCGGCGTCATCGAGGCGAGCAGCCTGCGGTAAATTTCATTTTTCCGCTCCGCCATCTTCTCCTTTTCCTCCCGGGAAAACGGCCCTCTTCCGCTGTATTCCAGTAAAATTTCCAGACTTTCCATCCTGCCGATGCCCCGCAGCCGGTTGTTGGCCTCCTCGTCAAAAGGAATCCCCAGCCCTTCCGCTATCTTTTTCCACGCCTGGTAGTGGAATCGGTCGGTACATACAATCACTCCGTCCAAATCAAAAATTACCGCCTTGAAGCCCATTTTTTCCTACTCCTTCCTTACGGCGGCCCCTTTTCCCTGTCCCATTATCTTATCTTGTTTTTATGTCCCATATAACAGAACCCATAGCGCATACACATGAAAAGCCGTCAAAATACAACAAAACTATGTATTACAAGGTCTGAAAACACTTCTGCCGTTTTCAGAGCCATCACAACTGTTCCAAATGAAACCCTTCCAATGTATCGTTCAAAAAGCTGGATACAATCATAAGCGCCGCGCCCTCTGCCATAGGGCTGTCCGCTTCCGTATCCGCCCATATATCCATGCAGTCCTCCTCCAATGCCGGATAAGCCGCTACCATTCTTTTCAATTCATCGATTCTGGGCGCGAGATAAGGGGCTAATTTTCCGCCTATAATAATTTCCATATCAAAACTTAACCGTATATTGGCCAATGCCTGGGCAAAACGCTCCAAATATTCCTTCCAGCGCAGCGCGCATCCGGCATCCCCTTGATCCAGCTTTTTAAAAAAACCTTCCAAATCCGGATCCTCTTCGCCTGTCAGGCAAGTCAGCGCGCCATAGGCCGACCAGCATCCCCTGCCGCCGCAAAAGCACTTCCTTCCCTCCGGGTTTAGCACCATATGCCCGAAAGCGCCCGGTTTATTATAACGCCCTCTGTATATTTCATTATTTAAAATCACCGAACCGGCAACCCCGTTATTGGTCACAATCACATATACCGCATCCTTCAACCCCCGGCTGCGCCATACCGTCCCGAAACCTGCCGCATTCGCCCCGTATTCCACATAGACGGGGTAATCAAAATTTTTCTGTATATGATCCAGCGGAAAATTCTTCAGCCCCAGCACGGTAGACCGCGAAACGATATTGCCCGTTGGCGAAATTTCCCCGGGGAAAGCGATTCCCACTCCCAGTATGCGTTCCGCCCTTGTACCGGAACCGACACACTCTTTCACGATGTTATTTACCTGTCTCCAATAAGCATCGCTGTCCTCAAAGACAAGTCGGCGTACAGTCCCGGCCTCTGTCTTCCCTTTCAAGTCCAGCACTTGGACATCCACATGATGCCGCCGTATTTCCACTCCTACCGCAAAGAATGAACGGTAGCAGAATTCAATCGGCCTCGGCTTGCGCCCGCCCGAGGAGGGAATCTCCTCCCCCTCCCGCAGCAATTCCGCCTCCTTAAAAAACTGCAAAATCTGTGTTACGGTAGGCCCGCTCAGGTTCAGCCTGTTTTTAATTTCCAGCTGGGTCATGCTCCCTTCCCGAAACAGGAGCCGCAGAACCCTTCCACGGTTAATGATGCGTACCGACGCATTGCTGAATGTTTGTTGCTCCTTGAATTCCGCTTCCATATTCTCGTATTCCTTCCGCCTTTTATTGTGCGAGAAGACTTGCGAAGCAGCCATTGCTGCGAGCAGTTCTTCTCGCACTAAGAATAACATTTTTCCGCTTTCTTGTATAGATTCTTTTACCTGTAAACCTGTATATACCCGCTGCATACGCCCTCTCTGACCTCCCGCGCGCGGTTCACGAAATAAACCGTAAAATCTGCCAGAACTATAGCCTCGTTCAGGATATAAAAATAAACTGCCCCGTCCGCCGCAACAAACAGCTTGTGCAGGATGCCGAATACATAGGCTAACAAGATAAAACTCATAAAAAGCAGATTTTTCCCTTTGGTAGAGCGGCTTTTTATGCTATTGTACAAATTGACCGGCCATGCCAGCCCGAAACATAGAATCATAAGCACTTCTAAAATTGACATTTCCACCTCATAACCGCGTATCCCACAGCCCCGCAAAAGGATCTACCGGACTCTGTCCCCGGAAAGGGCTGCGCCCCATTAATTTTTCCACCATGGCATAGACGCTTTCCTCATTGCAAGTATAAGCATTAATATAGGTTCCCACCATCGGCACGTCCACCAAGTGGTAAGGATTGGAAAAGGACAAAAACAGCACCGGTATGTCTCTCACGTACTTCGGCGAATCCTCCCCAAGGAAATCATCCCACACGATGCGGATGGTTGTCTGGTTGCTGCCGACCTTCATATTGGCAAAATAAATCATGAGATCCGTTTCTTCTGTGAACTCCGCCAGGCTGCAGTCCTCCCCCGGGAACCGCCCGTCCTTAAAGTAGGACACTTCAAAGCCTTCCTTCTCCAGAAGCGTCCTGAACAGCTCTATTTCCGGCAAAAGCCCTCCCGGGGGAAGCTTCTCGTTCGTAATCTGTATCAGCTTCACCTTGCGCATTCTTTCCGGAGACAAAGGAAGCCATTTCTCCCTGTCCTTCACCAGCGTAATGCTGCGCTCCGCGATCTGTCTGGCGACTTCCAGATGTTCCGGACACCGCAGACAGGAAAGCCCCTCTTGGGGCGGTACGGCGGGCTTTTTCCAAAGGCCGATATGCGCCTTCAGTGCCAGAATACGGGTCACCGCCTCGTCCAGGCGCTTCCGGCTCAAAAACCCTTTCCTCAGCCCTTCCATCATAAATCCCATATCCTCTTTCCTGTTGATGGTAAACAGGAACATATCGGCTCCCCGTTCGATCGCGGCAGGTACTGCCAAATGCCGCGGCATACTGCTGGTAAAGCCTACCATCTGCGTAGCATCTGTCACAATGAGTCCGTTAAAGCCCATTTTTTCCCGCAATATTCCTTGCATAAGCTCGCTGCTTAAGGAAGCGGGCATGATATCTTCATCCTGAATCCCCGGATTTACCTCGCGGCACAAAGCAGGCTGCTTGATATGGGCGCACATGACAGTGGGCGCGCCGTCGTCAATTAATTCCTGATAAATGCGGCCATAGGACGCATACCACTCCTGTGCCGACAGGCTGTTGATGCTGCTCATCAGATGCTGGTCGCGGTCATCCACGCCATCCCCCGGGAAATGTTTCACCGTACTGACCACTCCGTAACGGCGGCAGGCGTCCATATAGCCCTTGGCCATGCGCAGGATGCGCTCCGGGCTGCTGCCATATGTACGGACATTGGTAATCGGGTTCCCGGGATTTAAGTCGATATCCACAATCGGTTCAAACGTCCAGTTCACCCCTGCGGCCCCGCCTTCCCTGCATGCTACCTCCGCCAGCCTGTACGCGCTCTGCGCATCGTCTGTCGCGGCGCATCCCATGGGACTGGAAACATATGTGCCGTCTGTCAATCCTCCGTTCCCTCCGGAGCCTCCCCGTTCCAGATTACAGGCAATCAAAAGCGGGATTTTTGCCTTCTTCTGTATCCGCTCCGTATATTCCCGCATTTTTTCCCCGGAGAAAGGGCGGTACATCACGCCGCCCGGCTCGGCATCCTCCAGCAAAGCCTCCGGGCTGCTCCCGGGTCTGTCCCATAAAATCTCGCAGAACAACTGCCCGACTTTTTCCTTGTCCGTCATTCCCTCCAAAGTCTCCTCTACCCAGCGGACGGCCTCATCCTCCAGATAGAACGGTTTCCCTTTCAAATCTATCCTATCCATAACCATGCCCTTTCTACTCCTTATTACGCATACGCTCATAAATACGTTCGCTGTAAACATCCAGAACCACGGCTACCAGAATAATCACGCCCTTGGAGACCATCTGCCAGTAGCTCGATACTTTCAGCAGATTCAGCCCGTTGCTGATCAGGCCTATCACCAGGCAGCCGAACAAAGTTCCTCCTACCGTACCCGATCCTCCGCCCATAGGCGTTCCGCCGATCACGACCGCCGCGATAATATCCATGACCGTATCCCCGCCCAGCGTAGTCTGCGCAGATGCCACCCGCCCGCAGGACACAAGCGCCATAATAGCGATCGTAAATCCCAAAAGTGCGGACACATACACCCTTGTGCGCTCCACATGGATACCGGAAACACGCGCGGCATCCGGGTTGCCCCCTACTGCGATGACATTCCGTCCGAACTGGGTCCGGCTGAATAGGATGTGGCCTGCCACAATAAAGACAACCATCAGCAGTACCGAAAATGGAATCGGCCCTATATATCCCTGCCCCATGAAAATAATTCCTTCGTTCAGATTACTGATCGGGGAACCGTTGGAAAGCAGCATCAGCACTCCCCGGAATACCTGCTGCATCGCCAGCGTCACAAGAAAGGGCGGCAGATTAAAGCGGTTCTCGATCACCGCATTCATGCTGCTGCAGAACATCGCGATCACGATACAGATAAGCAAAATTGCCACGAAGGGCAGGGATGTCTGACTCAACAATCCGCTGATAATGCCGATCATGCACATCATATATCCCGCCGAAAGGTCCACGCTGTCCGAAGCCAGCAAAAAGGTATAGCCCACGCCGATAATCCCGTTCGCCGCTATCTGTCTCGCAAGGCTCATCAGATTGCTGCCGGTCAGGAAGGTATCTGTCGAAAGCATCAACAGGATAAAGAATAAGATCACGAGCAGGAAAGCCCTGTTTTTCAGAAAAAATATGAGTACGGCATCCCCCGTCCACTTTTTCTTTGTTTTTTGCTGCATATCATTTCTCCTCCTTTTTCTCTCTGCCCGGCAGTCCGAACATTTCAGCCATGATCTCTTCCGCTTCGGCCTCCCGCCTGTCATGCTCCGCCACAATGCGTCCCTGCCGGATGACCAGCACTCTGTCGCTCATTCCCATCACCTCCGGCAAATCGCTGGAAATCAGCAGAATCGCCATGCCCTGGCGGGCCAGTTCATTGCAGTATCCGTATATTTCGCTTTTCGCCCCCACATCCACCCCGCGGGTAGGCTCGTCCATAATCAGGATGCTGGGGCCGGTCATCAGCGCCCTCCCGATCATCACCTTCTGCTGGTTTCCTCCGGAAAGGGACCAAATCGGCGCTCTGCTTCCGGCTGTTTTGACACGCAGTTCCTTGATCATCGCTTCTGTGTCGGCTTCCTCCCTCTTCCGGCTGATAAACCCGCTTTTACAAATTTTATAAAAATAAGCAAGCGTCATATTCATCTGCACATTCATTTTCTTGATGACGCCCTGCCGAAGGCGGTCTTCCGTCACCATCGCTATTTTATGGTTCAGCCCTTCCCGGGGGGAACGGTTTTCCACTTTCTTTCCGTCCACGTAGATTTCCCCTTCATCGGCCGGCATAATGCCATATATGCTTTGCATGATTTCCGTCCTGCCCGCCCCTACCAGCCCGGCAAATCCCAGAACCTCCCCTGCCCTGACCTGAAAGCTGATATCTTCAAAAACTCCTTTCAGGCTAAGGTGCTTTACTTCCAAAAGCACTTTCCCCAGCGCCGTCATCACCTTGGGGTAAAGATTTTCCACCTTCCTCCCGGCAATGCCGTTAATCAGCTCCTCCATGGTCAATCCCCCGACCTCGCGTTCCTCCACCATATGTCCGTCGCGGAATATCGTCACCCTGTCGGCAAGATCAAAAACCTCCTCCAGCTTATGGCTGATAAACAAAACGGAAACTCCTTCCTCCGTCAGCTTTCGGATAATCTTATACAGAACCTTTACCTCTTTATCGGATAAGGCACTCGTCGGCTCGTCCATAATGACAATCCGGGAGCCGTAGGAAATCGCTCTCGCGATCTCCACCATCTGCATCTGGGCGGTACTCAGATCCTTTACCTTTTCTTTCGGATCCAGCTCTATCTCGTAATCATCAAAGAGCTGCTGCGTGCGCTTCTCGCATAAAGACGGCATATAAATTCCGCCCCTTGAAAACTGCCCGCACCTCCCAATCCAGACATTATCGGCCACCGACATGCTCGGAACAAGGCAAAGCTCCTGGTGTATCATGGAAATCCCCTTCTGCAGGGCATCATGGGGGCTCTTGGGTTCATAAGGCTCTCCGTTTAAAACCATCTCTCCTTTGCTGGGCGGAAAACTTCCTAACAGGATGTTCATCATCGTCGATTTTCCCGCCCCGTTTTCCCCTGCCAGAGCCAGCACCTCTCCTTTTTCCAAGTGAAAACTAACGTCCGTCAGGGCATGGGTCTGGTAAAAATTTTTGCTGACGCCCTTTACCTCTAATATTTTCAATCCGCATACCGCCTTTCCTGTTTTGCCGTCACCCCGTTTTTATTCCTCCGCCGTCATGCCGTTCGCTTCCATGACGGAAACATAAGTATCCGGTGTTACCAGCTGGTAATATCCCTCTACCTGGTTGGTTTTTTCCACCGTTTCGCCATTTAATGCCGCTTCCACATAGTCTGCGGAAGAAACCGCCAGCTGCCTCATCGCCATCAGCACAGTCGCATCCAGTTCCCCGCTTTTTAAATATGCCTGTCCCGTCGTGGAACAGTCGATCGATACGATGATGAAGTCCTCCACTGACTCCCCTTTTGCCTTGATCGCATTAATAATTCCTGCCGCCTGTTCATCCGACTGAGTGACAAAGCAGTTGATTTCCGGATAGGTGGTCAGCATATCACTGGTAATGTCGTATGCTTTCTGCGTATCAAACTCCGCATACTGGCTGGCCACCAGATGAACCCGGTCCGCATATTCCCCTTTCAGGCAGTTTTCCTCAAAACCTTCATAACGCTGCTCCACGGAGGAAGAGCCGGACTGTCCGTATATAAATGCGATATTCAGCTCCAATGCCTCATCCTGTCCTAAAAGCCCGTTCAAATATTCGCCCTGCACCTTTCCGGCTTCGCGGTGGTCTCCCGCCACATAGGTAAAATAGCTGTCCTCTTCTGCTGCAATCGCGCGCCCCGCTATAATCACCGGAATCCCTGCAGCGCCTAATTCCCCGATGGCTGCCGCAGAGCCTTCCGTATCGCAGCCCATAATGACAACCGCATCGCAGCCCATATTCATCAATGCCTCCATATTATTCAATTCCGTCGTCACATCTCCGTTGGCATTCTGCAGAACAGGCTCCCACCCTTTTTCCTTAGCTACATCTTCAAAATAATCCGCCATAGTTTTCATCGTAGAGTCCATGGAGTTGAGGGAGTATCCGATTAAATAACTGTCCTTGTCTGCCGCTTCGCTCGTTTCTTCTTCTGCTCCGCCCGTTTCCGCAGCAGCCGCCCCCTCATTTGTCTCTGCCGCATCTGCTTCCGGCGCATTTTTTCCATCAGACCTTTCCCCGGAATTGCCGCACCCTATCGCTCCAAACACCATCAGCCCGGCCAGCAGCAGTGCAAATATCCTGCGGTATAAATTTCTGGCTACCTCTTTTTTTTCCGTTCTTTTCATAAATACCCTCCTTATTTAAAATTACTTTTGCAAAATACTTTTGCAAATCTATTTAATTAATCATATTGTACACAGGCATGTGCCGTTTGTCAATAAGATTCTTTTATATTTTCCTTTTTTCTTCAAAGGCATTCCGCTCTATTCTCTTTCATATTACAATTTGTCAAGTCTTTTTTATTATTTTCATATTGACAAATTTCAATATATAAATATAATAATAGCATAGACGGAATTTGAAGGGAGGTGCCTAAGCTGATTGACGAAAGAAAGATACCAACGGTTTTCAAGGCTTTTTGCGACGAAAACCGTATTAAAATCTTAAAGCAGTTACTGACAGGGGAGAAGTGTGCCTGCGTATTGTTGGACAATCTGCATATTTCACAACCGACATTATCGCATCACATGAAGATTCTATGCGATTCAGGTATTGTAGTTATGCGGAAAGAGGGAAAATGGACACATTATTCCATTTCGCCGGAGGGTGCTGCATATGCTTCCGAATGCCTGCTGTCCCTTACATCTATAAATAATTCCGGCAAAGATAAGTCATGTTGTGATAAGTAAAAATATTTGCTTTCCCTCATGGCTTTTCAGCATAAATATATTGATATATTTCAATATTTCTATGAATGGAGGTTTGTTATGGAAACACTAAAAACGAGTTGGGATTTTTTTCAAAATGAAATTCTCGGCATGCACTGGTTAAACCGTTTCATCGGCAGTCTGCTTGATGCCTGCGGTTTAGACGCCACTGGCAAGATCGGCGGGAGTGTCCAGTTTTTTCTCTACGATACCATTAAAATCATGGTGCTCTTGGGTGTTCTGATTTTGCTTATTTCGTATATTCAGAGTTATTTCCCGCCGGAAAGGACAAAGAACATTCTTGGAAGATTCCATGGTATCGGGGCTAACATGACAGCGGCTCTGCTTGGCACGGTAACACCGTTCTGCTCCTGTTCATCAATACCGCTGTTTATCGGCTTTACAAATGCCGGATTACCATTGGGCGTAACTTTTTCCTTTCTGATTTCCTCCCCAATGGTTGACCTCGGTTCGCTTGTGCTGCTGATGAGCATATTCGGGTGGAAAGTCGCAATAACCTATGTTGTGCTTGGGCTTGTCATTGCTGTTGCAGGCGGTACTATGATTGAGAAACTGCGTCTTGATAATTATGTGGAGGAATTTATACGCAAGGGAAATTCCGTTGATATTGCCGGGGAGGAATTGTGCTTCAAAGACCGCATGAAATACGCATGGGAACAGGTTGTATCTACGGCAAAAAAGGTTGCACCGTATGTTTTGATCGGTGTCGCTATTGGTGCTTTTATCCATAACTGGATACCCGAAGATTTTATCGTGCGTGTTCTCGGAACAGGCAATCCTTTAGGCGTTATTATTGCTACAGCTGCGGGCATTCCTATGTACGCGGATATTTTTGGCACAATCCCGATTGCCGAAGCACTTTTGGCAAAAGGCGCAAAGCTCGGCGTTGTCTTATCCTTTATGATGGGTGTAACAACCTTATCCTTACCGTCTGTGATTATGCTCCGCAAAGCTGTTAAACCTAGGCTGCTTGCTGTTTTTATAACAATCTGCACCGTTGGCATTATTGTTGTCGGTTATTTCTTCAATGCAATTCAATTTTTACTTGTGTGAATCGTCTTGAAATCAAACGCAGCCACTTGGCTCGTTGCTCGCGGGAATAAAAATAATTCAAATTAACATGGAGGTAATTTTATTATGGCATTATTGGAAAAGAAAAAAGAAGAAGAAAAGAAAGCTCCTGCTTGTCTTTGTTGTATCAAAGTTTTAGGTTCGGGTTGTGCGTCCTGTCATGCACTCTACGACAACACAAAGGAAGCTGTTAAAAAAATGGGGCTTTCAGTGGAAGTAGAATATGTAACTGATTTACAAAAAATTATGGAATATGGCGTTATAAGTATGCCTGCCCTTGTTATAAATGAAAAAGCAGCAGCTATGGGTAAAGTATTGAAACCCGCCGATGTCGAAAAACTACTGTACAAATATTCATAACGGGCTTCCTGTCCTTCCCCTTCGCAGGCAAAGCTGATCCGGATGCTGTAACGCTCCCCGGTGGCGCTGTTCATGATATCTGCCTGAATAGAATTTTTAAAAATCAGATCTTGGCAAATTTGAAAAATATCCTTTTTTGCTGTATGATGATACTGGATTTTTATAAAAAGTCGAGGTGAAACCAATTTGAAAATTGCTTTAGTAGATGATGAACAGAAGTATCTGGACGAGATGGCGAAACTCGTCCGTGATTTTTGCACACAGCGCTGCTGCCAGATGGAAACCGTCCCCTTCTTAACCGGGGCGGCTTTCCTTAAGGCATTTGAGGACGGCGGCTTTTCTGCCGTATTTATGGATATTTACATGGACGGCATAGACGGTGTCGCCGCCGCAATGAAGATGCGGGGCATGGACAGCAGATGTGTCCTTGTGTTCCTGACTTCCAGCATGGACTTCATGCCGGATGCTTTTTCCTGCCACGCATTTGAATACATCACCAAGCCTTTCTCCCCGCAGCGCATCTTCCAGGTCCTCACGGACATTCTGGAAGTGCTTCCGCCGCTGCAAAAATACATAGAGGTGATAAGCGACAGAAAAACGATCCGGGTATTCCTTTATGAGATTGCCTCCGTTATCACGGACGCGCATTATCTTGACATCGCCCTGACAAGCGGGGAAACGCTGCACTGCCGCATGACCATGCCGGAATTTGTGGAACTTACAAACGGGGATTCCCGTTTCCTTCCCGTCAACAAAGGGATCATTGTAAATGCCGAATACATCCTTGAATTCGAGGACAACTGCTGCGTCATGGAAAACGGCGGGAAGTTCCCGATCCGTGTACGGGACCGCCTGAAAATCGAGCAGGCGGCAAGGGATTACCATTTCAAAGCGATACGGGAGCGTCAGGCGCACTTTGCCAGACGTACTACGCCTGACGGCATCAGGAAGGGAGACTGAACATGGATATGGACAGATGGTTATCGGCACTGCCGAAGTTTTTGGTGCTGCTGCCTTCGGCGGCATCCTGTTATTATACAATGAAGAACCAGACGAAGCACACACTGCGCAAGATAGCCGCACTATGCGCGGCTGTCCTGCTCCCATACGCTTTTCTCTGCTCCGCCTTAAGCTCCCTGCTGCGGATCGATGTAAATATCATCCTCCTGCCGTCCCTCATCCTGTTCTTTTTTCCATACCGCTGCACCGTGACGGCAAGCCTGCCAAAGTGCCTTGCCGTCTATGTGGGCGTCTGCGCCGTCCAGACCTTCCCGGCGCAGTTCGCCTATGCCTTTGACGCTTTCCTGCATCCGGCGTCAGGCGCAGCGGATCTTTCCATGGAAGCAGCTTTTTTCCATCTCGGGCTTTCCTGCTTGGTCGCAGCCGCTTTCGCATGGCCCGCCTGCGGGTTTTTTTTCAGGACTATCGACTGTCTGGACATTCCAAAAATATGGTACTCTACCATCCTATTGTCCTCTGTCTTTTTGATCTTCAATATTGCGGCTGTCCCCCTGTCCTACAGGACGCTCCATACAGGGCGTATGTTTTTCCTTTTCCTGCTGCTGGAGGGATGCCTGCTTGCTGTCCTTACCGCGATTTACGTGCTTTTTTACCTGGGTACCACCGTTATACTGGAACACGCCGAGTTGAAAGAGCATACCCATCTCCTTGAAATGCAGTCCCGCCAGTACCGGGCATTGCAGGAGCATATGCGCCAGACCGCACAGCTTCGCCATGACTTCCGCCACTCTGTGCGCCTGCTCTCCTCCCTTGCGGAGAAAGGCGACATCGGCGGCATCCAGACGCACCTTGCAGGGTTCGAGGCTATACTTGCCGAAAGCGCGCCCATAAATTACTGCGCCAACGCCGCACTGAACGCCCTGTTTGGCCATTACCATGAAATGGCTGTTTCCGCCGGCATAGACACGGACTGGCACATCGAACTGCCGGAACCGCTGCCCGCTGCCGAACTTGACATGGTTTCCCTGTTCGGGAACCTGATGGAAAACGCCATCGACGGGTGCCGGA
The DNA here is from genome assembly GCA_021772075.1 of Lachnospiraceae bacterium. Taxonomy (GTDB): domain Bacteria; phylum Bacillota; class Clostridia; order Lachnospirales; family Lachnospiraceae; genus Kineothrix. The sequence continues at coordinate 72,690 of JAETNQ010000010.1, forward strand.
CTGTACAGTCAGGCAGACGGTACTTCTGCCTGACTACGGAGATCCGTCATGGCAGCAGACTGTATATCGTTTCCACCAACAACTTTGACGGCAGAGTGCGGAAGGGAAAGGACGGCTACCGCTCCACGAAACACAGCGGGAATGGGATCGGGCTTGCTGCCATTGCCGCAGCAGCGGAAAAGTACGGCGGCTCGGCACAGGCTTCCGACAGCGGTGCGGAGTTTTTTATAGATGTGGTGCTGAAAATATGAAGATATGGATTATCAGGAAATCCTTTGATAATCCAATGTATGGTATGCTCTGGTTTCAAAAAAACAGTCCAATCACAGCAATACTAATGAGCGGAACCAGCCCGCCTCCAATTAACTGAAAAAATGTATGGCGCTTTGTTTCTATACTTGCCACAAACACAAGAACTGCCAATGCCGTACCGACTGCCGCTGCCCCATACAGCCCGAAATACAGAAAAAGCGCTACCGGCGCCAGGGCGCCGCAGGCATGGCCGCTGAGCCGGACATGGAATCCTTTATTAAAAACCAGCACTGCAAGCGCCCCGCAAACATATTCCAAAAATATCACCCGCATCCCGTCAGATGCTGGAAATGCAAAGCTCATAACGCAGCCCATTGCAAACCCGGCCACGGCAAAGATGATCGCCAGATTCCGCTGTCCTTCGCGCCCTTTATCTTTGTAAGCAGGGATATATTTCTGAAGCGGATATGCCAACAACGGCAATACTCCAAGAAAAAAAATACTGTATGCCAAATGCCATGAGGAAGGAAAAACATCCTTACAGCTTCCTGCAACCAATCCGGCCATAATAAGCGCCAGAACCGGCGCTACCGTGATAACCCGTATTACCTTATATCCTTTCTTCAATCTGCTGATCCCTCCAATCCTGTTTTCATAAACTATCTTAATAGTGATATTTTCCTCTCTTTGCAGCGATAAACAAAACCGTCATCACAGCCGCTACCAATTCCGCCGCCACCACTGAAAACCATATCCCGTCAATCCCGAAAACAAGCGGCAGGATGATAACGGCCGCCACCTGAAACAGAAGGCTTCTCAAAAAGGAGATCAGGGCGGAAGTCAGCCCGTCATTCAGCGCGGTAAAGAAAGAGGAACCATAAATAGCAATCCCGGAGAACAGGAAAGAAACCGAATAGATCATAAATGCCCTTTCCGTCATCTCCATCAGCTCCCTGTCATACCCCACAAATATACCCGCCAGAGTCCCTGCCAGAAGCTCCGCCAGCACAAACATGGCCACTGCAAAGATACCGATGATGGCATAGCTCTTTTTTAACAGCCCCTTTAATTCCGAGCGGTTCCCTGCTCCGTAATGGTAGCCGACTATCGGCGCTACGCCCGTGGCATACCCAATAAATATGGCAAGGAAGATCATATTGACATACATCAGCACACCATAGGCGGCAATCCCGTTTTCACCGGCATATCTCATCAACTGAAAATTATACAGGATACTCACAATCGACATGGATATATTGCTCATCAGCTCCGAGGAGCCGTTCGTACAGGCTTTTAACAATGCCTTTCCGTCTATTTCCGTCTTTGTCAGCCGCAGCACACCGACATCCACCCTGCAAAAATACAGGATTGGAATTAGTCCCCCCAGCATCTGACTCATTGCCGTGGCAGCCGCAGCCCCCACAAGCCCCCATGAAAAAACCGCCATAAAAAGCGCATCCAATACCATGTTCGTAAGCCCGCATACCACAGTGACCACAAGCCCCATCTGGGGTTTTTCTGCCGTGATAAAAAAACTCTGGAACTCAAACTGGAGCATAAAAAAAGGCAGTGACAGCAACAAAATCCTGCCATAAAGCACACAGTTATCCAGCATTTCCCCTTCTGCCCCCATAAGCGCCGCAAGGGGACGGATAAAAATAAAGCTGATAACGGCAATGATTACGCCGCAGACAGCCGTACTATATACGAACAGGGAAAAGAACTTCCTCGCCTTCTCCGGCTCTCCCTCACCTATAGTCTTGGAAACCAGGGCACTTCCCCCTGAGCCGAACATAAACCCCACGGAGCCCAGAATCATCAGCACCGGCATGATAAAATTTACTGCCGCAAAAGGCGTCTTGCCCACAAAATTAGAGACAAAAAATCCATCTACAACACTGTAAAGGGAAGTGAACACCATCATAACCATGGATGGAAATGTAAACCGTAATAATCTTTTATAATCAAAATGATCCGAAAGCTGTATCCGCATACTTACCTCCCATACCAGCGCAGGACAAATTCTTTTACTGCCAATGCCAGTTCTTCCATATCCCATCCCTCCGTATTGACGGTGAGGTGATAGGCATTTGCCTCTCCCCATTTACCGCCTCCGAGAATTTCCCTTGTCCTGGCGCGCGCTTTATCAATCCGGCGGATATTCTGTTCCACTCCTTTGCGGAATATATCCTCACCCTCTGACGCCCTCTCCATACAACGCCTTATTTTTTCCTCCATCCCGGCACATACAAAAATGCGGAACGGCTTTTTATCCGCAAGCAGCACATCCGCATTCCGTCCGACGATCACACAGTCCTTTCCAGCCTCTGCAATTCTTTCCATCACATGTTTCTGTGCGACCAGAAGATTGGTCTGCATCTGCTGCATCCCGTTGATACCCGCAAAAGAGCGTCCAAATGTCAAAGGCATGGCCTGCCAGTCCCGTTTTTCCAAGGCCATTTCCACATAGTCCTCATCCAATCCGTTCTGCCTGGCAATGGCAGAGATAATCTCGCGGTCATAATAATCAATCCCGAGCAGTCCGGCAAGACGTTTTCCAAGTTCCCTGCCCCCGCTGCCAAATTCACGGCTGATCGTAATAATCCTCATGCTCGCAACTCCTTTACTTTTTCTTTAAAATCTGCCAGGTACCGCTGTGTCAGGTCTATATAGATACTTTTTTCTTCATCAGACCATGACGCAAATATCTCATTTTCTGTCTCGATTACCCGGAGAACCGTATCTTTGGCAAACTGCCTGCCATTCTCAGTAAGATACACTTTCTTTTTCCTTCCCTCAAAGGCTTCCAGATAGACAATCCCTTCCGATTCTAATTTCCGTAACGCAGAATTGATCGTCTGCTTGCTGGCTCCGGATGTAATATCGCCGAGCATACATTCCCCGCCGCAGGAGCAGAGCGTATAAAGAACCAGCATTGTACTGTCAGACATTCCCAATTTAAGAGCAGCGTCATGATAAGCATTATCAATTTCTGACACCAACAGATTAAACCGCTGCATTTGTTCATTGATATAAAATTCCATATCCATCCTCCTAGTACGATTTCGTACATTTGCAAGAATAAATATAGTACGATTTCGTACCAATGTCAATCCTTTTTTATCCGGCAATTATGAAACAGGCATGAAAAAGCCCGGATTTCTCCGAGCATAGCGCAAATACCGTCTTTATTTAAAAGAGTTTGAAACCGGATCGATAAAGCATTTCTGCCATTATGATGCTGCATAACATCAATACCATTGCACCATCGGCAGGCCATTATTGATGCCTTTTGTAAATAAAATCTGATGGACGTCTAAGATTCCGTTATGGAACGTCGCCGCACACACAGACAGATATAAATCCCACATATTTCACCCCTTTTTATCCATATCAAAGAGAAAAAAACGAGCGTATTCTATCAGCATAAAATATTTATCGCAAAAGGAGGTTCTTACTATGAACGAAATGTTTGTTCGCATTTATTACCGCATCTGTTGTAAAATCCCTACTTGTCCATCTGTTAGTTTTTCTACTCTTTGTACCGGGAATTTTTGAAAATCTCGGCATGAGGGAGGTTTCTTCCCCCATATTAAATCTTCTCAATACTTTATGGGGATACCTTCCCAACATACTGGCAGCGGTTCTTGTCTTATGGGTAGGGCTTTTCATTGCCAGACTCGTCCGCGAACTTCTGGTTCCGGTATTTGACCGCCTGAAAGTAGATACCCTGCAGGAAAAAGCCGGAATACAGGTTTCCGATACCGGCAGGCTCTACCATACACTGGCATACATCGTATATGCGCTGATCCTGATCCCGGTAATCATTGCCGCCCTTCAGGTATTGAATATTGAAGCTGTTTTAGCATAGGAATCCTTTTGAAGCGTGTGCAGTAAATAGTAATCTGCTTGTGTCAAATAAGGAATAAAAAAAATTTCCTTTTTTAGTGAGCCATAGCCGATATCTGCCTATAGCTCGTATTTTCTATTATTTCGCTGATACCGAACACAAGTTGTTATTCCTTTATGAAATGGCTGTCTGTTTCCGGTATTTCCCCCTCGTCAGATACATATCTCTCCACTTTCATATGAAGGTCATACTTTATCCGAAGTTCCGCAATCTTCTCCATCATCGGGGACGCATGATGCTGATCAAGAGCCTGCCGGTCTTTCCAGCAGTCAATCAACAATACCGTTTCTGGATCTATCATTGGGAAAAAATAGTCATACCGCAGATTACCCGCTTCTTTGCGGATTGCCGCAGCGGTTCCGCTGCTTTCCATTTCTTCCGCAAATTTTCTTGCATTACCATTTGTACTGGTATAATAGATATTCACAACTATGCTCATTTCTATTTCCTCCACTCTAGAACCTATATCCGGCAATACACAAACCAAAATGCAATAAAATCCTTTTTTAATATGCATGATTGACAGACACTGTTTCTACAAGTGAGAAATCATCTATATTCATAGTATTTAACATCTTTTTTATATGCTCTGGGAGTTGTCCATAATATAACGGCATGCAAGGAGCCGATAATTTTGTGTAATATTTATGAAGCGTTTCCATTCCATACATAGTGCCATCATTTGCATCAAAGTAATATAAGCCTTTATTTGAAAATTTCGTTGCAACTTGTTCTGCTTTTTCGGTAGACTCAAAATAGAGCCTGCTTTCGCATATTTCTTCAAGCGCATTAAAATATTCGACCAGAAAATCAGCCCTATCAATGTCACAGCATACGAATTCTGGAAGGTTTCCAACACCCGCACTGCAAAATACTGCAAGATGCCCTTTTTTATCCACGCCATACCATTCCACATCCATATAGGAACATTCACCCGCGTTAATTCTCCCCATACTTAGCTCCCATTTTATAAACCCCCTATTTATTTTTATAATCTGTCATAGATATTTGTTGATTCAATATCGGTTAATGAAGCCGCTGAGATTTTTCCCGGCAACGCATATTTTGCATAACTTTTCAAGTGTATTCATCGTTATATATTTATTGCGTTTCAGATTGGTTATCGTATGGGGCTGAAATGATATTTATAGATAAGGGTATAAGTCGTTACATTCTTTTCCTTCATTATCTGCCACAACGGCTCATAACTTATCAATTTTGTCCCGAAGCGGCTCGTTGCGTTGCTTCTCCTGCCGGGATATTCCTTTTCGGACGGACATTCGATTTTCAAAGTGCGGTTCACCGATGAACTAAGATAAGTCTACACCTAAATGACCACCCGCCACATATGTCCATAAAGCCGGAAATCAGCCCGGAAAAGAAGATATTTCCACGCTTTTGGAATTGTGGTAGAATAATAAAAAAGAAAATAGTGTCTCTTTGCAAAAAACTAATTAAAAAATGTACTTTTAACAGCGGAGCCGATGCTCAAAATCTTTGTGAGTCAGCCTATTGGTTATACATATATGATATGCGGATGATGTGCTATTGATATGTGAAATAACACACGATATTGAATTTCCAGGAAAAGGCGGCTTCAATGTCTGGGATTTCATTTTATTTATATGGGGTCTTGAGGCTCATATTTTGAAGGAGCGCGCCCAGATAGAGATTTCTTTCGTTATTTAGGCTTATCAGGAGAAGCAATATATCGCGGAATACAGTCATGCACAGCAATTGCAGATTTCTCTTTTGCAAACCTCGTTTCCAACGATCACTTCTCCGTGTGCGTTTTCAATATCCATAATCAGTTCACCAACTTCCGGTACATAGATATGACCGGACAGAGGATTTTTAATGCTGACAATCGGGGCAGTGAGCGTCGCTTCTACATCGGACCGCTCAAAACTCAAATCGGCATCCACCATCTCACAATTTATCAGCTTCAAGTTTTTGCAGTAGCAAAGAGGCTGTGTACCGATGATTTTGCAGTTTTCAACGAATCATGAAAGGTTATTATATCCTATAATGAAAATAAAAATCTATTTTCGTAGCAAACACACCCTAATAAACATTCTCCCAAAAATTCTACAAACTGGAATAAAGAAGATGAAGTGTTAAAAAGGTGGCATAATCTTTTATTTTTTTTATTCAAAGTATTAATATAGGCCCATAACAATACATTTCATGTATAATATATCTTGGAATAAATAAAAATAACACACAAAGGAGATTTCTTTATGAGCAATTTAAATGAACAAATAAACAGCTATCTTGAATACTGCCAATACCAAAAAAGACTAGATGATAAATCTTTAAAAGCATATCGAATAGATTTGAAACAGTTTTCAGAACAGTTTATGACAGCAGAGATATTGGATATTACTTCAGAAATGTTAGAAAAGTATATTGTTACTCTACATCAAAAATATAAACCTAAAACTGTCAAAAGAAAAATTGCTTCTATAAAAGCCTTTTTTCATTATTTAGAATACAGAGAATATATAGAAAAGAACCCATTTAACAAACTACAAATAAAGTTTCGTGAACCTATTATTCTTCCAAAAATAATTCCACTTCATATTGTAGAAATTTTTCTATCAACCATATATAAACAACGAAATGAGGCAAAAACAGATTATCAGAAAAGAAATGCTTTAAGAGATGCTGCTGTTATTGAACTTTTATTTGTTACTGGAATAAGGATTTCTGAACTATGTTCTTTAAGTATGAATGATTTAAATTTGTATGATAGAACTATTTTGATATATGGAAAGGGTTATAAAGAAAGATTGATACAAATTGGAAATGATGATGTTATCCATACATTAGAAGAATATAAAAAAGAATATATATCCGAAATTGAAAACTGTAAATACTTTTTCACTAATCAGATGGGACAAAAATTATCAGATCAGTCAGTTAGAAGAATGATTAACAAATACACCTCTCTTGCGGCAATTAATTTACATATTACACCACATATGTTTCGTCATACTTTTGCTACAAGTCTTTTAGAAGCAGATGTTGATATTAGATATATTCAAGAAATGCTCGGACATAGTTCAATTAACATTACGCAAATATATACTCATGTAACTATGTCAAAGCAGCGTGACATACTTACAAATAAACATCCAAGAAAAAATTTTCATATATAAAACAGCAAATAAACCCGACCCATGCAGATTTAAGAATGCATGGATCGGGTTTATTTATAAAGGGAATATAATTTTTGAGTGATAATCTAATATTATCGAGCATTTTTGATACAGGATAATACCAAATTATA
>JAETNQ010000011.1 GCA_021772075.1 Lachnospiraceae bacterium
TTTCCGAACCGGAGATGCAAGAGAAAAACTGATATCACTGTATCCTACAAGCATAACTTCCACCCCTTAAATGGGGTGACGGTTATGTTGAATATCAACGGTACAGTACACTAGTAGATTTTTGTATACAGGATTATGAGTGAAAAATAATCAGGTAGTTATTTATATGAAATCTGGAAGAAGAGAAAGAAAGCTACAATATACAAAGTATCTATGACAGGCTTTTTTACTTGACAATAATTTGTCTCCAATTTTGCTGTGATTTAGCAATAATTTACCACACGCCCCACGAAGTTATGCGGGTTCCAGCGATTTTCAATCAAAAAAAGTGAAAAAAGTTTGTGACAATAACTTGACACACGCGGGCTGGGGGGCGCTTTGTGTCGAAAATAGTCTGCCGCGGTAGGAATGAGGAGATTTTTGAGATAATAAGCACTTTATTTTGGCATACTTGTTGTCGAATAAAGTGCTTATTATACATTACTTGTATTTTGTATTGACAGCAGATGAAGCTAAAAAAAACAGTTCTTAAATAATAAAAAAATTCAGAAACAGCTAAAAAAAGACTTATAATACCCTTGTTTAAGAATTTATTGTCAGATGCTATAGCGTTTGCTATAATAGATCTTAGGAGGAATTACCATGTCTTTCAGTTTACTTATTAGAAAAATTAGAAAACAATTAGGGATGAGTCAAGAACAATTAGCCAGAGAGTTAAAGGTTTCTTTTTCAACAGTCAATAGATGGGAAAATGAAAAAGCAAACCCGAGTCCGATGGCTAAAGAAGCTTTTAATGACTTTTGTACAAAACACGGAATTAATATAGATACGGAAAGGAGGCGTGGAAATGATTAGTGCGGCAAACGTATCAGCAGATGAAATTAATATTGATGATGAATGGAATTTTGGAGATGATGAATTTTTGATGCATACATTACATGCCTATCCTGCTAAATTTCCTGCTTTCATTGCATCAAAGGCATTTGATTATGCAGAAAAAGAAGGAGTAAATGTAAAAAGTGTTTCAGATATTTTTTGCGGATGCGGAACAGTAGCGCTTGAGGCTATGATTCAGGGAAAAGATTTTTGGGGATGTGATATTAACCCAGTGGCTACATTAATTGCAAGAGCAAAAAGTACAATATATGATGTAAAAAAAGTAGAAGAATATTATAAACAAATATGTGATAGAGTAAAAAATACCAGTGAGCCAGATTTGTTGTATGATAATGCCAATGAAAGACTGAAATATTGGTTTACGAAAAAAAATTACATGGATTTATATAAAATAAAAGATTCTATAGATATATGTATTCCTAATGGAAAATATAAAATAGCCTTTTTATGTTTGTTTTCAGCTATATTAAAAGCAGCATCAAAGTGGTTAACAAAATCTGTTAAACCCCAGGTGGATCCTAATAAAAAGGAAATGGATGTGCAAAAATTATTTTTTGGTGAATACAATAAATTTGTACGTGCTATAAAAGAAATGGAGAATGTATCAAACATAAGTAAAATAGAGATAAAGAATAGCAATTTTTTGAAGATTAGAAAATTCCCTAAAGTAGATTTGGTAATCACAAGTCCACCATATGTAACTTCATATGAGTATGCGGATTTGCATCAATTATCGTCTTTGTGGTTAGGATTTGCAGAAGATTATAGAGAATTAAGAAAAGGCTCCATTGGTAGTGTTTATAATGTTGAAGATTATCGGATTAAAGTGGATGATTTAAACGAAGTTGGTAAGTTAATTGTAAATCAACTGCTTGCTAATAAAGGGACACATTCAAAAGCTCGGTCGGTAGCAAGATATTATCTCGACATGCAAAAAGTAGTGGCTCGCTGCAAAAAAATGCTTAATGAAGGGGGTATGGTTTTTTTTGTTGTTGGAGACACTGAATATAAGGGTATTAAAATAATGAATTCAGAACATCTCATTCAAAGTCTTCAAGGAAGTGGCTATGTTGATATTAAGATAGGGAAAAGAAGAATTTCTAAAAAGATGTTAACACCATATAGAGATGAAAGTGGAAAATTTTCTTCGGATAAAATGCAAAGAACCATATATCATGAAGAATTGATTATTAGCGGAAGGGTGTGATTAATATGAAAGAAAAATTAACAATTAGACCATATGCACGGTTAATTACAATGTTAGGAGACCAGTTAATAAAGAATGAAATAATTGCACTGGTAGAGCTTATAAAGAATTCTTATGATGCGGATGCTTCGTGGGTTAAGGTTAGTTTTGTGGATTTCAATACAGATTTTTCTGTTAAATCAACTTCTAAGATAATTATAGAAGATGATGGATGTGGTATGAATGCGGAGATTTTAAAAAAGCATTGGTTGAATCCAGCGACACCAGATAAACTAAAGCGAAAAAAAGAAAAAGAGACAACAGATAAAGGAAGAATAATGCAAGGTGAAAAGGGGATTGGAAGGTTTGCAATATTTAAGTTGGGAAAAAATATAAAAATTGTAACACGACGCCAATGTATAGATAAAGAGGGTAAGTTTATTGATGCTGGTGAGGCTGTAGAAGATGTTATATATTATAATTTTTCGGATTATGATGATAATTTTTTGTTGGAAAATGGAGAAGAAAAAGAATTATATATAGATAATTTGAATGTTTTTTTTGAAGAGGTAGTTCCCAAAGAAATTGATCAAAAGAAAATTACATTGGGAACTACAGAGATTGATCGTAAACCATATGGTACTAAGATAGAAATATCTGACCTTAAATCCAGTTGGACAGTTACGAGAATAGATAAGGTTCAGAAAGAAATTGGAAAAATGCAGCCTATATTTTCTAAAGATGATTTTTCTGATTTTCATGTTTGGATTTATCAAGATGAAGATGTGCATATTGCTCAAGATATATATAAGGAAAAATTAACAACATGCTTAGAAAATAAATCTGTTTTTAAAGTCAAAAGTGGTAAATATATTTCTGAAACGAATGAGATAAAATTTATTCTTAATGAAAAACCAGTACATTTAGGATTTGATGATGCAGACATTAAAGGTTTATCTCTGTTTACAAAGTATTTTAAAAATGAGTCATATAAGACAGAATGCGGAGATTTTGAATTTGAGTTTTATATTTTTGATTTGAATATTGATTCTGATAATCCATCAAAATATATGTTAGATCAAGATGAAAAAAAAATAATAAAGGAGCATAGGATATATCTTTATCGTGACGGAATCAGAGTAATGCCATATGGTGATCCAGAAGATGACTGGCTAAGAATCGATATGGCAAGAGGAACAATAAGTGCAGGAGCTTTTTTAAGTAACGATCAAGTGGTTGGTTGTGTTTATATAACACAAAACGGGAATCCAAAATTAAGAGATAAAACAAATAGAGAGGGATTAATTGAAGAAGGAAAAGCGTTGGAGGATTTTATTAATGTTCTTCAGCTAATATTAAAATATTTACGAAAGAAAACTTTTGCACAGTATTTAATTGAGAAGAAGCGTAAGGCGGATATAGACCGTGTAAAAAAAGGGAAACCGTTAGAAATTATAGAGAATGCAAAAAAGCAATATGCAAATGATGAAAACGCTTTAAAATTTATTTCTAATTTTGAAGCTAGTTATAAACAGGAACAGAGGGCTTTGCATGAACGAATAGATAGAACAGAAAGTTTGGCTGCTGTAGGCCTTTCTATCGAAACAGCATCGCACGATATTATGTTGTTTGTTAAAAAAACAATTGAAAATCAAGACGCCCTAATTAAAGATATTATGCTTGGAGGAGATATAAATAGAGATGAATTATTAACAAGATTAACTCTGGTAAGAGGGAATTTATCAATGATTGATACACAAATGAAAGATATACAATTATTGTTTCCATCAACCAAAACTCGAACCAAGAACATTGATGTTAAAGAAATAATAAATAAAGTATATCGATTATATATGCGAGCATTTGCGGAGAATAATATTAGCTTTCAGATAGAAGCATCAACGACACCTCTAATTGCGAGGACAACAGATGCAGTTTTATTACAGGTAATGATCAACCTATTTGATAATGCCTTATATTGGTTAAAAACGATTTCCAATAAACGAGAAGTTCTGGTTTTTGTAGATGGCAATCGGCAAAGAATGATTTTTTCTGATAGTGGGCCTGGAATTAAAGAAGATGATACTCCATATGTGTTCGAAGCATTCTATTCGGGAAAAGGAGAGGAAGGGAGAGGATTAGGTCTATATATAGCGAGGCAGTTACTCGATAAATATGATTATACTATTGATTTGGCAGAATTTTCAAAAGACAAACTGTTAAAAGGTGCTAACTTTGTATTAGAGTTTATCAGGGAGGTACAGTAAATATGGAAGTTGAGAGTTTATTTAAAGGGATTGCGGTTATTATTGATGATGAGATTGGTAAGTCTGAAACTTCTATTTATAAGATAAAGAAATTGATTGAAGCGAAGAATATACCTGTACTTGCATATTCAAATATTCCTCAACTGGGGGTTGTGGAAGCATTAACTAATGTATCATTTATTATTTTGGATTGGGAATATATAGGAAGTACAGTTCAAGAAGACATAGGAGAAGAACGTATAATGCTTCCAGGGACCTTACATGATGACATAGAAGGAAAACTTATAGATTTCATTAAGGGTATTTTATCTAAAGTTTTTGTTCCTACTTTTATTTTTACGGGTAGAGATCCGGTGAAAATAGTAGAAAAGCTAAAAGAAAATGATTTATGGAGTGATACTCACCCTAATAGAATTTTTATTAAGCAGAAATCCGATTTAGATTCAGAGCAAAAATTATTTTCTGCAATAGAAAATTGGTTAAAAGAAATGCCTTCTGTTTATGTACTTAAGGAGTGGGAAAAAATTATTAATCAAACTAAAAATAATATGTTTCTTGAATTGTATGGGTATTCCCCTAATTGGAGTAAAATAATATGGGAGGTTTTGAAAGAAGATAGCATAGACAATCAGCATGAATTTGGGGATTTTGTAACAAGAAATTTTGTGAATCGTATTGGCGAATACAATTTTGATGAAAACTGTTTAAATTCTAACAAAGACATAAAACAAAATGAGTTAGCTGCCATAATTCAAGGCGAACGGTACATAAAGTATAGTAAACAGCCATTGCAAGCGTATACAGGTGATATGTTTAAAGAGGGAAAACACTACTATTTAAACATTAGAGCACAATGTGATTTGTCTAGGCCATCTCAATCGGGTGAATATAATCCTATGCTCTATTGTATAAAGGGAAGTAAATTAAAAGATAAAGACATTGTAACAGAAGATATAGAAGTAACATCTGAAGGAAAACTTGTTTTTAATGCAGACAAAGCATATACATTAGAGGAATTGGTAGAAATATGTAAAGATGCTGATAAATTATCAGTTTTGAACAACAAATTTAGAAATCACAGAAATGGTATATTTTTTAACAAAGGTGAGCTTTTGGAAAAAAGACCAAATGTTATAGTTGCTTGTGTTGCGGGAGAAAAGGCAATAAAGTTTGACCTTGTAGATATTATACCGATGCCATACAACGAGAATAAAGAAAAGCGTATTGGAAGACTTTTGCCGCCTTATATTACTAGAGTTCAGCAAAAATGTTCGCAATATATTGTAAGAGAAGGAGTAATGCCAATTCCGGTTACGTTATTTGCGGATTTTAATGAAAAATGATTGAGAAGTATTTTGAAAGTTTTATTGTAAGCGTCAAATATTCCTGCGGATTTCCTGATCCTCAAGTTTTCCCTATAATTGTAGTGGATAGATATTTAGACTATTTCACTACAATTATGGAGGATAGATTATGGCAAGTACTCGCAAAGCCCGGGTTCCGATGGAGGAACAGATCAGGCTTATCAATGAATGTCGCCTGAGCGGCATGACAGATGCTGACTGGTGCCGTGAAAACGACATTGCGGTAAGCACCTTTTACAACTGGGTAAGCCGCTGTCGAAAAATGGCAGCGGATCAGATCCCAGCAGCGAATTATGGTCATCTTGAAGCTCCCCGTTCTAAACAGGACGTGGTCTCTATTGACATTATTCCGGATCACATTCCGGGACAGCATACAGCATCACAGATGCAAAAACCGTACCCTGACAATTCACATACGATTGAAGTTGCTATGAAGGATATCACAGTCCGCATCAGCAATGATGCAGATCCTGTCCTGCTCACCAGGACATTCCGCCTGCTTCAGGAGCTCTCATGTCAGGTGATATCTCCGGACTTGAAAAAATCTACATTGTCTGCGGCTATACCGATATGCGGAAATCCATTGACGGACTCTGCGCCATTATCGAGGACCAGATTAAGATGGATCCGTCATCCAGTGCTCTCTTCCTTTTCTGTGGAAGAAGACGGGACAGGATCAAAGCCTTGTTCCGTGAACCGGACGGCTTCGTTCTGATCTATAAGCGGTTGTCTGTCCGCGGCGGTTATCAATGGCCCAGGAAGCAGTCTGAGGTTCGGAACCTTTCCTGGCGGGAGTTTGACTGGCTGATGTCCGGAATTGATATTGATCAGCCAAAAGCCCTGAAAGCAGAGTAAAAAGCATCCGGATTTCGACAAAAATCCTGCACAGAAAAAACCGGAAATACCTTGTAAATTCGGCATTTTTTAGAAGCCATTTTCCTTTAGTAAAAGCTCCGTTTCTGATATAATAAAGATATCAAATCCGAGGAGAGAACCGATGGCTTCCAGTGCGAAAGATATCCGGCTGCGAGAGCTGAAAGATACAGTATCACAACTGAAAACAATGGTATCTGAACAGACTGAGTTGATCAAATCTCTCCGTCTTATTATTGACGAAAAATCCAGTCATGAGAAAGTACTTCAGGAACAGGTGGATTATCTGACCAAAAAACTTTTTGGGTCTTCCAGCGAAAGGAGATCCGATGATATTCCAGGCCAACAAAATCTCTTCGATGAAGCGGAAATGGAACAGGATCCATCCCTGCTGAAAGAAGAAACGGTAATCCGGGAGCATACCCGCAAAAAGAAGGCAACCCATGAAGAGCTCTTCAAAGGCCTGAAGGTTGAAAAAGTAGTCATCCCTCTCCCGGAAGAAGACCAGATCTGCCCGGTCTGCGGTACGCAGATGATTCTGATCGGCGGGGAGTATGTCCGCCGGGAACTGGAATTCATTCCTGCCACCTGTAAAGTGATCGAATACTACAGCCGGAGTTACGGATGCCCATCCTGCAAGGAAGGGTTCGGTGATACGGAAAAACCTGTGATTGTAAAGTCTCAGGCTCCGGCGGCTCTGATTGGAAAAAGTCCTGCCTCAGCATCCACCGTTGCATGGACCATGTATCAGAAGTACGCCAACGGATTTCCGCTTTACCGGCAGGAGAAAGACTGGAAACAGTATGGCGCCCGGATCAGCCGCACCACCCTTGCCAACTGGATCATCTATTGTTCACAGAGCTATTTTCAGCCAATGTACGATTACTTCCATCGGGAGTTGCTGAAACGCAACTTTGCAATGGCAGATGAACCCCGGGTCCAGGTGTTGAAAGAAGAAGGCCGCAGGGCTCAGACCCAGTCATTCATGTGGCTGTTTCGAAGCGGCGAGGACGGGCTTCCGGCGATCATCCTGTATGGCTATTCTCCAACCAGGAGCGGCATCCATGCAGGGGAGTTCCTGGAAGGCTACAGCGGATACCTGGAAACGGATGGATATCAGGGATACAACAATCTTCCAGGGACCAGACGCTGCTCCTGTTGGGCATATATCCGTCGGTACTTTATCGATGTTGTTCCCAAAGGAAAACAGTATGACTACAGCCAGCCGGCGGTGCAGGGAGTCCAGTACTGCAATCGGTTGTTCGCCATTAAGGATTTTATTAACAAGAAGTATCCCGGTGATTATGAAAAGCGAAAGCAGCTGCGTCTCGAGAAGGAAAAACCTGTTCTGGAGGCTTTTTGGTTGTGGCTTGATCGGCAGAAGCCTGTCCGGAATACCCGGATGGATAAAGCGGTTAATTATGTTCTCAATCGGCGTAATACAGCGGAGACCTATCTGGAAGACGGGCGGTGCAGCTTTACCAACAATCTCAGCGAGAATGCGATCCGTCCATTCGCAGTGGGCCGCAAGAATTGGCTGTTCAGCAATTCCGTGGACGGAGCGAATGCCAGTGCGGTGGTCTACACAATGGTAGAGATGACAAAAGCGCATGGACTGAATATTTACAAATATCTTAAATTTCTGCTGGAACACCGGCCAAGTGAAGATATGACCGATGAACAGCTGGCAGAGCTGGCACCTTGGAGTAAGAAACTCCAATCTATCAAAAATCGCATGTGAATTATAGTGAATTACTCCAACTCGCAAAGGGCTGGGGTAATTTTATATTTGACCGCGGTATTATTTGGCGGTTACGTTTTATTTCCGTAAGCAATTAGACAAGTGTATGAGAAGCATCCATTTGACGAATACTGCGAGGAATAAATATCTCGCAGATCTGCTGAGCATTAAGTTGAATGCCCTGTCAGCTTATTGCGGGTTTTTAATTAAAAATACTTGACACTAATTCACCGTCAATTTTGCCCTAACTTAGCATTAGCGAACCGTACGCCCCACGAAGTTATGCGGGTTTCAGCGATTTTCACTCAAAAAAAGTGAAAAAAGTTTGTGACATTAACTTGACATACGCGGGGTATGGGGCGCTGTGTGTCGAAGATAGTCTGCCGGGGTAGAATATAGTGGTTTTTGGGATAGTAAGCACTTTATTTTATGATGTATGGTGTCGAATGAAGCGCTTATTATGCATTGCTTTGATGCTGGATTGACAGTTAATTAAACAAAAAATGAATGATGATTTTTAAAACAAAGAAAAATTCATGAAGCAATTAAAAGAACTTATGTTCGGAAAAGACTGGAGGAACAGAGGCTGCTGAAGGAGGACGCGGGAATCCATTTTTGCAGGCTGCGGGCAGGGCAATATGGAAAGAGCCGTTCTTTTTTATAGAAAAACTGTCGATTCGTTACATTTTACAGTCGTTTCATGCAGCTTTTTCCGCCGCGTCGAAAAAAAAGTTTATAATATTGATAGGTATTTTGTCGCCTCTATATTTGGCGGCTGGGACGTGGCTTTTATTTTTGGGGAAGAAAAAAGGTTAAGGAGGGTAAGTATGGGATTATTTTCGAAAAGGGAACTTTGCCCGGTCTGCGGAGGAGAAGTGAAAGGGTTGTTCTTAACCAAGATCGGCGATAAGAAGACGCTGTGCAAGGATTGCTCAAAACGGATTTCTATGAATAAGAAACTGCTGAAGACGGCAACGCCTGAATCCATACAGGAACATCTGGCTTATCGGAAGAAAAATGCGGAGAAATATGCGGCGCTTCGCTGGGATATACAGTATACCGATGTCCCGGGTTTGAAGTTCGGCGTTGATGCGGGGGCGGGATTTTTCTATTTGGTACATGACGACCTGCATGATGAGGATAATCCTGTAGTGTTTTCCTTTGACCAGCTTACCGGATATGAACTGTACCGTTCATCCCGCAGGGTGGATGATGCGGATACCCCCGGCGATACCGCGCTGGAGAGTACCTTGTCGGCGCTGTCCGGCATTGCGGATCTGATGAAAAAGGAAGATGAAGTCAAAACAGACTTTTTTAAACTGAAACTGACTGTTTCGGATCCCTATTGGGCGGATCTGGAGATAAAAATTAATTTCTTTGTAGATAGTCTCTATGGTTCAAACGGGCTTCCCGGCTTTGACAGGCAGCTCCAATCGATCTGTCAGCTTTTCAAGCATGTCATTCGAAAAGAACCGGTAAGTATTTTCTGATTGTGGAGGGAGCAGCATTATGGGATTATTTGGCAAGAAGGAAAAAGCGCCTTGCGCTATCTGCGGCGGTAAAGTTTCGGCATTGTTTCCATGGAAGATCGACGGCCAGCTGGTTTGTAATATATGCTATGGCAACGTAGACCTGACGCAGGAGGTTATGGATCACATAACGATAGAAGAATTTAAAAAATATATGATTTTCCGTGAAGAAAACGCGCAGTTGAAACAACAGTTCAAGATTACGCGGCAGATAGATTTTGGGTGGTTTGACGATAAGTTTCTGTTTGATACGGATAATCGTCTGCTGTGTATGGATAAAAAGCTCAGAAAACCCGTTTTTGAAGGACGGCAGATAATATCATTTGAGATCAGGGAGGATCAGATACCCCTGTTCAAAGGAAGCGCCGAGGGTCTGGTCTGCTATACCAGTACTGTGCCGCAGCGCGTTATGGCTATGGCGCCGCAGATGGAACAGTTCAGGATGCAGGCACAGATGAGGCGTGAAATGGAACTTATACTGGAACACAGTAAAAACGAAAATAATGATTACAGATATCATTCTCTGCCTGATATTAACATTCCGGTGCCTTTTCAGAAATTTATTATAGAGATTCATTTTGAGCATCCGTACTGGCCTTTCTTTACGGCAGATAAAAAAGCACCTGAGTTTGACAACGAGGAGCCGGATATAAATAATTATCTTGGGCGTTACAATAATGATGTCCAGATGATGGAGGAACTGGCAAGGGCGCTTATGGAGGTAGCTTTCCCCGGCGCGCCGGAGAAGACGGTTGCTGCCGTTGATGCAACGGCGGCAGGAAGCGGCAATGTTTCGGCTCCCGGCGTGGCAGTGGACATGGCGGAGGAACTTCAGCGGCTCAAGGATTTAATGGATAAGGGAATTCTTACCGAAGAGGAATTTACGGCTAAGAAGCGCCAGATGCTTGGGATATCCCTTTAAGATTAAATGAAATTCTTTTCAACAAAAGTAACGTTATAAATGCAGGAGGAGCAGAAATGTTCTTCCTGTTTTTATGTGCAGGGGCGCACAGATGAAATTGTTGCTTATGCAACGCACAGGCCGCGCGGCGGGCAGGGGAAGATAAATCCCCCCTGCCCGATTGCGTAGGCCAGCATAGGGAAGTTTGCTGCCAGGGCAGCATGAAGCTTGGATATAAAGAATGGATTCTGATAGACCCGACAAAGAAATTGTGGTATCATAGAAAAATAAAGAGAAAGAAAGAGGGGGCAGAGATGGGAAAGACAAAAGAGGCCGATCATAAAAGAAAAAATCCAAGGAAAAAGAGGGGAACAGGAATTACGATAAAATTAGTGGCCGCTGTTGTTGTGAGTACGCTTATTGCCGTATCCGTACTGCTGTCGGTAGTGTATAATAAGATGTCCAAGACATTGCTGGCGAAGAGCGAAGAGATACTGCATACCACTACTGAACAGACGCTCCAGGAAACAAAGGCATGGATGAACCGGACTCTCACTATGCTGGAAACCCAGAGAGATACCATTGAATATGAAGACATGGATATTCAGGAAATGACAGAATATATCAGGCATACAGCAGGGCAGAATGATGCCTATCCGGCCGGATTGTATGTGGCATTGACGGATGGCTCGCTGTATCATGCATCTTTCGTGCCGGGGCCTGAATTTAATGCTTTGGTAAAAAGCTGGTATCTGGACGGACTGGATTCTGAAGACTTTATATTGGGAGATGTCTATTTCGATGAAGACAGCCAGTCATATGTGGTAGGAGCATCGGGCGTGCTGAAAGACAAAAACGGCGCGGTGCGCGGTGTGGCGGCGGCAGATGTGTATCTGGATTCTATTTCCGATATTGTCAGTAATATTCGGATAGAGGATACTGGCGGTATTTTTTTGGTTGATACACGTACGGATACGATTATCGGACATAGGGATGAGGCGGTCGTCGGAGAAAAATTGAGCGAGGCTGACGGGATGTATGCCTATGCAGAGGAACAAATCAAGGCCGGGCAGACTGGACTTGGTATATATGAGGATACTTATATTGAGATAGCCGGGGTAGAAGGGAGCAGCTGGACAGCGGTAGCTTATGTGTCCAGGGCAGAGGTTTTGTCAGAACTGTACGATTTAACGCGTACCATGACAGCCGTATCTATTATAGCTATATTGATACTGACGCTTCTTGTGGTTATCCAGGTCCGCCGCATTATTGGAAGACCGGTAAAGGAGCTGAGCCGGGCGGCCACGCGGATTGCAGAGGGTGAATTGGATCAGACCATTCGCTACCAATCCAAAGATGAACTGGGCATTCTCGCGGATGACTTTAACCGTGTAACTATCAGGCTGCGCGATTACATAAAGTATATCGATGAAATTTCAGATACTTTGCGTGAGATCGCCAAAGGCAACCTGGCATTTGAAATAAAAAGCGAATATACCGGAGAATTTGCAAAGATCAGGGAATCTTTAGAGGAGATTGCCGTCGAACTCAATATCGCAATGGGGCAGATGAGATCGTCTTCCAAGGATGTCGCCGCCGGTGCGGCGCAGGTTTCCAACAGCGCGGTGAGCCTGTCACAGGGTTCCACGGAACAGGCGGCGGAAGTGGAATCGCTGGCAGGGCATATTGGAAAAGTATCGGATAGCGTCCAGCATGTTGCCCAAGGCGCCCGGAGAGCCAGCAGCATATCCCGGGAAGTCAGGAAAGGGCTTCTGGAAAGCAATGAAAAGATGCAGAATATGACAGAAGTGATGCAGAAAATAAGCGAAAAATCCAATGCGATCCATAAGATCGTGAAAACTATCGATGATATTGCCTTTCAGACGAATATTCTCGCCCTGAATGCGGCGGTAGAGGCTGCACGGGCAGGAGAAGCAGGAAAGGGTTTTGCAGTAGTGGCCGAAGAAGTACGGACTTTAGCCGGCAGATCTGCTAATGCTGCCCAAGAAACAACGGAGCTTCTTGGAGAAACTATAAGTTCCATGGAGGAAGGCGTTATAGCTGCCGATGATACAGCAAAGTCCATGCTGGCCGCAGCGGAATTGGCAGAGGAAATGGACGGCCTGATAGGCGGTATTGCGGACGACACGATGCAGCAGGCCGTTACAGCGGAAGAAATCAGCCATGGTATTGACCAGATTGCTATTGTTGTCCAAGGCAATGTAAATACGGCGGAATCCAGCGCGGCAGCCAGCGAAGAACTGTCTGGGCAGGCCACTGCTTTGAAAGAACTGGTATCCAGATTCCGGCTAAAAGAATAAAAGAATTTCTCATCATATTTATTCAATACGGAACCGACTGATTAAGCGATTCAGTGTTTTTGACTGATTGGATAATTCATTGGAAATTGCCGCGCTTTCCTCCGCAGAAGAGGAGTTTGCTTCTGTTACTTTGGAAACCTCTTTGATCCGGTTTTCCACAGAAACGATCATTTCTGATTGCTGGGCGCTGGCCGATGCAATTTCATCCATCAGAACTTTCATAGACTGGATGCATTCGCTGATCACCCGCATCGCGGAGATTGTAACATTAGTAGAGTCCGTACCGGTTTTCACGTCTTCGATGGAATGGCTGATCAGTTCGCTTGTGTTGCTTGCAGCCTCGGCAGATTTGGATGCAAGGTTTCCTACTTCATCCGCCACGACGGAGAATCCTTTTCCGGCTTCCCCTGCCCGGGCTGCTTCGACGGAAGCATTCAAAGCAAGGATATTTGTTTGAAAAGCGATATCTTCAATGGTCTTTATAATACTGCTGATCTGGGTGGAGGAACGGGCGATATTGTTGGTAGCGGAGACTAGTTGCTCCATTTTGGTATCAGCTTCTGCTGCATAGCCGGTAGCCCTGTCAACCAGATCGCTGGCATCCTTGCAGCGGATTGCGCTGTTTTGTATTTGTGCGGCAATATCCGTAACGTTGGATACCAGTTTGTTGATAGAGACTTTTTGCTGCATGGTTCCCTGGGAGAGAGATTGGGCACCTGCGGATACTTGGTTTGCCCCGTTGTCTACCTGATTCGCAATATGTGTAATATTGCGCATGACATCCGTAAGATGGAAGCGGATGCTTTTCAGGCTTTCGGCCAGAACTTTGAAATCACCGATATAATAAGCTTCGTTTTTCATAACATCTACAGCAATATTGCCATCTGCCATTTCCCCTAAGATCCTGCCGATGTCATCGATCGTTTTCCGCAGGCAGTTACAAAGATGATGGATCGTTTGCGCGATCATGCCGATTTCATCTGTTCTTCCATAAAATGGCTCCAATTCTTGGTCAGCAGAAAGCTCCAGGTCGCCAAGGCGGCGGATCGACCTTTCCATAATCATGAGTTCTTTTCCTTCCCGATGCAGAATCAACAGAGTGACAAGCATAATTGCAACCGCTACGGCCGCACATAAAACACCTACCGTAATGCGCACTGCCGTCACTTTCCCATAGACTTCCGCCGAATTATCATGAACCATGAAGACCCAGTTCCGGTCTTTTAAATATTTATAAACGACCAACTGATCCACGCCGTTTTCATCCTGATAGGAATAAACGCCCGCCTGGGTGCTTCCGTTTTCTTTGATCCGCCGGATGATCTCAAGGTAACCGCTGTCGGCTGTCTGGGTATTTAACAGGGTTTCATCCGGATGATACAAATAGGTGCCAGTGTCCGCATTTAAAAAGACATATTCGCTGTTTGGAAGTCCTTTTATATTTAAATCCAGCAATGCATCCATGAGCTGGCTGGCATAAACGCCCGCGCCCACATAGCCAAGGCATTTTTCTCCTTCAAAAAGAGGATAATACATGGAAAGGATCATGCTTCCGGTTCCCGGGGATTTCATGATCCCCAAATTGGTCAGCTGCGGCCGGGCTAAAATCGTGCTGCGGAATTCATCCAGCGATTCGCCGGTTCTTGTAGTTATTCCGATGGCTCCCTGGGAAGTATGGGTCAGGATATAGGTATCAGGAGTGCCGATATACAAGCCTTCGAAGATGCCTTTGACTGCGGCGAATTCTTCCGTATACTTTTGCCCCCTTTGCAGCAGGCCGGGATCTTCCGGATGATTAAGAAGATCGCGTACTTCGCTGCTTAAGGCAAATGCAGTCATATATTCTTCCGCAGATGCTACATAGTCATTTATGATGGATGCCCTGGATTCAACAGCATCGGTCATCTGGTTGGTAATATCATCTTTTACCATAGAGGCGACACGGTTGGATACGATGAACCAAAGCAAAAGCATACCTGCAAAAGTAATGGCAGTAGTAATAATACTGATGCGTGTAGCGAGTTTTCGATTCGTCAGAAATTTCATAAGATCCTCTCCCTTGGCAAGAAATTTTGCAGGGATAATTTTACCACGAGTCAGTATCCTTTTCAAGACGATTTTTTTATAGCAATAAATAAAAATAGGCTGGAAAAATGCTTTGCAATGTATACAATTTCATATATAATTGAAATAATATGATGAGATTCATTTTATTGATTACATGCATAAGGAGGAAGCGGTATGTACCATTGTTGCTTACACTTTTATTGGTTGGGAGACCGGAGCGAAATTTTTGAAATCATAAAGAGGATGCCGCCGCTTGAGCATTTTTCACATGAGTATTGGGAAAGCAGCGAAGCGGAGAAGTCTCTGGCGGTGCAAGCAGATGTTATTCTGGTCAATCTTCAGGGGCGGGAAGCAAAAACCGTAGTGGACAGGGTCGTTTCATGGAAGAACAAAGAAGCAGAATTGATTCTGGTTGCGGAGAAAGGGCAGATAGGATGTCTTGCCGGCATCCTGCCTGAGATAAAAGATATATGGATCAGCCCTATGACAGAGGAAGAGGTAAAATTCCGCTTTTTAAGATGGCAGCAGTCAAATAAAATGAGCAAAGACTTTTGGCAGACCAGCCAATTTTTTGAAGCTACGATCAATCACATTCCGAACCTGATCTGGTATAAAGACAAAAAGGGCATTCATGAAAAGGTGAACGACAGCTTCTGCCGGACAGTGAATAAACCAAAGCGCCAGGTAGAAGGCCGGGGGCATGCCTACATATGGGATGTGGAACAGGATGATCCTGCTTGCGTTGAATCCGAGAGGGAAGTCATGGAAAGCAAAAAGACTTTCGTATCGGAAGAAACTATTCAGACAGGAGCCGGAATCCGCACGCTGATGACTTATAAATCCCCTCTTTATGATTGGGACGGAAGCGTCATGGGAACCGTAGGGGTAGCGATCGATGTAACGAAAGAACGGGCTTATAAACAGGAGTTGATGCAGAAGAACCAAACGCTGGAAAAGATTTTTACTACGATTGACTGCGGAGTGATATGCCACAGCATGGATGGGACACGCGTTTTTAGCATAAATAAGGCGGCGCTCAAAATCATGGGATACGAGTCCATGGAAGAATTGGTAAAAGACGGATTCGACATGGTGGCAGGAAGCGTCGTGGAGGAAGACCGCGGAAAACTTCAGGAGTGCATGAAGAAGCTGAAAAAAGAAGGAGACAGCGTCAGCATTGAATACAGAGTGAGGCATAAGAACGGCGAGATGCTGCATATCATGGGCAATATCAAATTGCTGAAAGAAAACGGGGAGTTCTTCTACCAAAGATTCCTTCTGGACTGCACCGCTCAGAAGCTGCAGGAAAAGAAAAACGAAAGATGGCAGTTGGAATTGGTTCAGGCATTAGGGATTGATTATAGCATTGTCTGTTATTTTGACTTGGATACGGATATTGGCATTCCATTCCGGGTGAACGGAAAAGACGGAGAGATTTTTGCCGCGAATCCAAAAGGAAAAATTTCCTTCAAGAAATGCATGGAGCGCTACATACAGGAATTTGTACATGAAGACGACAGGAAAATGGTAAGCCGGTTTTCTTCCGTGGATTATTTACAGGAAGAATTGATGGAAAAGAATCTGCAATATGTGAATTACCGGGCATGTATAAATGGAAAGATAGAATATTACCAGTTAAAGATCGTGCGCATAGGGAAATGGGCGGGAGAGCATGGCATTGTTTTAGGATTCCGCAGTGTGGAGGAGGAAATCCGTAACGAAATAGAAAAGAAAAATCTGCTGGAAGATGCGTTGCAACAGGCGAATCAGGCAAATAAGGCAAAGAGCGTCTTTTTATCCAATATGTCCCATGATATCCGCACACCGATGAACGCGATTGTCGGATTCACTACCCTTGCCATCGCGCATATAGAGGATAAAGAACAGGTGGCGGAATACTTAAAAAAGATCATGACATCGGGAAACCATTTGCTGAGCCTGATCAATGATGTTTTGGATATGAGCCGTATCGAAAGCGGGAAAATGCACTTGGATGAAAAACCATGTTCCCTGCCGGATATTCTGCACGGCCTGCGCAATATATTATTGGCGGACGTACATGCAAAACAGCTGGATCTTTATATGGATGCAGTAGATGTCATAGATGAAGAGATATATTGCGACAAACTCCGATTAAACCAAGTGCTTTTGAATTTGCTGAGCAATGCTGTCAAGTATACAGGAACGGGCGGCATTATCAGTATGCGCATCAAGGAAAAACCCGGCGCGCCGACAGGCTATGCGAATTATGAATTCAGCATCAGAGATACGGGTATCGGTATGAGCGAGGAATTTGTAGCGCATATTTTCGAGCCATTTGAAAGGGAAAAGAGCAGCACGATCAGCGGAATACAGGGAACCGGCTTGGGAATGGCGATTACGAAAAATATCGTGGATATGATGAATGGAACGATATCAGTAAAAAGTGAGCAGGGGGAAGGAACAGAGGTGACAGTCTGCTTCACATTCCGCTTGGATTTGGATGCAAAAGGTCCTCGGGATATACCACAGTTAAAGGGCTGCAGGGCGCTGGTAGTAGATGATGATTTTAATACCTGTGACAGCGTTACTTATATGCTTGGAGAGATCGGGATGCGCGCGGAATGGACCTTATCGGGGAAGGAAGCTTTGCTTAGGACGCGCCAGTCGGTGATGAGAAATGATATTTATAATGTATATGTGATTGACTGGATGCTTCCGGATATGAACGGTATCGAGGTAACGAGGAGGATACGGAAGGAAATGGGGGAAGATGTGCCGATCATTCTTTTGACGGCATATGACTGGCTGGATATTGAGGAAGAAGCGAAAGAGGCCGGGATTACAGCATTTTGCAGCAAACCGTTGTTCCTGTCCGAACTTCGCAGCTGTCTGCATTCCATTGTAAATGCTGGAGAGGAAAAGGAAGAGAACGGAGAAGAACGGAGAAGGCATCATTTAGGACGCATTTTGCTGGTGGAAGATAATGAACTGAACCAAGAGATCGCCACGGCTATTTTGGGAGATGCAGGATTTTTGACAGAAGTTGCGGAAAACGGGCAGATTGCGGTGGATATGCTGAAGAAATCCGAGCCAGGATATTACCAGCTGATACTTATGGATGTCCGGATGCCGGTGATGAATGGGTATGAAGCGACCAAGATGATCCGCAAGCTGGACGATCCGGAGCTGGCTTCTATTCCTATTCTGGCTATGACCGCCAATGCGTTTGAAGAAGATAAGCAAGAGGCATTAAACAGCGGAATGAACGGACATCTGGCAAAACCGATTGATGTGAAAGTGCTGCTGGACACGCTGGACAACATACTTGTTTAAGCAGACAGCGGGGAAATGAGGATCGATATGCAGAAAAGCATAAAGCCTCCGGTAGAAGAAAGATACCAGGAGGAATTAGAAGTATTAAGAAATACAGATAATGGGCGTCGTCCGGAGAACTGGAAGATGTCGCCAAAAGCGGTCCGCACGTTTATTTTGGGAAGCCCTGAGCCTATCCAATATCAGGGCAGGGAATACCGGATCGAAAAGAAGTATTTCGGCAATGATGCGCTGGTCGAGCGCTGCATCGTGACGCTTGCGGGAAACAGGGGACTGATGCTGGTGGGAGAACCGGGAACAGCGAAAACAATGCTTTCGGAGCTGTTATCGGCCGCTATCAGCGGGGTAAGCACAAATACGATTCAGGGAACTGCAGGAACGACAGAGGATATGATTAAGTATTCATGGAATTATGCGCTTCTGCTGGCAAAAGGGCCAGGACGCGAGGCATTGGTTCCAGCTCCTTTGTACGTAGGAATGGAAAGGGGAATTCTTACCAGGTTTGAAGAGATAACAAGGACTCCGGCAGAGATCCAGGACAGCCTGATCAGCGTTTTGAGCGATAAGGTATTGAATGTGCCGGAACTGGGGGATGATGGATTTTTATTTGCCAGGCCGGGATTTAATATGATTGGAACAGCGAATACGAGGGATAAGGGCGTCAATGAGATGAGCAGCGCGTTGAAGCGGCGCTTTAATTTTGAGACTGTGACTCCGGTGAGGGAAGTATCCATGGAGAAGCAGATCATCTTAAACGAAGTCAACAGGCTGGCAAGGGAGAGCAATATTCCTGTGGAAGCGGATGAAGATGTGGCCGGGCTGCTGGCATCTACTTACCATGAGCTGCGGGAGGGGATTTCTGCCTACGGGCATAGAATCGATAAGCCGTCCGCAGTGATGAGTACTGCGGAAGCGGTTTCGGTCTGCTACCAGACGATGCTGACCGGTTATTACTATGGGGAAGGATATATGGATGTGGACTGCCTCGTGCAGAATTTGGTCGGAGCAGTTTCGAAGGAGAATAAAGAAGACCTGGAAAAAGTAAAAGGGTATTTTAATACGGTAGTGAAAGACAGAAGCAGTAAAGAGGGCGGTTTATGGAGACAATATTACGAAGCAAGGAAATGGCTGAAATAATGCTGCTGCCCATCCGCCATCACAGCCCGGCATGTTCTTACCAGATCAAAAAAGTAGTGGAGAGCTGGAAGCCGTCGGCAATTCTGATGGAGGGGCCGGATAATGCCAATGCATTGCGGGGAGCCATGATACATGAAGAAACAAAGGCTCCCTTTGCCATATATTATTCCTGTTATGACAGAGAAGGGAAGCTTTCCGAAGAAAAAGGGCATTATAAATGTTATTATCCGTTTCTGGAATATTCCCCGGAGCTGACCGCATTGAGGGAAGCGGGGAAAAGAGGGATAGAAGCAGCTTTTATCGATCTGCCGTACGGCGATATCCTTGCGGCATCCGAAAAAGGGAAAGGGCTGTTAAAGGAGGCGGAGAAAAATAATTATAACGATGATTATCTCCTGTCCAGAAATGTGTACATAAAAAGGCTCTGTGAAAAAACAGGGCTGAGAAATTTTGATGAATTCTGGGAGAAATACTTTGAATTGAATGGTTTTTATGAGGATTCCGATACCTGGTTTTTCCATCTGCTGACTTATTGCCGGCTGGCAAGGGAGAATACGCCGCCAGAGGCTCTGCTGGAGGAAGGCTGTCTGGCGCGGGAAGCCCATATGGCGGGAAGGGTTGCGCAATGGGCATCGAAAGGGTCAGGCAGTAAAGAAGAATGGTCGCGCATATTGGTAATAACCGGGGGATTTCATACGCAAGGGATTTTGGAGCGGCTTTCCGGGGAAGAGTGGGAGAAGACAAAGCTTTTATCACAAAAACAAACGGGCGCTATGCCGGCCGGAGACCAAAGCGTATATCTGATGCCTTATTCCATGGAGGCGGCGGACGCGTTAAACGGGTATGCCAGCGGCATGCCTTATGCCGGTTTTTACCAGAAGGTATGGGAAGGAAGCGGGGAAGCACAAGAGGCGTTCCAGAAAGCGGCGCTGGATATGCTGGTGGCCGTGGGCAAGGAAGTGAGAAAGAAGGACGGATATCTTTCCACCTATGATGAAATATGCGCCTGGCAGATGGCAAGGGGCCTTAGTGAACTGCGGGGCAAACCGCAGCCGGGAGCTTATGAGCTGCTGGATGCCGTTCTGGCATCCTATGTGAAGGGAGAGTATAATGCGGCTTCCGATCTGCCGCTTCGGGTTCTGCGAAGACAGATGGCGGGCAGAGGAATGGGGCGGCTTTGTTCTATGGCGGATATCCCGCCGATTATTCATGATTTTGAAGCACAGTGTAAAAAATTGGGTCTGAAAGCCCGTTCGACCGTGGAAACGGAAACGACGCTGTCTATCTTTTCCAGTAAAAAGCATAGAAAGACCAGTATGTTCTTTCATCGGATGGTTTTTTTAGAAACGGCGTTTGCAAAGAGGATAAAAGGGCCGAATCTGCAGCGGAAAAAAGATAAGAACCTGATTCGGGAAATATGGAAATATAAGTGGAATGTCCAGGTTTCTTCTGCTTTGATCGACGTGTCCGTTCACGGGGCAACGGTGGAAGAAGCAGCGGCAAGCCGGGTTCTGGAGCGTTTAAAGGAAGATATGGGAGCAGGACATGCGGCAGTACTGTTGACACAGGTTTTTGAAATGGGGCTTACGGACCAGATGGAGGCAGTATATGACAGGGTAAGCAGGCTGATGGTAAGGGAGGAAGACTTTTATTCGATTGCGGATGCCTTGAAATTTTTGATGATGATAGAGGAACTGGACGCCCTTTACCAATCCGGCTTAAAGGTGTGGGAACTGGTTTTGGCAGGGATCAGGAAACTGGTTGCGCTTCTTCCATCCATGGCAGCCGTGAAAGACGAGAATCTGCCGGCTTGTATGGATGCAGTAAAGCTATTGTATCAGATTACAGGCAGAGAGGGCGGAGATATCCACAAAGAAAGGGAAATGTATTATGAAGCTTTGGAAAGGATGAAGAAGGATGTCAATATCCATGCAGGGCTGAACGGCTGCATCCACGGCATTTTGTATGGAAGCGGAAGGGAGACGGCAGAAGAGGCAGAGAAGGCTTGCTTTGGATATCTGGCGGGAACAAGGGAACAACTGCTGCAAACGGCATTCTTTTTTCGGGGACTTTTTTATACGGCAAAGGATCTGATATTTATCGGAAACAGTTTTTTGAAGATGCTGGATCGTTTTTTTGGACAAGTGGAAGAAGGGGAATTCATGGAACTGCTGCCGCAGCTGAGACTGGCATTTGCTTATTTTACACCTGCGGAAACGGATAAAATAGCGTACAGGGCGGCGGGGCTTCATGGAAAAAAGAGGGAGGATATTACGGAGCGCAGGGAGATTCTTCCGGACTGGTATGCTTATGGGAAAGAGCTGGACGCGTTTGCCAGAAAGCATATGGAGAATGCAAAAAAGCGGGAGGGAGGAGCAGGAGATGGATGAACAGGAAATCTTGAACCGCTGGCGGTTAGTGCTGGGGAAATATGCGGCCGGCCGCATCTCCTTTTCCGGGGGGAGCCGGTCATGGGAGGATATGGAAGAAACGCTGGATTATCTGTATGACAGGGAATACGGGGAAGAACAGGAGGTCCGGAAGGAACGCGGCGGAGGAAGCGGGGATTCCCGGCTGACGGTTCCCCGTTGGCTTTCCAAAATCAAAAAACTGTTTCCCAAACGAACCGTAGAGGTCATGGAAAGACATGCGCTGGAAAAATATAAAATGACGGAACTATTGACCGATCCGGAAGTGCTGCGGAAACTGGAACCGAATCAAGAACTGCTGAAGACTATATTGAGCCTGAAACATATGATGAAAGGCGAAGTCCTTGTTCTGGCGAGGGAAATCGTGCGCAAAGTAGCGGATGAACTGATGAAGGAGCTGGAGCAGGAACTGCGGCAGTCTTTTTTCGGAAAACTGAACCGTAATTCCAGCAGCCCGGTCCGGTCGGCGAGAAACTTGGATATAAAGAAAACGATTCGCCATAACTTGAAAAATTATGATACGGAACGGGAACAAATATTGCTAAAAGAAATTTATTTCCATTCCCGCATGAAAAAATATAACACATGGAGAATTATCCTATGCGTGGACGAAAGCGGCTCTATGCTGGATTCGGTCATTCACAGCGCGGTTATGGCGGGAATTTTTGCCAGACTTCCCATGTTGGATACGAGACTGGTTATTTTTGATACGAATGTAGTGGATTTGAGCGGTTATGCCGATGATCCGGTGGAAATGCTGATGAGCGTGCAGCTGGGCGGAGGTACGAACATTGCGGGCGCGCTGTCCTACTGTGAAGGGCTGGTTGAATTCCCTTACCGGACCATGGTAGTTCTTGTTTCGGATCTTTATGAGGGAGGCGGATACCAAAACCTTTATCGAGTCAGCCAGGGGCTGGTTGAAAGCGGTGCAAAGCTGGTGGTATTGACGGCGTTAGACCGGGATGCCAATCCGAATTATGACAGGAATGCGGCTGCCGTCCTTGCCGGTATGGGAGCCTTTGTGGGAGCGATGACGCCGGAAGAACTGGCGGAATTTATCGGTAATATAGTATAGGAATATAAGGAATATGCGGATATGGGCGATTGGAAAAGATTATTGGACGAAGCAGATGATGATTATCTGATCGGTATTTCAAATAAAGGGGTCGTAAAACGGGCGTATAAGGATAAAACGGAGGGGGATTATAAAGTGCTGTCTTGCGGCAAAGAAGCGGAAGTCAGTACAGGAGGAGAAATCGTCCACATTAAAAATCCATTGGGGGAAAGCACTTGCTCTTGTCCTTCCCGTGCCATCTGCCGGCATGTCATACTTGGCATACTGGCATTAAAGGAATGGGCGGAGGAGAAAGGAAATGAAGAAACAGCGCAGGATGACGGACAGACGGAAGAAGCCCGGCGGAAAGAAACAGCAGACAAAGGCAAGAATGTGGAAGCAGAAATAGAAGCGTATCCTCTGGCTTCCATTTTAAGGATCTTGGGCAGCAAACGGCTCCAATCCATAATTATCCAGGCAGAATCCGGGCAAACGGCAGGCATTGCTTCTTCCAGCATCATTATGGTAGAGCCGCCTGGGATGGAGCATAAGGTCAAGCTGCTTTCGCCGCTGGAATATTCCTCCTGCACCTGCCATAAAAAAGAATTTTGCATACATAAAGCGGCGGCGGTATTGTGGTATAAGCTGGAAGCAAAGATGATGACCATAGAGGAGCTGAAAGGAGCGGCGGGTGAAAAATCAGAGTACGATAAGGAGAAGGTAAAGGAAGCGGCAGCACAGATAAAAATATTCTTAGAAGAACTTCTGGATACCGGATTGGCGAGGGTTTCCTCCGAAGTGACCGGTTATCTGGAACGCCTTGCGATAATCAGCCATAACGCGCGCCTTCCCCGGTTTGAGGGATATTGCCGGGTTTTGCATGATTTTTATGGAGATTATGGGAAAAGGAAAGCTTCTTTCCGTGCGCAGGAGCTGATGGGACAGTTAACCCGCCTGTACCGGCGGACGGAACTGCTTCTGGCGGCGGAAGACGGGGCCGGAATCGGGGAACTGGCCGGGGAGTTCCAGTCAGAGTATAAATATACAGGAAATTTGGATTTAACAGGGATTGCCATCGAACATTTTGAAAGCAAGACAGGATATGAAGGGGAGACCGTATATTTGATAGAGGATCATACAAAAGAATGGTATACTTACACTTCGGCAAGGCCGGTTTATTATGAAAAGGCAGGCGGACAAGACGGCCGGGGCAGGGCGCAGGCTCCATGGAATCTTCCCCTTTCCCTGGAAGCGCTGGCAGAAGCGCGCATTCACCTGGCCGGGGCAAAATGGGACGGGCAAAAAAGGATTTCCTCCAGCCAGGAAACGAAAGGAGAGCTGCTGGAGAACCGGAAAAAGGGAGGAACACTTTCCATGGAGGTATTCGGAGAGTGGTATTACCGGGATTTTGGAAGGCTTTATGAGGAGCGGATCGGAAAGGAAGAATTCAGCTGGCTGGGAGGAAAAGAAAAAGGCTCCCGATTGGTATTGATACACCCTTATAGATGCAAAAAAGCGTTCTTTTCAGAAACGGAACAAAAATTGTTTATGAGCCTGTATGATAAAAGGGAGCGAGAAATAGTAATTGAAACGGCCTACTCGAAAAAGGAGGCACGGTCCATACGTTATCTGGAACGGGTCACAGAGGAAAGAATTCCTTATTTTTTAGGAAAAGTATATTTGCGGGACGGAAAAATCCGGATGTATCCGGTCGCCGTTCTGGAAGAGGAGGAACTATTGGAAGAAGCAGGGTTGCCGGAACCGGATGAGGACGGGCCGGGCCAAGGGCAGAAGCAAGAAGATATATGGAGCAAAGGAGAAGCGTTGGAAACGCTTCTGGAAGAGGCGGAAAATTTGCTGGAAGAATTGTTTCAGAGCGGATTTTGCACCGTTCATGACAGCACGATGGCATCCCTGGCAGATATGGAAAAGCTGGCGGCCCAGTATGGGATGCAATATTTATCGGACATGCTGGGAGAATTGGCAAAGGGGCTGTCCATGCGGAGGCACAGCCTGGAGAGGAAGGATGACGGAATGGCGGAGGTCTATGCCCGCTTGAACGAATATTTATACCTATGCCGGGAAAAAGCAGCTTACGATAAAGGGCTTTGCTTATATAAAGGTGAATAGAAAGAATGATAGCAAAAAACGGTTGTGTGGAGGAGAAGATAATTATGATGAATCAAAAGGATGCACAGATTGGAAAAATGCTGGAGGTATTGGAAAAACTGAATCTTTCGGAAGACCAGCTGTCGGCGGCGGAAGATTTTCTGTCGGGAAAGACGGGAAAGGAGGTTTTGGGCCGGTTCCCTTTTCAGGATTTGTCGGGAATTCCTTCTGAAGAAACGGTAAAGATATTTCGGGAGTTTGAAAAAAAGGGAAAACATGAGGATGCCGCCAAATGGTTCCAAGTGCTATTCGCCATAGGAAAGGCTACTTGCTATTCGCTGATCCCTATGAATCTGCTGATGGAGGATAAAGGGGGTTCGGCCTATGCGCCTGAAGAAAAGGCCGCTGTCTATGCCATGTGGATCGGAATGTCTTCGTATGCTCTGGGAGGGCATACGATAAATATGCTGCTTTCTTATGCAGAGAAGAATCCGGACAATTTGAAAAAAGCAATGGGGTACCAGGAGGGCGGATCAGCCAATGGAAAGATTGTCCTTTTGGCTGCCTATTTCATCTTAAAGTACGGAGAGGCGCAGAACCAGGAAGAAGAGGAGAAAAATCAAGGAAGTTTTCTGGAGAAAGCGGGGAAATTGTTTGGCATCAAAAATACTGACAAAGGAACTGGAATTTCTCTTGAAAAAGAGGATGCCGTCCTTATGCAGCAGTATGAGAATGTAATGGTATCCAATCTGGAACTCATTTATAACAGCCAAATCGATCAAGGAACGGTTCAGGAAATCAAAGATGCTGTCCATAAAAACCAGATTACGGAAAGAGTGCTGCGGCTGGCAGCCAAAAAAACAAATATTTCTGCTTTTATGATAAAATTGTTGGGCGGCATGTCTTACCTGAATTTTCCGCTTTCCACGAAACTGAAAAATATGGTCAGAATATGCCTGGCTGCGGATACGGAGGAAACGCTGGCTGCGATTCGGACAGTGAGCAAAGGGCTTCCCATGGATATCGGCCTCAAAGGCGGGGCTTATGACAAGATTTTCGGCATAGATAGCGAACAGTATGTGCGGTGGGCTGCTAAAATGGGATATCAGGAGATACTCAAAGAACAGCTGAAAAGCAACAGGGAATGTTATCTGAAAGTTATGAATCAGGTGGATATGGAGTTTTCCAACCAGATGCTGGCGATTGTGGGCGGGCAGGATAAAGCATTATATGAAAAACTGCTGGCAGAGGAAAGGAGGCATGGAACAAACAGAAAAATGGAAGAAATGATCCGGAGGCTGGTGGATAACACGCCGAACGCGCATGTCGTAAAGACATATTTAAGGGGAGAAGCAGGAATCGATTCTTTATATCCCTATATAGACGAAATAAAGAATAAATGGGGAAGTGGATCCCCCGGAATGAGGGAGCTGTTAAAGGAATATGAAAAAACCTATCAGGATGGGGCGTTTGCCCGCAGATGCAGACTATATGTCCTGTTAAAGGGCAAGGGCTATTTTTTCCTGGAAGGTATACGGGATTGGGAAAAATTGAAAAAAGAAAGAGTGGAAGAGCTACTGGAGGATATGGAAAAAGAAGGGCTGTCCATGCCGTACCGGTTGTTGGGCATGTCCATTCTGTATGACGGTATGGATTTTTACTATGGCCAGAACTTAAGGCAGTATTTTCTTGATGATATATCGGAATATTTTGCGGGTTATCTGGAAACAGGAAGAGAAGAAATGATAAGCGCATTCCGCAATGCGGAGGCGTTTGGGCGCTTTTTCGGCCTTCATGTAATGCGCCGGGAGGCGGAAAAGAATAAGAAAGAGATTTTGAGTTTTGCATCGGACAGCGCCAAGATAGTGAAAGAAGAACTGCTGGATATTCTGTATGGAAAGCGTGGATGGGAAGAAGAAATAAAGGGACTGCTGACATCCAGAAAAGCGGCGGAAAGGGAAATCGCCGTAAGGGTTTTGCTGCGCTGGCAGGGAGAGGGAGATGCCTATCAGGATCTTCTTGCCCACGCGTTGGACAAAGAAAAGAATTCCAAAATGAAAAGTCTTTTGGAAAATGCTATTGCGGCGGGAGGCGGAAGCATATCCGGCGAAAAATCGATGACAATAACGGATCTGGTGATGGAACTGCACAAGGGAGGAACCAGGCGAAGTCTTGCATGGGCTTACCAGACTCCTTTTTCCGTTGTACATAGAAGAAATGGGGAAGAGGCGGACGAGGAATATCTGCAGGCGGTTCTTTTATGCTATTCTACGGCGTTTCATTGCGGGATCAGTGAAAAAGCGGCTCTGCTGGCAGAAGATCTGAGGAAGGAAGAATTAGCCGTTTATGTGAATGAACTGTTTGACAAGTGGATGGAGGCGGGAGCGGAAGCAAAGAAACGCTGGGTATTATATGCGGCATCGATTCATGGAGAAGCGGAGATTATCGCGAAATTACAACGCCAGATTCAGGAATGGCCGCAGCATTCAAGGGGAGCGATCGCAGCGGAGGCCGTTCAGGCGCTGAGCCTGAACCCATTGCCCCAGGCCCTGTTGATCGTGGATGGCATGTCCAGAAAATTCAAATTCAAGCAGATTAAGGCAGCGGCCGGCAAGGCGCTGGAATTTGCCGCTTCCCAGCTTGGGATCAGCAGGGAGGAACTGGCGGATAGGATCGTCCCGGATTTTGGATTTGACAAAAATATGGAAAGGGTTTTTGATTACGGGGAACGACATTTTACGGTGACGATCACGCCCGCGCTGGAAATAGAGGTTTATGACGGGGCAGGCAAGAAGCTGAAAAATATGCCGGCGCCCGGAAAACGGGATGAAGAGGAGAAAGCGGCGGCAGCGTATGAAGATTTCAAACAGATGAAAAAGCAGATGAAGATGACGGTCAACAGCCAGAAGATGAGATTGGAGCAGGCATTGTCCACCGGAAGGGAATGGAAGGCGGACGCATGGAAAAAGCTTTTTGTGGAAAATCCGGTAATGCACCAGTTTGCGATCGGCTTGATATGGGGAATTTATGAAGACAAAAAACTGTCGCAGAGTTTCCGCTATATGGAGGACGGTTCCTTTAATACGGCGGATGAGGAAGAATATGAGCTTCCGGAAAAGGGGCGGATCGGCTTAGTGCATCCGATAGAATTGACGGAGGAAGAAAGGGAGATATGGAAGCAGCAGTTGGAAGATTATGAGATCCGCCAGCCGATGGAGCAGATCGACCGGGCAGTTTATCCCATGACGGAAGAGGAAGCCGGAATGAAAAGAATGGAACGCTTTGGAGGATGCATTCTAAACGATCTGTCTTTGGGCGGAAAGCTTTTGAATCTCGGCTGGTATCGCGGGCCTGTAGAAGACGGAGGCGGCTTTTATACTTATTACAGAGAGGACAAAGAACTGGGGCTTGGCGCGGAACTGCACTTCTCAGGAAGTTTTGTAGGAGGGGAAAACGAGGACGTGACGGTTTATGATGTCAGGTTCTGCCGGGCTGGAGAGGATCAAGAGTATTTCTTAAAGGATGTCCCCGCCAGGTATTTCAGCGAGATCGTATTGCAGCTGACGAAAGCGACGGCTTCCAGCCAGGAGCGGAATGAGGACTGGAGGGCGGAACGTTAAAGACATTTCGTTTAAGGGTTGCAAATAATTTTATAAACAGTTTACAAATAATTTATTCTTTTGTTAGCACTCGACATTGACGAGTGCTAATTTATGTGTTATATTACATGTATAACAAAGGAAGGGGAATAGAAAAAGAAAATAAACAAATAATAAAGGAGGAGTAATTATGTTGATGCCTAGTATTTTTGGAGAAACTTTTTTGGATAATTTTTTTGACGGATCTTTTGGAAACGCATACCAGACCGGCCATATGATGCATACCGACATTCAGGAGACAGAGGAAGGCTATCTGCTTACGATGGATATGCCGGGAGTTAAGAAAGAGGATGTAAAAGCAGAATTAAAGGACGGATACCTGACCGTCCAGGCGACTTCGGGAACGGACAGGGATGAGAAGGATTCCGAAGGAAAATATATCCGCAGGGAGCGTTATTTCGGTTCTTCCAGCAGAAGCTTTTATGTAGGAGAAGATGTGGAACAGGAAGAGATCAAAGCGAAGTTTGAAGACGGGACTTTGAAGCTTCTTATTCCGAAAAAGGAAGCGAGGGCGCAGGTGGAACAGGCGAAATACATTCCAATCGAGGGATGAACAGAAGAAAGAGCATGAAAGGAAGCAACTGGCAGAAAGAACAGAGCAGTAAGAAAAAAAGAAAGAAACAGGAGGAATGAATGATGTTAGTGCCTAGTATTTTGGGAAAAGATATGTTTGATGATTTTTTCGGATTTCCGTTTTATGACGACAAGGACTGGAAGAAGATGGAAAAGAAACTGTATGGACACCGGGAGAAGAACCTGATGAAAACCGATGTCAGGGAACACAAAGACGGTTATGAACTGGAAATGGATCTGCCGGGATTTAAGAAAGATGAAGTGAAGGTTTCCCTTGAGAATGGTTATCTGACCGTGAGCGCGGCAAAAGAAACGGGGCAGGAGAATGAATCCGGCAAGTATATCCGAAGGGAGCGTTATGCCGGATCATGCCAGAGAACTTTCTATGTAGGAGAGGATATGCAGCAGGAAGATATTAAAGGCGAGTTCAAACATGGCATACTGAAGCTGTCCATTCCGAAAAAAGAACAGAAACCAGCGGTGGAAGAGAAAAAATATATTGAGATCGAGGGCTAAGCTGGAAGCAGCTATGGCCGGTCAAAAAGGAAGATGCACAAAACGCAGTTTTTCAGGCATAATTGTCGATTGAAGAAGTTCCTGCCTTTTGCTATAATAATTGGCACAACAGAATATAGCATAAGAGGAGCAAGGCATAATTATGAAAGCGCGTAAGGAATCTTTTGAAGAACTGGAATTTATGAACGGAAGAATGCTTATCGGTTATGGAATGACAGTGGCAGTATTGTTTGCCGCCTATCTTGTGGAATTGCTGAAGGGAAACAGGACTCCCGGTTATGTGGCGGTATTTTCTGCATTGCTTTTGGCGCCGTTTCTTTTATCCCTTTTAATGTACCGGAAAGATAAAAGATCGTTGGCGGTAAGGACGGTGGCGGCGGCAGGATATGGAATACTGTATGCTTTCGTACTATGGACGAGTGTAAGCGTTCTTTCGTTTGTGTACATTATTCCCATGCTGGTTATATTTTCTTTATATCAGGATAAAAAGCTGGCGCTGGGGACAGGAATCTTAACGCTTGTGATTAATGTTGTATTTATTGTAATGAATATTATGAAAGGGGCCACTAACGAGGATATCGTGAATTATGAGATCGAAATAGCAGCCGTCCTCATGGTGGCAGGATATTCTTATATGGTTTCAAGGACTCTGGACCGGGTATCTTCGCAGAAAATACGGATGATTGAGGATGAGAAAGAAAAGGCAGCGAGGATGCTGGATCGGATGGTAGAGGCGGTCAGTCGTCTGAGCGCGAATATTGCAGATATTACGGAAGAATCCAAGCAGATAGCGGAACAGGGGAAAAGCAGCAAAACGGCAGTAAGGGATATTGTTGCAGGAACAAACGAATTGGCAGGAACGATCCAGAACCAGCTGCGTATGACAGAAAATATCAATCAGCTGACTCTTGCCGCGCAACAGTCGGCAACGGCTGTTCAGGATAAATTTATAGGGACGAGGAAAGCGGCGGAAGAAGGGAACCAGGATATGGAAGAACTGGGAAAAACCTCTTTCCTATGCAAAGAGGCTGGGCATGAAGTGGACGATACCATGGCCGGTCTGATGGAAAAGGCAGCCGAAGCAAAAGAAATATTGGGATTGATTGAAGAAGTGACAGACCAGACGACGCTGCTGGCTCTAAATGCAAGTATTGAAGCGGCTCATGCAGGAGAGGCGGGCAAGGGCTTTGCAGTGGTGGCTGATGAAATTAAAAAGCTGGCGGAGCAGACGGCAGAAGCCACAGGCAGTATTTCCAAGATTTTTCTGGAACTGCAGAAACAGACGGATAAGGCAGGGGACAGCGTGGACGGCCTGATCCAGACAAATGAAAAGCAGACGGGGCTGATTGAAAAAGCAAAAGAAACCTTTGACCGGATAAGAGGAGATATCGACGAAGTCAGTCAAAACATGGAAATCCAGCGCTCCGATATGGAAAGGATCGTAGGGAGCAACGGAGAAATCGGAAGGAGCGTGGAAAGCCTCAGCGCATTCAGCGAAGAATTGCTGGCCAATGCGGAAAATACGGAGAATATGTCGGATAAGACAGTGACAGGAACGGTTAATATTTCAGGGCTGCTCGCCGGTGTGGCGGAGGAGATCGGCAGACTGCAGGAAATTATTGATAATTCCGGTGTTTCCCAGCAAGCATAGTAACAATTTACAGGGGCAGATATTTATGCCGCCGGTGCGGATGCAAGCGACCGGCGGCTGTTTTTATGCGCAGGCACGCATAGGGAAATTTGCCGCCAGGGAAGCAAGCGAGCCGCGCGGCGAGCAGGGGGGATCCCTGCTCGATGAAAAAAATTATTTTGTATTTCCAATGTTTGATTGACCTCTTATCTAATATATGGTAAATTTACAATATATTGTTGTAAAATAATAATTTACAAAAGCATTGTAAAAGAATGGGAAATAATGGAATATAGAAGGAGGAAAGCAGATATGAAAACGGCGGCGAAAGAGGAAAACAGAAAAATGATCGAGTTTATGCTGGACAATGCTGTACTGGAAGAAAAAATAGGAAAGTGGAAACAGAATGAGAAAGATATCGTGCTGTTTATGGATTTTATAGCGGCTTTGATCAAAAGGTCAAGGGAGGACGGAGGGCTGATCATTTCCATAAAAAGCGGGGAAGTTATGACAGGAGCAGAAAATATAGAAATTTTCAGAAAAGATAAAAGGGGAGACCTGAATATTGTCGCCGGAGAAAGCGGCCGGCGCTTTGCCATGGTATTTACATCCCGAGAGCGGTTTAAAAAATGTGATGACACTTCAGGTTTTGTGATGTTTATTGATGAATTGATTGGCTTTTTGGAAACTCAGCCGGAAATTGATGGATGCATTATGAACTATAAAGAAGAGGATGTTATTTTTAATAAAGAAATGTTAGGGATTTTGGTTGATTTTCTGGATAGCAAAGAAAAATCTTGATGAAGAAAGGCGGAATTAAAACCGCCCTTTATACTTTGGCGAGTGTCAGGGGCGGTTTTCTTATCAGGTTTGGAAATTTGAGCCTGCTGCCCGGTATCTGATATACGGCGCGGGGCAGCAGGGCAAGGGCTTATTGTCTGCCGGGCATAGGTATTTGCAGATAATCAATCAGGGCAGTTTCCAAAAGCCGGGAATAGTTTACCTTTTGTTCTTCTGCAATCCTTTTCAGCCATGCCGGGAGAGTGATGTTTGTTTTGATGCGCTCATTATCCTTTTTCATGCGGAATAAGTCAGGGTGGATTGTAATGGGCATTACAACATTTCCCTCTGTATCTTCTTTGGAGAGGTTTACGGATGGAGTGGGAATTTCCTCATTGTCACATTCCATACTGTACACATGAAGGCTTGCGGCTTCTACAGCCATGCGTGAAGCCTCTTCCAGATTATTCCCAACACTGATACATCCGGGTAAATCAGGGAAGTAGATACTATATGAGCCGTCTGTTGATGGTTCAAAAACCGCAAGATAAGTTAAATTCTGCATAAATTACGCTCCTTTCTATGAAAACCGCAGGCAGTAGGGCTATTTTAGCCCCGCCTGCTTGTAAATGCTGTTTAGTGTTCCCGGTTTTAAGTCCCCGTTGTGGTTTGGTACTGTGACTTTTCCGGGCTTTATTGGGCGCTTTAGGCTTATGTGTGAGCCTTCCTGATTGGTGGTGTACCATCCATCTTTGCGAAGCACCTTTAGTATTTCCCGAACTGTCATATTGTTTCCTCCTTATATCATATATCGTACGCCTTTTTTATGCGCATGTCAATGACTTTATAATATACATATCATCAGAGAAACACAAACAATAGTTCGTAAAGAAAAAACACTTGACACCTTTCCTCCCTTGTAGTAAGATATGCAATGTGCCTGAAAGGCTTTAGGAGATGGAGAATGGAAAAAATCGTAGAGCAGGGCTTACTATATGATTTTTACGGCGAACTGCTGACAGAACACCAGCGGAAGATATATGAAGACGCGGTTTATCATGATCTATCCTTAAGCGAAATTGCAGAAATGCAGGGAATCAGCAGACAGGGAGTTCATGATCTGATTCGAAGATGTGACCGCATTCTGGAGGATTATGAAGAAAAGCTGCATATGGTGAGAAGATTTTATGAAATGAAGGAAAAGATCCGCCGGGTCGATGCGCTGGCCGAAGAAAGTTCGCTTGCTTCGGAACAGATAAGGCAGGAGCTGAAAAAACTGGCCGGCGAAATGATGGAAACATTGCAAGGTTAGGTCTGCAGTGACCGGATGGGATCTGCAATGAAAAAGACAGAGGTTTGATATATGGCGTTTGAAAGCTTGACGGATAAACTGCAAAATGTATTTAAAAATCTGCGGAGCAAAGGCCGGTTGACGGAAGAAGATGTAAAGGCGGCTCTGAAAGAGGTAAAGATGGCTTTGCTTGAGGCTGATGTCAGTTTTAAAGTAGTGAAGCAGTTTGTAAAAGCTGTGGAGGCAAGGGCTGTCGGAGCGGATGTCATGAACGGGCTGAATCCCGGGCAGATGGTCATTAAGATCGTAAACGAAGAAATGATCGCCCTGATGGGGGCGGAAACGACGCAGATCCAGCTGCAGCCGGGCAAATCAACCACTGTGATCATGATGTGCGGCCTTCAGGGAGCCGGTAAAACGACGACTACGGCGAAAATTGCAGGAAAATTAAAAGCAAAGGGAAAGAAACCGTTGCTTGTCGCATGCGATATTTACCGCCCGGCGGCAGTGAAGCAATTACAGATCAACGGTGAAAAACAGGAAGTAGATGTGTTTTCCATGGGGGAAAACCATAAACCGTCGGATATTGCCAAAGCGGCTTTGGAACATGCAAAGAAAAACGGACATAATGCGGTGATTTTAGATACTGCAGGCCGGCTCCATATCGATGAAGAAATGATGGCGGAGCTGCAGGAAATCAAAGCTTCTATGGAAGTCCACCAGACGATTCTCGTCGTAGATGCCATGACGGGGCAGGATGCCGTGAACGTGGCGAAAGAGTTTGATGAAAAAGTGGGCATTGACGGGGTGGTGCTTTCCAAGATGGACGGCGATACCAGAGGCGGAGCAGCCCTTTCCGTAAAAGCGGTAACGGGAAAGCCGATTCTCTATGTCGGTATGGGAGAAAAACTTTCGGATCTGGAACAGTTTTATCCGGACCGGATGGCAAGCCGCATCCTCGGCATGGGCGACGTTCTCACTTTGATCGATAAAGTCCAGGCTAACATCGACATCGATGAGGACAAAGAAAAAGAAATGGCTGCCCGGATGAAGAAGGGCAAATTTGATTTTAACGATTATCTGGAAAGCATGAAGCAGATGAGAAAGATGGGAGGGCTTTCCAGTATTTTAGGAATGATACCGGGCATGGGACGGCAGATGGGCGATATTGAGTCCATGGTGGATGAAAAACAGCTATCCAGAACGGAAGCGATCATCCTCAGCATGACCCCTGCAGAAAGGGAGAACCCGAAGCTGCTGAATTTGAGCAGAAAAAGCCGTATCGCGAGGGGAGCCGGCGTGGATATCGCAGTGGTAAACCGTTTTGTCAAACAGTTTGAGCAATCCCAGAAAATGATGAAACAGCTGCCCGGCATGATGGGCGGAAGAAAAGGGAAAGGGATGTTTGGAGGAATGAAATTTCCTTTTTGAATTTTCAGGGAATGCTTTGTAGGTTTGTAGATAATAAAAATAAGTATTTTATAGAGTATTTATTTTTATTTCTTATAAAAATTTATCAATGGAAAGCAATATGCGGAGGTGAAAGAACATGGCAGTAAAAATCAGGTTAAGAAGAATGGGTCAGAAGAAAGCTCCTTTCTATAGAATCATCGTAGCGGATTCCAGATCCCCGAGGGACGGAAGATTCATCGAAGAGATCGGAACCTATGACCCCAAAACAGATCCCAGTACCTTTAAAGTAAATGAGGAATTGGCTAAAAAATGGTTAGCAAACGGAGCACAGCCTACAGAAATTGTTAACAAGATTTTCAAACAGGCAGGTATTACGAAATAAGGATATCGGGCCGCTTTTGGAGGTGGACTATGAAGGAATTAGTTGAAGTGATTGCAAAAGCACTTGTTGACAATCCGGATGAAGTTGTGGTAGCGGAGAAGGAAGAAGGCAGAAATGTCATTATAGAACTTCATGTCGCGCAATCCGATATGGGCAAAGTGATCGGGAAACAGGGAAGGATCGCAAAGGCGATTCGTTCCGTTGTGAAAGCAGCATCATCCAAAGACAATAAGAAGGTGGATGTAGAAATCGTTTAAAAGGAGTTGGCCGCCGGGCCAGCTCTTTTTTTGGAAGGGGTTTGAAGAAAGGCAATTATGGAAGATAAGCTGAGAGTGGGTGTTATTGCATCTACCCATGGAATCCGGGGAGAAGTTAAAGTTTTTCCTACCACGGACAGCCCGGATCGTTTTAAAAAGATGAAAAAGGTAATTCTCCGCCATGGAAAAGAAGAACAGGAACTCCAAATCGAAGGGGTCAAGTTTTTTAAGAAATTTGCGATTCTGAAGTTCAAAGGAATCGACAATATTAACGATGTAGAAACATTTAAGGGCGGAGAACTTTATGTTGAAAGGGAAAATGCCCAGAAACTGGGGAAAGATGAATATTTTATTGCGGATCTGCTTGGTATTTCTGTCGTCAAAGAAGACGGGGAAATCCTCGGCGTATTGAAAGATGTCATAGAGACCGGTGCGAACGATGTATATGTGGTGGAAATGAATCATAAAAAAGAATTGCTGATTCCTGCGATTAAACAGTGTATCCGGAAAGTGGATGTGGAAGCCGGGCGTATGGAAGTGCATTTGATGGAAGGGCTTTTAGAGGAATGAATTTTTATATCATGACATTATTTCCGGAAATGATCGAGCAAGGAGCCAGGAACAGCGTTCTCGGCAGAGCCCTTGCCAATGGAATCCTATCTTTGGAAGCCGTCAATATCCGGGATTATACGAAGGACAAACACGGGAAAGCAGATGATTACCCTTATGGGGGAGGCGCGGGCATGCTGATGCAGGCGCAGCCGGTCTATGACTGCTGGCGGGCGATCGAGGAGAAAATAAAGGAAAAATGCGGAAAGAAAGCCGGGGAAAAAACAAGGGTGATATATCTCACGCCCCAAGGGAAAGCTTTTCATCAGGAAATGGCCGGAGAACTCGCAAAGGAGGAAAATATTATATTCCTTTGCGGACACTATGAGGGCATCGATGAACGGGCGCTGGAGGAAATCGTGACAGACTGCGTTTCCATCGGTGATTATGTATTGACAGGGGGGGAACTTCCTGCGCTGGTGATGGTCGATGCGATCGCAAGGCTTGTGCCGGGCGTGCTGAACAACGGAGACTCGGCGGGGGAGGAAACCTTTTTTAACGATCTTCTGGAATACCCCCAGTATTCCAGGCCGGAACAATGGAATGGAAAAAATGTGCCGGAGGTATTGCTGTCCGGCAACCATAAAAAAATAAGGGAATGGCGCTTGGCGCAGTCGGAAATCAAAACAAAGCGGCTGCGGCCTGATCTTTATGAAAAATATGCCCTGCGGAAAAAATTGACGGAAAAGCTTGTCAAAAGGAATAAAGCATTATATGCGGATATGTCGGAATGCCTGAGCAGGGGGAGG
Organism: Lachnospiraceae bacterium; assembly: GCA_021772075.1. Taxonomy (GTDB): domain Bacteria; phylum Bacillota; class Clostridia; order Lachnospirales; family Lachnospiraceae; genus Kineothrix. The sequence continues at coordinate 37,050 of JAETNQ010000011.1, forward strand.
GGGGAGCTGCTTTATGCCGGAGAGGATGGAGCCGTACTCTGGGATAAAAAAGCGGACGTTTATATGCTGGCTGCTTTTGACGAAGGATCCGCAGAAAAAATCGTGGACCAGATACCGTCCGGGATCAGCGGGGGGCAGTTTATCCTGCATGAGGAATGGCTGCTGCCTCCGATGGAAAGACGATTTCGGGTAAAGGAAAAAATGATGTGCCAGCGGGCCGTTTATAATAGAGGCGTTTCTCTCCCGCGGTCAAAAGAAATCGCAATCCGGCAGCTGGATGTTTCCTGGCTTTCTGTGGTATTAGCGCATTATCATCTGGGATCAGAAGAATATGTGAAAGAACGGCTGGCTGCCGGCGCTGTATTCGGTGCTTTTGCGGAAGGAAAACTGGCCGGTTTTATGGGGGAGCATATCGAAGGAAGCCTGGGCATGATGGAAGTGTTCGCGGAGTATAGAAGGCGGGGGATTGCTGCGGAATTGGAAAGCTATATGATTAATCTTCATTTATCCAGAGGATATCTTCCCTATGGAGATGTGATCGTCGGGAACGAGGCTTCCCTGAAGCTCCAAAAGAAGCTGGGATTAAAAGTCAGCAAGGAGATGTATTATTGGGCGGTTGTATGATAAATTTCCCGGGATAAGTTTCAGGATAAGTTTCTCAGGATAAGTTTCTCAGGGAAAAATTCCTTGCATTCTTCGTCTTTTTATGGTAAAGTATTCGTGTTGCATAAAAAGTGGATGGTCCTCTGTACTTTCATGTAGTAAGAACATCTGGATATGAAGGAGGCACATATGAACGATATTATCAGAGAAATCGAAGCAGAGCAGTTAAAGGAAAATGCACCGGAATTCAGGGTAGGCGACACGGTTAAAGTATACGGGAAGATTAAAGAAGGCAACCGTGAAAGAATTCAGGTTTTTGAAGGAATCGTTTTGAAGATTCAGAACGGCGGAAACCGGACGACTTTTACTGTAAGGAAATCTTCGAACGGAATCGGCGTGGAAAAGACATGGCCGCTGCATTCGCCGAATGTGGAAAAGGTGGAAGTCGTAAGACGAGGTAAAGTAAGAAGAGCGAAATTGTTCTACTTGAGAGACCGCGTAGGCAAGAAAGCGAAAGTAAAGGAACGGATTTAATAAGCCGGCAATAGAGAGGGCAATTACGATGTGTAATTGCTCTTTTCCGTTTTTTATATTATAGTTATACTATAATTATATGATCTTTGGACATTTATACGGAAATCGGGATAAAAGGAATGAGAAAAAGGCGCAAAGGATTAAGTTTCTATGAAAAAAAGAAAAAAATAAACGCCAGCGTGGTGAGGGAAATATTCGGTATGCTGTTCGGGACGTTTGCAGCAGTATTTCTTGCCGCTGTGCTGGTATACAGCGTGGGTATGCGGACGAATATGATAGGGGTGTCCATGGAACCTTCCTTGTATAACGGACAGAAAGTATTGGTCAACCGACTGGTTTATAAACTTTTCCCGCCGAAAAAAGATGATGTGGTTGTTTTTCTTCCGGGAGGGAACCAGAACGTCCATTATTATATGAAAAGAGTGGTGGCTGTTCCGGGGCAGAGGGTGCAGATCATAGACGGCATGCTTTATGTGGACGGCATTCCTGAGGAAAACGAAGCGTATGATAAAATGGAGGATGCAGGGATCGCTGAAAATGAGATCCTTTTAGGCGATGATGAATATTTTGTCCTCGGAGATAACCGCAACAGCAGCGAAGACAGCCGGTCTGGCAACATCGGCCCTGTCAGCAGGGAAAGCGTTTATGGAAAAGCCTGGTTCCATATGAGCGGAGGCGGGGACGGCATGGGGCTGGTAAAGTAGCGGCACGAATGCGGGAAAAACGGTAAGTAGAACAGAAAGGTATTATAGGAAAAAATGAATTATCAATGGTATCCGGGCCATATGACGAAGGCAAAACGGATGATGCAGGAAAATATAAAGCTGATTGATCTGGTGATCGAGCTGGTGGATGCGAGGGTTCCGTCCAGCAGCAGGAATCCTGATATTGACGAACTGGCAAAAAATAAATCAAGGATATTGCTTTTAAACAAATTTGATCTGGCAGACGAGGAATACAATAAAAAATGGAGCAATTACTTTAAAGAAAAAGGGATGTATGTGGTGGAGACCGACTCCAGAAGCAAGGCCGGAATGAAAAATATCCAAAAAGCAGTACAGGAAGCCTGCAGGGAGAAAATCGAGAGAAACAGGAAACGCGGAATCGTCAATCGTCCGGTACGGGCTATGGTAGTGGGCATTCCCAACGTGGGAAAATCCACCTTTATCAATTCTTTTGCCGGAAAAGCATGTACAAAGACGGGGAACAAACCAGGGGTAACAAAGGGAAAGCAATGGATACGGCTGAACAAAGGGCTGGAACTTCTGGATACTCCCGGCATTCTGTGGCCGAAATTCGAAGAACAGTCGGTGGGGATGCGCCTTGCCTTTATAGGCTCTATGAATGACGATATATTAAATATTGATGAACTGGCGCTGGAATTAATACGCTTTTTGGAAAAAAATTATCCGGGCGCGCTGGCAGGACGTTATGGAGAAGATCTTCTAAAACGGAATGCGGAAGAAACGGATGGGCAAACGGAAAAGGCTCTTGCACTATTAAAAGGAATATGTATCAACAGGGGCTGCTATTTAAAAGGGGAAGAACTCGATATGCCAAGGGCGGCATCTATTGTTCTGGACGATTTCAGAAACGGAAAGCTGGGCAGGATTACGTTGGAGTTTCCGGATAATACACAGCCAAATTCATAGGAGCAAATGGTATGAAAAAGGTATTAAAAGAAATATTGAGTACAAGTTTATATCTGCTGATCGTACTATGCCTGACTTATGTCGTCATTCATTTTGTCGGACAGAGGACTCAGGTGATCGGCGGGTCCATGGAGACTACCCTCAGTGAAGATGATAATCTGATCGTGGATAAACTGACTTATCGTTTCCGGGAACCGAAACGGTTTGATATCGTTGTATTTCCTTTCCAATATGAAAAGGACACTTACTATATCAAAAGGATCATCGGACTGCCGGGAGAGACTATTTTTATTGATGGCGAAGGAAATATTTTTATTAACGATGAATTGCTGACGGAAAGTTATGGCAAAGAAATTATAAAAGACGCAGGACGCGCTTATGAGCCGATTACCTTAGGGGAAGACGAGTATTTCGTTATGGGCGATAACCGGAATAACAGCCAGGACAGCAGGGATCCTTCCGTGGGAAATATTTCCAGGGACGATATTATCGGAAGGGCATGGATACGCATCTGGCCGTTGAATAAATTCGGCATTCTAAAGCATCAGTAAAAATCGGGGAATGGAAGGAATACAGACAGGGAATGGAACAGAAGATAAATGAAATAAAAGCGATTTTTCAGGCAGCCGACAGGAATAAGCTGCCTGAAATTATAGAAGCATATTCCGGGGACCAACGAAGCGGCGTGCAGGCATTGGTCAAACATGCAAAAAAAACGTTGGAAAATCTTAAAAAGGAAATAGAACGAACGGAAAAAATGAAGGAATATGAATATCAATATGGAGAGTATTCCTATATCTGCGGTATCGACGAGGTGGGAAGGGGGCCGCTTGCCGGGCCGGTGGTTGCGGGGGCAGTTATTCTTCCGAAGAATTGTGATATTTTATATCTTAACGATTCCAAGCAATTATCCGAAAAAAAAAGAGAAGAGTTGTACGATATTATTATGGAAAAAGCGGTGGCGACAGGCATCGGATATGCATCCCCCCAAAGAATCGATGAAATCAATATTCTGCAGGCGACTTATGAGGCGATGCGCCAGGCGATCAGGCAGCTGCAGGTACAGCCGGATCTGCTGCTGAACGATGCAGTGACGATTCCGGGGATACCTTTTCGGCAGATACCGATCATTAAAGGGGATGCCAAAAGCGTATCCATCGCGGCGGCAAGCATTATTGCCAAAGTGACAAGAGATAGGCTGATGGTTCAGTACGATGAGGTTTTTCCCGGATACGGTTTTGCATCCAATAAGGGCTACGGGGCGGCGGCCCATCTGGAAGCGCTGAAAAAATATGGGCCTACTGCGATACACCGACATTCTTTTATTCGGAATTTTATGGAGGTAGCGGATTGAACTTATCCAGTTTGTTTCAGTATGGAAATAGGAATTTGAAAAGCAGGAGTACAGGTAAGGTACAGATACCGAATACCCCGTCAAATAGTTCTTCTTCCCATGCCGCGCGGGGACTGTCTGCCGGACAGACGCTGCAGGGGGAAGTCGTAAGCAGGAACGGGAACGAAGTGCAGATTCGGGTGGATAATAAAGACGTTGTCATATCCGCAAAACTGGATGCGGATGTCAATGTGTCCGTCGGGCAGAGCATGACTTTTGAGGTAAAGAACGGCACCGGCGCCCAGATAGCGCTCCGTCCTCTTTATGAAAACCTGACCAGCGATGCCAATGTGCTGAAAGCGCTGGAAGCGGCCAAGCTTCCAGCCGCAAATGAATGGATGCGCATGGTTTCTTCCATGATGGAAAACGGTATGTCCATTGATAAAAACGCGGTTATGGATATGAGCAGACTGTTGATGGCGAATCCGGGAGCCAGCCCGGAGACCATCGTAATGATGAAGAATCTACAGATTCCGGTCACGCCTGAAAATATCGGGCAGTTCGAGAATTATCAGCGTTATGAACATCAGATTTTAAGCAGCGTAACGGAAATTCTTATGGAAATTCCCCAGACATTTGCCGCCATGGTAAACGGAGGCAATGAAAATGCCGCTATCGATTTTTATATGCAGATCCTGCAGATGTTCAGCGGCAGCCAGACGGCCGCGGGAGAGGGTGCAAATGCAGTTCCGGGCGGGAATGTTTTTGCGGATATTATAGGCGGGACGGAGGAAACAATGGAAGCGGGAGAAAATGCCCGGGTTCCAAACGGCGGAAATGGAGATGGGATCATAGCGTCCCGTCCGGAGACAGGAATTCTTCAGGATGCATATGTGCAGGCGAAGGGGGAGATGACGGAAAGCCTTATGGGAATGAGCGGAAAAACTGAGGCGAACCTCCCGGAAAACATGGCAGGAGACCCGGCTGGAGGGCTTTACCAGCCGCTATTGGGAGAAAATCTGGATATGGGGGAAAGATTCCAGCTGGCGGCGTCCCTGGGGCGGCTCGGTTTGCCGCCGGAGCAGCTGCAGCAGGTGAGGGATGGGAAGATACCCATAGAACAGCTTTTAAAAAATATAGAATCGTTCTTGGCTGAAAAAGGGGATGCCGTCAATAAAGAGGATCTTCTGCACCTGTTTGGCAGCAAAGAGTACGGACGGATCCTGAACAGGCATATGGGCCGGCAATGGACAATACGCCCGGAAGAAGTAGCGAATAAGCGTGATGTGGAGGAACTTTACAACAGGATCAGGCAGCAGACGATGCGCCTGGCAGAATCGCTTGGGCAGGCGGCAAAGGATACCCCATTGGCGAAAAGCCTTACCACGATGCAGAGCAAAATTGATTTCATGAATCAGTTGAACCAAATGTTCAATTATATACAGCTCCCGCTGAAAATGAGCGGCGGGGAAACCCATGGGGATTTGTATGTATATACCAATAAGAAAAGTTCTGTCAGGGAAGACGGAAGCGTCAGCGCCCTGCTTCATCTCGACATGGATCATCTGGGTTCCCTGGATGTATATGTCGTATTGAAAGAGCAGAATGTCAATACCCAGTTTTACCTTCAGGATGAAAGTATGATCGATTTTATTGCCGATCATATCCATATTCTGAACGAACGGCTGGAAAAAAGAGGGTATTCCCTGCATGCGGAAATGAAAATAAAAGAAGAAGAGCAGGAGGCTGCGGACGTGATAAAAAAAATAACGGCGCAGGAATCCAGATCGACGCTGCTGGCGCAGTATGCATTCGACGTCAGGGCTTAGTGTGGAAAGAAGTTCTAAGGCTCACAGCAAAGGCTGTTTCGCCAAGAACTTCTAAATTCCACACCGAAGAACGCCTGAAAAGCGGCGTTCTTCCCATGGATGATTTGTACTGCCGGAGGAGATAAGAAATGGGGATGGAAATGGATCAGTATCGCAATAGGAAAATGAAAAAAGGAGAAAAAGAGGAAAAACCGAAACAGGCGATCGCCCTTTCCTACGATCCGGATGAGGAAGCGCCAAGGATCATAGCCAGCGGCAGGGGGGCTTTGGCGGAAAGAATCATTGAACGGGCGAAAGAGGCGGATGTGCCTGTCCATCAGGACGATAAGCTGGCGGATACTCTTTCCCGCCTGGAAATCGGGGATATGATACCGCCGGAATTATATGAAGTGGTGGCGGAAATACTTGTTTTTGTAGATGCTATGGATAAGATCAAAGCGAAAATGGATCAAAAAGGGAAGAAGCATTGAATAAAAGGGCATTAGGGAAAAGATATGAAGAAAAAGCCTGCCAGTATCTGGAAAGCAAGGGAATGAAGATGGTGGAGAAAAATTTTCGGTGCCGGCAAGGGGAAATCGATCTGATCGGCCTCCACGAGGGGTATCTGGTATTCGTGGAAGTCAAATACCGGGCAGAAAACGCGGGCCATGCGGCAGAGGCTGTAACGGAAGCAAAGCAAAGAAAGATATGCCGGACAGCGGATTATTACCGGTACCGCCACAGAATAGGGGAAGACAGGGCTATGCGGTATGATGTGGTCGCTATGCAGGGAACAGATAATAATCTGCGCATTGTCTGGTATAAAAATGCTTTTTTCCATAGATCCCGATAGAAAGGCATAGGTATGGATATGGATTTGCAGGGTATCAAACGAAAGGGGACAAACGAAGTCCTGAAAAGGAAGGTTGACCGGGGAGTGGAATATCTGACATTTCCTGCCTTGGAAAAGACGGGGATCGTCAGCCATCTTTTTTCCACCCGCATCGGCGGGGCGAGCGAAGGAATATATGCTTCCATGAATCTGAGTTATACGAGGGGGGATCGGAAAGAAGCGGTGGATGAGAACTTTCGGAGGATTGCGATGGTCATGGGCCGGGAAATCTCGGATTTCGTATTATCCGACCAGACGCATACAACGAATATCCGTAAAGTCACGGAAGAAGACAGAGGAAAGGGAATCGTTGGAAAAAAGGATTATTGCGATGTGGACGGATTGATTACGAATGAAAGGCATATTGTACTGGCTACTTTTTATGCGGATTGTGTGCCGCTTTTTTTGGTGGATAAGAAGCACCGGGCCATCGGCCTGTCCCATTCCGGATGGAAGGGAACGGCAGGACGTATGGGCGCATGTACGCTCCGGGCAATGAAAGAAGCTTATGGAACGGAACCGGAAGACGTGGAAGTCGGGATCGGGCCTTCGATCTGCGGGGACTGTTATGAGGTCGGAGAAGATGTGGCCGATGTTTTTGCCGCAGAGTTTCCCGGAGAAATACAGAAAGATATACTTATAAAAAAAGAAGGAGGGAAATACCAGCTGGACCTGTGGAAGGCGAATGAGTATATTTTCCGAACGGCGGGCGTTCCCGGGGAACAGATCAGCGTGACGGATATCTGCACCTGCTGCAATCCGGATTATCTGTTTTCCCATAGGGCGAGCCAGGGGAAACGGGGAAATCTGGGAGCCTTTCTTTGCTTACTTTAAGAAAATCTTAAAGAAATTCCTATATATGCCTTAAAAAAATACAGATATATTTATGAACAGGAGAGGACGATGTTATGGCGGCAATACTTGTATGCGACGACGATAAGGAAATTGTGGACGCGATCGAGATTTATCTGATGCAGGAAGGATATGAGGTATATAAAGCTTATGACGGCCAACAGGCGCTCAAGGTATTGAAAGAAAAGGATATTCATCTTTTGATTATCGATGTGATGATGCCGAAACTGGACGGCATCCATGCCACGCTGAAAATCAGGGAATACAGCAGTATTCCGATCATTATTTTATCCGCCAAATCGGAAGATACGGATAAAATCCTGGGATTAAACATAGGAGCGGACGATTATGTGACAAAGCCGTTCAACCCTCTGGAACTGGTGGCAAGAGTGAAATCAAATTTGCGCAGATATACGACGCTTGGCAACCTGAATACGGAAAATAATGCCTTGTTCCGCGCCGGGGGGCTTTGTATCGACGATGATACGAAGGAAGTTACGGTGGATGGGGAAAGCGTCAAACTGACTCCCATCGAGTATAACATCCTGCTTCTTCTTGTAAAAAACCAAGGAAGGGTTTTTTCCATCAACCAAATTTATGAAAGCATATGGAACGAAGAGGCGATCGGGGCGGATAATACAGTGGCTGTGCATATCAGGCATATCAGGGAAAAGATCGAGATTGATCCGAAAGAACCCAGATATCTTAAGGTAGTGTGGGGAGTAGGGTACAAAATAGAAAAACAATGAGGAAACAAAGCGAGGGAGGAACGGGATGAAAAAGAAACCCTTAAAGGAAAATACCAGAAAGATTTTGCTGGTTATACAACATGCCTTGATCGTGGCAGCGGCAGTTTCTATTTTGGTCGTATTGACAGGATCCAGCGTTATGCTGACGGGTGTGGATGAAAACTACAGCTATAGCATGGATGCGGGGGAAAAGGAAAAATCCTATGAAGACTCGCTTTTGTTCAACCATATATTTGGAAGAGGAGTTGCTGATGTGGCGCGGATGGTGGCAGTCCGTTCCCAAATGGAAACGGATGGACGCTTCGACGGCAGGAAAATCATTGATGTGGCGACTTTTTATTACCGTTATGGGGATTTGCCGGATAAATATGTGACAGCGAAATATTATCTGGAAGACTTGATTAAATGGGGGCAATATGGGCCGGAATACGAAGACAGATGGTTTACGGGAGAACAGGCGGATGAATTTTTAAACAGAACCAGCACTTATACAAGGATTAATTACAGTTCGGGGAATCTGCCCGGAGGGATCCTGACGCCCTTTAATGCCCAGCTTGACGAGTATACGGAGGAATACAGCGTATCGGCCAACGGGCTGGAAAACGGGGAATTTCACAGGGACGATACGAACGCGTCCGTTCTTTTGAACCGGTATCAGACTGTGGATGGAAAGAATATTGAAGAATATACCGGAACATGGGAAGATTATAAAGAGCTTTGCCAGTATGTGCAGGAAACGGCGGCAATTCTTGCCGGCAATTACCAGGAATATTTAAAATACAAGGAATTTTATGATATTGATCATTCCAATTTAAGGTTTTATATTATAAAGGATGTCGGGGATCGAAGGGAAATATATACCAATCTGGCTTCCCGTACGCTTTCAGAGGAAGAGGCAGACAGACAGTTCAAATCTTATGGGAAATACTTGTATTTCAGCCCGGAAGATATGAAATACGATTCCAATACCCTGTTAGAGGAAAAAACCGTACGTCATGTATTCAATTCCTTTGAATATGCTTACCCGGAAACAATGAAGGTCTGGATCGGCGTGGATACTTCCTATGCGGCAGATGACGTCTATATCCAGGGAATGCAAGGATATGAAAGCTATATGCCTTATTACTGGCAGCTGATCGGATTTGCTTTCGCATGTGTCTGCGCCTGGCTGCTTCTTTTGGTTTATCTGACAGCTATGGAAGGCCGCTGCATCGATGAAGAGGGGAATCTGTCTGTCTGCTTGAAAGGAATTGACCATATACCGACGGAATGCATGGTAGGTGCCGCCATCCTGCTGGTAGGCGGAATCATCGTAGCTTTTACTTATATTTATGATTCCATGGCGCATGAATTTTATTATGAAACATGGTTTGTTATCGCAGCCGGAGGAGTTGTTCTGATTTGCGAGCTGTTATTTACGGGATTTTATTATAGCCTGGTGCGGAGGCTGAAAGCCGATAATCTTTGGAAAGAAAGCCTGGTTTTTAAAGCCGCGGTGAACGGAAGGGCGGTAGCCTGGAAGATCTATGATAACGGCGATGTTATTGCAAAATCCTGGCTTCCTTATGCCGTATTCCTTATTGTCAATTTCCTATTTACTCTTTTGGGATGGAAAGGAATCCTTATTGCGGCTGTTCTCGATCTGGCTTTCGGAGTGCTGATTTACCGCAATACGAAAGACAGGCAGCGCATCGTGGAAGGAATTGAGAAAATAAAGGAAGGTGATTTTAAACATAAGGTGGATGAGAATCATCTTCATGGCGATAATCTGGCATTGGCCCGTGCGGTCAACAATATCGGCGAGGGAATACGCGTAGCGGTGGAAACGAGCATGAAGGACGAACGGCTGAAAGCGGATCTGATTACTAACGTATCCCATGATATTAAGACGCCTTTGACTTCCATTATTAACTATGTGGATCTGATTAAAAGGGAAAACATAGAAAGCGAAAAAATAAAGGGATATGTGGAAGTGCTGGATACCAAATCCCAGCGGTTAAAGCAGCTGACCGATGACTTAGTGGAGGCATCCAAGATTTCTTCCGGCAATATTTCCCTTCAGTGGGAGAGGATCAACCTGGTGGAATTGGTGAACCAGACGATCGGGGAGTTTTCGGAAAAATTCGAGCAAAAAAAACTGGCTCCTGTCATCCGGTATGCGAAGGATTCCATGTATATCGAAGCTGACAGCAGGCGAATATGGCGGGTAGTGGAAAACCTGTTCAATAATATCGTGAAATATGCCATGGAAGGAACGAGGGTATATATCGATATGGCGGATCTGTCCGATGAAGACGGGAAGAAATATGTGGAATTTTCCTTGAAAAATATTTCTGCCCAGCCGCTGAATATTAATGCGGACGAACTGACCGAACGTTTTATCCGGGGCGATGTAGCGCGAAGCACAGAAGGAAGCGGCCTCGGCCTGTCTATAGCAAAGAATCTGACAGAAGCCCAGAACGGGACGTTCCAAATCATACTGGACGGGGATCTGTTCAAGGTAGTATTGACATTCCTTCTATTAGTGTGAGTAAAACATTAAGAAACTCTAAAGCTGCAAAAAACGCAGCCTAAGAGTTTCTTAATGTTTCGGAGAATGCCAAAAATGCGGGCATTCTCCCCGTTTTCTGTTTTGTTTATAAGATGACTTCTTCCCGGTTGTTGTATTTTGCCAGCAGTTCATGGATTTTTTCCGTAGGGGTGGAAACGTTGGCCATGGAAGAATCGTGGTTCATAAAATCAATAATGGAAGCGAGGAATTTGCTCATATCGGCTTCTACATAATAGGGGCGCCCTTTCAGTTCCGGAGGCTGATAGGTCAGATTCGTTGTCACTACCCTGTCGAAATAGCATTTTTCATAAGCTTCGTCAAAGGCGGAGAGTCCATCGGTAAACAAACCGAAAGTACAGCAGATGAATACCCTTTTCGCATTCATGTTTTTCAGCTGCCTTGCCGTATCCAGCATACTTCCGCCGGAAGAGATCATATCATCGATAATAATTACGTCTTTTCCGTCGATGTTGTCGCCCAAAAATTCATGGGCCACGATGGGATTTTTTCCGTTGACAATCATGGAATAGTCCCTGCGTTTGTAAAACATGCCCGTATCCACACCGAGTACATTAGCGAAATAAACGGCCCGGTCGAGCGCGCCCTCATCAGGGCTGATCACGACGGTATGGTATTTATCGATGATCAGATCTTCCTCGGTATGTAAAAGAGCCCGGATAAACTGGTAAGGAGGCGTAAAATTGTCGAAACCGGCGAGCGGCGCGGCATTCTGCACCCTTGGGTCATGCGCGTCGAACGTAATAAAATTGGATACCCCCATGTTGCTCAGTTCTTCAATGGCATAAGCGCAGTCCAAAGATTCCCTTCCGGTTCTCTTATGCTGCCTGCCTTCATACAGAAAGGGCATAATAACATTGATTCTGTGGGCTTTTCCATATGCTGCGGCGATAAGCCGCTTCAGGTCCTGATAGTGGTCGTCCGGGGATTTGTGGTTGATATAACCGTTCATTTTGTATGTAATGCTGTGATTGCAGACATCTACGAGAAAGAATACGTCCTTTCCGCGGATAGATTCATGGAATACTCCTTTTCCTTCACCCGTGCCGAAACGGGGACAGGAAGCTTCCGCAAGATAATTGTCTTCTACATAACCCTGAAAAGCGGGATCGTTTTTGGCAAGGTTGTTTACTGTCTTTCGGAATTCTATCAGATATTGGTTGACACGTTCTGCCAGCTTTGCGGCGGATTCCGTAGCAACAATCTTCAGCGGGGCAACCGGTATAGCGGCCTCCAGTTCATGTAAATTAGGCATATTGACCTCCGTGCTGTTTGAATCTTCGGTTTTTTTCCATTTTTTTGTCATAAAGAAAAGCAAAACTATATATCTTCATTTATATCATTCCTGGTAGTGACACGTCAAGGAAATTCTAGTAGAATATAGGTGGACTGTGACGAGGAGGCAAGGAATGAAGAAAAAAGGGCACATTGTAAAAAATACGGCCGGAAACGGCATTGCACAGGAAATGGGAATAGAGGCCGGGGACAGGCTGCTGCAGATCAACGGAGAAGAAATCACAGATATCTTTGATTATCAGTATCTGATCCAGGATGAATATATAGAAGTGCTGGTAGAAAAAGCGGATGGAGAGGAATGGCTGCTGGAGATCGATAAAGAGTATGGGGAAGATCTGGGGATCGAATTTGAAAACGGTTTGATGGATGAATACCGTTCCTGCCATAACAAATGCATTTTCTGCTTTATTGACCAGATGCCCAAAGGGATGCGGGAAACTCTTTATTTTAAGGACGACGATTCCAGGCTTTCCTTTTTGCAGGGAAATTATGTGACGCTTACGAATATGTCGGATCATGATATCGACCGGATTATCAAATACCATTTGTCGCCGATCAATATTTCCTTCCAGACGACGAATCCTGAATTAAGATGCCGGATGCTGAACAACCGTTTTGCAGGGGAGTCATTAAAAAAAGCGGACCGGCTTTATGAAGCGGGAATCGCTATGAATGGTCAGATCGTGCTTTGCAAGGGAGTGAATGATAAAGAAGAGCTGGAACGGACGGTTTCCGATCTGGCAGATTATCTGCCGGTGCTGGAAAGCGTGTCCATAGTTCCGGTAGGGCTTTCCCGGTATAGGGAAGGGCTGTATCCTCTGGAACCTTTTACGAAAGAAGATGCCAAGGAGGTGCTGGCGCTCGTCCGCCGGTGGCAGGAAAAACTATATCCGTTGTATGGGTTGCATTTTATCCATGCCAGCGACGAATGGTATATCCTGGCGGAAGAAGAGCTGCCGGAGGAAGATCGCTATGACGGCTATCTCCAGTTGGAAAACGGCGTGGGGATGCTCCGGCTTTTACAGGATGAGTTTAAAGAAGCGCTGGAAGAAGCGGCGGAAGGCGGGAAAGAACACAGCATGGAAAAAAGCGTTCTTTCCCTCGTAACCGGAAAGCTGGCTTATCCGTATATTCTTTCTATGGCAGAACAAATGATGGAAATTTTTGATTTCCTCCAGATCAGGGTGTTTGGAATCACCAATGAATTTTTTGGGGAACGCATTACGGTATCCGGGCTTTTGACCGGGCAGGATATAGAAAGGCAGCTGAAGGGAAAAGCGCTGGGGAACCGCATCCTGCTTCCTGAAAATGTGCTGCGCAGCGGAGAAAGGGTCTTTCTGGACGATATGACGGTGGAAGAACTGGAAAAAGCTTTACAAGTCAGGGTAGATATTGTAAAATCAAGCGGACGTGATTTTGTAAATGCTATATTAGGAAATAGCTGAAGCCTGAAACGGAAAGGCGGGAGGTTGGAAATGAAAAAAAGGAAAAAGCCGATTGTGGCAGTAGTAGGAAGGCCCAATGTAGGGAAATCCACGCTGTTTAACTTATTGGCCGGGGAAAGGATATCGATTGTAAAAGATACGCCGGGTATTACGAGGGATAGGATCTACGCGGACGTTACATGGCTGGATACATCGTTTACGCTGATCGATACGGGAGGCATCGAGCCGGACAGCAAGGATATTATTCTGTCGCAGATGCGGGAACAGGCACAGACGGCGATTGACACGGCGGACGTGATCTTGTTTATGACGGACGTAAAACAGGGATTGGTAGATGCTGATGCAAAGGTGGCGGATATGCTGAGGCGTTCAAAGAAACCGGTGGTCCTGGTTGTCAATAAAGTGGATCATTATGAAAAATATATGGCGGATGTCTATGAGTTCTATAATCTTGGGATCGGGGACCCGCATCCCATATCTTCGGTCAACAAATTGGGAATCGGAGATATGCTGGATGAAGTAATTTCCCATTTCGGCCAAGCGCAGGAAGAAGAGGAAGAAGACGGCAGGATCAAGGTGGCCATCATCGGAAAACCCAATGTGGGAAAATCCTCCATTATTAACCGCCTGATCGGGGAAAACCGCCTGATCGTGTCGGATATCGCAGGAACTACAAGGGATGCCGTGGATACGGAGGTGAAATACAAAGGGAAGGAGTATGTCCTGATCGACACTGCCGGGCTGAGGCGCAAGAATAAAATTAAGGAAGAACTGGAAAAGTATATGATCATACGGGCAGTCAGCGCTGTGGAGCGGGCCGATATCGCGGTACTGGTGATCGATGCCGTGGAAGGAGTGACGGAGCAGGATGCCAAGATCGCCGGAATTGCCCATGAGCGCGGCAAGGCGGTCATTGTGGCAGTCAATAAATGGGATGCTGTCGAGAAGGACAACCATACCATGAAGAAATTTACCGGCCGGATAAGGGAAGTATTGTCCTTTATGCCTTATGCCGAAATCCTGTATATTTCTGCCGTAACCGGCCAGCGCCTGAATAAACTGTATGAAACGATAGATATTGTCAATGAAAACCATTCCATGCGCATAGCGACGGGTGTTTTGAACGAGATTATGGCGGAAGCGGTTGCTTTGCAGCAGCCTCCCTCCGACAAGGGAAAAAGGCTCCGGCTTTATTATATCACCCAGGTTTCGGTGAAGCCTCCTACCTTTGTTATTTTTGTCAATGATAAAGAATTGATGCATTTTTCTTATACGAGGTACATTGAGAACCAGATCAGGGAGGCTTTCGGGTTTCGGGGGACGCCTTTGAAGTTTTTCATCAGGGAAAGGAAGGAGAGTCGGTAAAGTGGAACGGATTTTATGTTTGGCGATCGGATATTTATTCGGGCTGTTTCAGACCGCATATATCTATGGCAGGATGCACGGCATCGATATCCGGCAACATGGAAGCGGCAATGCCGGGACGACCAATACTTTGCGGGTGCTTGGAACAAAAGCGGGGCTTATCGTTTTTGCCGGAGATGTGTTGAAATGCGTGCTGGCGGTCATAGCTTGTTCGATATTGTTTGGAAAGAAATATCCGGAAATGGTCTATTTATGGAAAATGTATGCGGCGGCCGGGGCTATTTTAGGCCACAATTTTCCTTTTTACCTGAATTTTAAAGGGGGGAAAGGAATCGCGGCCACGGCAGGCCTTCTTTTATCTTTCCATCCGGCATTTTTAGCGGTCGGAGCGGTTGTGTTTTTCGGCATTTTTCTGACGACGCATTATGTTTCCCTGGGGTCGCTGCTTGTATATGCGGCTTTTATGATACAAATCGTCGTTTCCGGGCAGACGGGATTTTTTGAAGACATGAAACAGGGGAATTTGTGGGAACTGTACGGGATTGCGGCATTTTTAACGGTTATGGCATATTATAAGCACCGGGAAAATATCAAGCGTCTTCTGAAAGGAGAAGAACGAAGAACTTATCTTTTTAAGAAACAAAGCGACAAGTAAAACGGCGGAAAAGAGGGGAAAGATTGAGAATGAAAATCCCCCCGGAATAGAGAGCCGCCTGCGGCGGCAGAATGAGAGGAAATATGGCGGATATCAGCATTATCGGAGCGGGAAGCTGGGGGACTGCTTTAGCGGCCCTGCTTTACAAAAACGGACATAAAGTTACAGTATGGTCCATTCTGCAGGAAGAGATCGACATGCTGGAAAAGGAGCATGAACATAAAGATAAACTGCCGGGCGTAAAGCTCCCGGAAGATATGGTTTTCACGGCAGATCTGGAAGGTGCGGTAAAAGGGAAAGATATTCTTGTCCTTGCCGTTCCGTCGCCTTTTACGCGGAGTACGGCGAACCGTATGAAAGAATATGTGGAAGAGGGGCAGATCATAGTTAATGTAGCGAAGGGGATCGAAGAAAAAAGCCTTCTTACCCTGTCCCAGATCATTGAGGAAGAAATTCCACAGGCCAAAGTGGCAGTATTATCAGGGCCGTCCCATGCGGAAGAGGTGGGAAGAGGGCTTCCGACGACGATCGTCGTGGGCGCGAAAGACAAAAAAACGGCAGAATATTTACAGAACATATTTATGAACGAAGTTTTCCGGGTATATATCAGCCCGGACGTCCTCGGCATCGAACTGGGCGGGGCGCTGAAAAACGTGGTTGCGCTGGCGGCAGGAATTGCGGATGGGTTAGGTTATGGAGATAACACGAAAGCCGCCCTTATTACGAGGGGGATTACTGAGATTGCCCGTCTGGGCATTGCCATGGGCGGACATTTTGAAACTTTCTGCGGACTTACCGGGATCGGGGATCTGATCGTTACCTGCGCTTCCATGCATTCCAGAAACCGCCGGGCGGGTATATTGATCGGCAAGGGCTATTCCATGGAAGAGGCCATGAAGGAAGTAAAGATGGTAGTGGAAGGCGTATACTCGGCAAAAGCCGCTCTGGCACTGGCCGAAAAATACCAAGTGCAGATTCCCATTATCGAACAGGTGAACGCTGTGTTATTCGATGGGAAAGAAGCGGGAACAGCGGTAAAAGAATTGATGATCCGGGATAAAAAACTGGAGAATTCAGACCTTGCGTTTGACCAGTTTATATCGTAACATATAGAAAAGCGGTTTCTCTGCTTTAGGAAGAATATTCGGGTCTTCATAAAGTGAGGGAGGCAGAAACGGGGTAGAATATGAGCGAATTGAAACAAGGATTTTCCGGCACATCCGAGTATGTGGCTTCGGAACAGTTAATGGCAAGCGTAAACGTGGCGATCGCGCTGCAGAAACCATTGCTGATCAAAGGGGAACCGGGAACAGGGAAAACGATGCTGGCGGAAGCGGTGGCAAAATCCCTTGGAAAAAAACTGATTATCTGGAATATTAAATCGACGACGAAGGCACAGGAGGGGTTGTATGTTTATGATACGATCCAAAGACTTTATGACGGACAGTTCGGAGAAGAAGGGGTGGACGACATTGCCAGATACATTAAGCTGGGCAAGTTGGGCGAAGCTTTTGAAAGCGAGGAGCAGGCCGTGCTTCTGATCGATGAGATCGATAAGGCAGATCTGGAATTCCCTAATGACCTTTTATGGGAATTGGACCAGATGGAATTTTATATTCATGAGACAAAGAGGACGGTAAAGGCGAAAAACAGGCCGATCGTCATCATTACTTCCAATGCGGAGAAAGAACTGCCGGATGCATTTTTAAGAAGGTGCATTTTCCATTATATCGATTTCCCGGGAGAGGAATTGATGGCGGAAATCGTCAGAACGCATTTCCCCGATATCGAGGATAAGCTGTTGAAAAGCGCGATGGATGTGTTTTATTGGATACGTTCTATCAAGGACGTGCGGAAGAAGCCAAGCACTTCTGAGCTGATCGACTGGGTCAATGCGCTTCAGATCGGAGGAATCCCCCTCGAGAAGATTCAGAAGGAACTTCCTTTCATCGGCGTTATCGTAAAAAAAGACGAAGATCTGGAGACAGTAAGGGGCAGGTGAATGAAAGGATATGTTTGAAAAATTTTTTGACACCTTGAAAGCAAAAGGATTGGAAGTAACCTTAAGCGAATGGCTTACTTTGCAGGAAGCTCTGGATAAGGGATTATGCGACAGCAGCCTGACCCGGTTTTATTATGTGGCGCGGATGATTCTTGTGAAGAGCGAGACGGAGTATGATAAGTTTGATATGGCCTTTGAGGAACATTTTAAAGGGGTTCAGTCGGAAAATGAAGTTACTTCCCAAATGCTGCGGTGGCTGGACAAGTCCGATATGATGGAACTCGCCCATGAAGAGGCGAGGGATCATCTGAACCGGATGGAAGAGGTCCAGATCGATAAAGAAGACGTAGAAGAGAAGTTCAAACAGCGCCTGAAGGACCAGGACAGCGAACATAACGGGGGAAGCTACTGGATCGGAACGATGGGCAAGACTTCTTTCGGAAATACCGGCGGCAACGTGGGGGGAGTCCGCGTAGGAGGAACCACCGGATACCAGTCGGCCTTTCAGGTAATCGGAGCCAGAAAATACAGGGATTTCAGGGAAGATAAGGTGATCGACAACCGGCAGTTCCAGCAGGCTCTGCGCAGACTGCGCCAGTTTTCCAGCCGGCTGGATATTCCAAAAACGGAGCTGGATATCGACGGCACTGTAAATAAGACGTGCAATAACGGCGGATGCCTCCAGATCGTGATGGACAAGCCAAGGAAAAATGCGGTCAAGCTGCTGCTTTTGATGGATTCGGG
Source organism: Lachnospiraceae bacterium (assembly GCA_021772075.1). Lineage (GTDB taxonomy): Bacteria > Bacillota > Clostridia > Lachnospirales > Lachnospiraceae > Kineothrix. Next base: position 55,549 of record JAETNQ010000011.1, read on the forward strand.
CGGAACGATGATCCCCTATACCACTTTGCTGAGCGAGCTGTTCCAGTCGGTACACAAATCCAATCACTATAAAGATGTAAAGACTTATTTTTTCCACAACTGTATTTATAGCAAGCTTTATAAAACGCCGGAGTGTGAAAACGGGGACTGGATCGATACGGAATGGATGTTCCGTAATCTGGACAGCGATTATAAAGTGATTATTGTCGGGGATGCCGCCATGGCGCCGGAAGAACTGTATTCTACTACGGGGAATTACAGGGGGCCGAACGGCGGGCTTTCCGGCATGGACTGGCTGCTGTTGATGAAGAGGCATTATAAAAAGATCGTCTGGCTCAATCCGAAGATGGCTCCGGGCCATGCGCCCTGGCGGGAAGCAGAAACGGCGATCAAAAATATGTTTCCTATGTACAAGCTGACAGTGGACGGTCTGAACCAGGCGATGGTAAAGCTGATGGTAAATAAGTGATAAAGATGAGGAGCAAAGAAATGACGATATTTGATGAATTAAAGGCAAGGGGGCTTCTTGCCCAGCTTACGGATGAAGAGGAGATCAAAGAATTGATCAATAACGGGAAAGCCACTTTTTATATCGGCTTTGACCCTACGGCGGACAGCCTCCATGTGGGCCATTTTATGGCGCTGTGCCTGATGAAAAGGCTGCAGATGGCGGGTAACCGGCCGATTGCCCTGATCGGGGGCGGTACGGGCATGATCGGTGATCCTTCCGGCAGAAGCGATATGCGTACGATGATGACGCCGGAAATGATCCAGCATAACTGCGACTGCTTCAAAAAGCAGATGAGCCGGTTCATCGATTTTTCCGAAGGAAAGGCGCTGATGGTAAATAACGCGGACTGGCTGATGGATCTGAATTATATTGAAGTTTTGCGGGAAGTGGGCGCTCATTTCAGCGTGAACCGCATGCTGGCGGCGGAATGTTATAAACAGCGTATGGAAAAGGGATTGAGTTTCCTGGAATTCAACTATATGATCATGCAGAGCTATGATTTTTATGTATTGTATCAGAAGTACGGCTGCAATATGCAGTTCGGCGGGGATGACCAATGGAGCAATATGCTGGGCGGTACGGAATTGATCCGCCGCAAACTCGGAAAAGATGCTTATGCTATGACAATTACCCTCCTCTTGAATTCGGAAGGGAAGAAAATGGGAAAAACCCAGAAAGGAGCCGTATGGCTCGATCCCAATAAGACATCTCCTTTTGAATTTTTCCAGTATTGGCGCAATGTGGCCGATGCCGACGTGCTCAAATGCATCCGTATGCTTACTTTCCTTCCATTGGAGCAGATCGATGAAATGGACCGATGGGAAGGAAGCGAGCTGAACAAGGCGAAGGAAATTCTGGCTTTTGAACTGACCAAGCTTGTCCATGGCGAAGAAGAGGCGCAGAAAGCGCTGGAAGGCGCAAAGGCATTATTCTCCAGCGGGAATGCGGAGCAGATGCCTTCGGTTTCCCTGGAAGCAGGAAATTTTGTGGAAGATAAAATCGATATCCTGTCCATGCTGACTGTTTCCGGCTTGGTAACATCCCGTTCCGAAGGGCGGCGGGCAGTGGAACAGGGCGGCGTCAGCGTAAACGGTGAAAAAGTAGACGATATTAAGGCAGTTTTTGGAAAAGAGCAGTTTTCCGGCGACGGTCTCGTGTTGAAACGCGGAAAAAAGAATTTTAAGAAGCTCATATACACAGAATAATGTAAAACTCCCCTGCATATATTGTAACAGCAAATATGGAAGGGGAGCTTTTTTTATGGATGCGCTGCATACACATAACTTATACAAAGATATTCAATCCCGCACAGGAGGGGAAATCTACCTAGGAGTGGTGGGGCCGGTGAGAACCGGGAAATCCACCTTTATCAAACGATTCATGGATATTATGGTGCTTCCTTATATGACGCAGGAACATGAAAAGGAAAGGGCAATGGATGAGCTGCCCCAGAGCGCCGGCGGGAAGACCATTACGACTACGGAGCCGAAATTTATTCCGAAAGAAGCGGCAAAAATCATATTAAGCGATGATATTGATGTCAATGTGCGCCTGATCGACTGCGTGGGATATATGGTAGACGGAGCCAGCGGCCATATGGAAGAAGATGTCGAACGAATGGTAAAGACCCCTTGGTCCGCAGAGGAGATTCCTTTTACGCAGGCGGCGGAAATCGGAACGAGAAAGGTGATCAACGACCATTCCACCATCGGGATCGTTGTCACCTGTGACGGCAGCTTCAGCGAGATACCGAGGGAAAATTATATTCCTGCGGAGGAAAGAACAATACAGGAATTGAAAAAAATACATAAACCTTTTATCGTTTTGGTTAATTCCGAGAAGCCTTATTCCGAGGAAACGAAAAAGCTGACAAACGACATCGAAAAAAAATACCAGGTCAGTGCGATGGCGGTAAACTGCGAGCAGTTGAAAAAGGATGACATTCATGCCATTATGGAAAATATCCTTTATGAATTCCCCCTGACAATGATCGAGTTCTATATGCCGAAATGGGTGGAAATGCTGCCCAATACCCATAGGATGAAAGCCGATATCATCGCGCAGATCAAAGAACTGATGGGGCATTTAAGCTGCGTCAGGGATGTGGCCGGAAATGGGATTATGCTGGAAAGCGATTACATACGCAAATGCAAGGTGGACGGGGTGGATATGGCCAGCGGATGCGTATCCGTATCTCTCGATGTGGACGATTCCTACTATTATGAAATGCTCAGCGACCTGGTCGGCGAAAACATTACCGGAGAATACCAGCTCTTATCCATCCTAAAAGATATGGCTAAGATGAAAAAGGAATATGTCAAAGTCCTTCATGCCGTAGAGGCAGTCAGATGCAAAGGTTACGGCGTCGTTACTCCCGACCGGGATGAAATTACGCTGGATAGGCCGGAGGTGATACGCCATGGCAACAAATTCGGCGTAAAGATCAAGGCAGAAAGCCCGAGCATCCATATGATACGCGCCAATATCGAAACCGAAATATCCCCTATCGTCGGTACGGAACAGCAGGCGGAAGACCTGATCCGTTATATTTCCGACGCAGGAACGAGCGAAGAAGGAATTTGGGAAACCAATATTTTTGGAAAAACGGTGGAACAGCTTGTTAATGACGGAATTACAAGCAAAATAGCAATGATTGGAGAAGAAAGCCAGGTAAAACTACAGGAAACCATGCAAAAAATAGTAAACGACAGCAATGGAGGAATGGTCTGCATTATTATTTAGCATCCACCAGAATCATGCCTCTTTCGTTTGATAGTTGCCTTTTTTTTCATCACATGGTATATTGTTACTATTAATAAAAGGGAGAAGGGTGGAGCACATATGAAAAAGGATTATGAAAAACTATTAAAATGTTATGAGAGTGTCCGTGAAAAAATAAAATTTCAGCCGAAAGCGGCTATCGTGCTTGGTTCCGGCCTTGGAAATTTTGCGGATCAGATAGAAGCGGCCGAAGAACTTCCTTATGGGGAAATCGAAGGATTTCCGGTATCCACCGTACCAGGCCATGAAGGAAAGTTTATCTTCGGCTATCTCGGGAAGGTACCTGTAGTATGCATGAAAGGGCGCGTTCATTATTATGAAGGATATCCGATCGGAGACGTAGTTCTTCCCACCAGGCTGATGAAGATGATGGGGGCGGAGATACTTTTCCTTACCAATGCTTCCGGCGGCGTCAATGCTTCCTTCCATGCGGGGGATTTGATGATGATCACGGATCATATTTCCTGTTTTGTGCCGAACCCGCTGATCGGGCCGAACGTGGATGAGTTAGGCACCCGGTTCCCGGATATGAGCAGCGTGTACGATAAAGGCCTGCAGGAAATACTCAGGCAGACGGCAAAGGAATATGGGATTCCCCTGAAGGAAGGGGTATATATGCAGCTGACCGGGCCTTCCTTTGAATCCCCGGCAGAAATACGCATGGTACGTGTCCTTGGCGCGGATGCTGTGGGAATGAGCACGGTGGTCGAAGCCATTGCCGCGAACCATATGGGAATGCGGATATGCGGGATTTCCTGCGTGTGCAACCTGGCGGCAGGGATGACGGAAAATCCTTTGACTCATGAAGAGGTACAGGAAGCAGCCAGCCAGGCGGCGCCTTTGTTTACAAAGTTAGTGGCGGAATCTGTGAAAAAGTTTCTATAAGAAAAGATAGCGGCTGGAATATAGAAAATGCGGCATATGGATCGTATCACTGCGCATGCATACGCAGAAAAAGGTCTTTTGCCGCAATTACTATTGTAAGGATTTTTCGGTACAACAGGAAAAATAAGTAGGAGGAAATACATCGATGAATATCCGGTTTTACCATGCGTTGCTATTGACAATGGAAGAAAACAGGTCTATTTTTGAAGGAGAACTCTGGATAAAGGATGAAAGGATCGTGTATGCAGGCGACGGCGGCGATAAAGATACTGCAGAAGCAATCGCCCTTTTTGGATGTTCTCAAAAAGGGGACATTCTTTGGGATGAAGAAATCGACTGCCGGGGGAATCTGTTAATGCCCGGGTTTAAAAATGCCCATACCCATTCAGGCATGACGCTGCTGCGTTCCTATGCGGACGACCTCCCATTGCAGGCATGGCTGAATGAACAAGTATTTCCGATTGAAGCGAAGCTCTCGGAAGAAGACATTTACTACTTGACGAAGCTGGCGGTTTTGGAATATCTGACCAGCGGAATCACTTCTATTTTTGATATGTATCTCACGCCGGAGAGCATTGCCAGAGCCTGCGCGGACATGGGCATGCGCTGCGTACAGACAGGCGGAGTCAATAACTTCAGCCAGTCCGTGGAACTTTTGGAAAAATGGTATGAAGAATTGAACGGGAAGCATCCGTTGCTTTCCTTCCTGCCCGGTTTCCATGCGGAATATACCTGTTCCAAGGAATTGATGGAAGAGATCGCCGGGTTTTCGGCAAGAAAAAAAGCCCCTATCTATGTCCATCTGTCGGAAACGGAAGCGGAAGTGGCAGGATGCATGGACCGTTATGGAATGTCCCCGGGTATTTTCCTCGATTCCCTCGGTATGTTCGACTATGGAGGAGGCGTTTACCACGGCGTATGGCTGACGAAAGAAGAGATGAAGCTTTTTAAGGAAAAAGGAGTCAGCGTAATTACCAACCCGGGTTCCAATACGAAGCTGGCAAGCGGCATTGCGCCGGTCAGCAGTTTCCTGGAAGAAGGGTTAAACGTGGCGATCGGCACGGACGGCCCGGCAAGCAACAACTGCCTGGATATGTTCCGGGAAATGTTCCTTGTCACAGGGCTGGCTAAATTGAAAAATAAGGATGCTGCTGCAGTGGATGCTATGGAAGTCCTGAAAATGGCTACGGTAAACGGAGCGAAGGCAATGCATCTGTGGGATGCCGATACGCTGTCGAAGGACAAGCTGGCCGACCTGGTTATGATCGATCTGCATATGCCGAATATGCAGCCCCTGAACCATATCGCGAAAAATATTGTATACAGCGGCAGCAAACAGAATGTCAAAATGACGATGATCCATGGAAAGATCCTGTACCGGGACGGCAAATTCCTTCTTTCGGAAGACCCGGAAGATATTTACCGCAAGGCGAATGAGATCATCAACCGATACAAGGATTGACCAGCAAAATGGGAATTCTTATTTTGCTTTTCAATAAATGTTACTTAATTTTCTTATTATTTTAGGAGGTACAAGGAGATATGTTGGAACAATTTTTCAAGTTAAAAGAAAATAAGACAGACGTGAAGACCGAAATAATGGCCGGTGTGACTACCTTCATGACAATGGCTTATATTCTTGCCGTAAACCCCAGCATCCTTTCCGCTGCTGGAATGGATGCCAATGCGGTGCTGATCGCGACAGCGCTGGCTTCTTTTGTGGGTACTTTGTTGATGGCGCTTTTGGCAAATTATCCGTTTGCGTTAGCTCCCGGCATGGGATTAAACGCCTACTTTGCATTTACGGTCGTATTGCAGATGGGGTATTCCTGGCAGATCGCGCTGCTGGCGGTTTTTGTGGAAGGCCTGATCTTTATCGTGCTGTCTTTGACGAATGTGCGCGAGGCGATCTTCAATGCGATCCCTATGACGCTGAAGTCCGCAGTAAGTGTCGGTATCGGCCTGTTTATTGCTTTTATCGGCCTGCAGAATGCAAAAGTCATTGTAAATGACGATTCGACTTTGCTGACATACCAGAAATTTGCAAGCGAGGAATTCTCTACAGTGGGCATTACCGCGTTGCTGGCGATCATCGGCGTTCTGATTACGGCGGTGCTTTTAATTAAAAATGTAAAAGGAGGCATCCTCCTCGGTATCGTTGCCACATGGGTGCTCGGCATTGTTTGCGAACTGCTCGGGATATATGTGCCTAACCCGGATGCGGGCTGGTTCTCCACCATTCCCCATGCCATCGTAAGCTTCGATTTTTCTTCCATAGGAAATACGTTCGGACAAGTGTTCAAGGCCGATTTTTCATCTATTAAGGTACTGGATTTCATCGTTATTATGTTTTCCTTCCTGTTTGTCGATCTGTTTGATACGCTGGGAACCTTGATCGGTGTTTCCTCCAAAGCGAATATGCTCGATAAGGATGGAAAGCTTCCGAGAATCAAAGGGGCTCTTTTGGCGGATGCGGTTGCGACCAGCGTCGGCGCTGTTTTCGGTACATCTACCACAACGACTTATGTGGAAAGCGCTTCCGGCGTGACAGAAGGGGGAAGGACAGGACTTACGGCTGTCGTAACGGGGCTTTTGTTCCTGCTTGCCTTGATTTTCTCGCCCTTATTCCTGACAATACCATCTTTTGCAACGGCTCCGGCTTTAATCATCGTAGGTTTCTATATGATGGGTTCCGTAGCGAAGATCGATTTTAATGATATGACGGACGCTATCCCGGCATTCCTCTGCATTATCGCTATGCCTCTGGCATACAGCATTTCCGAGGGCATCGCGATCGGCGTGATCTCATGGACGATCATCAGCTTAGTATCCGGTAAAGCGAAAGAGAAGAAAGTCAGCGTATTGATGTATGTACTTACGGTATTATTCATATTGAAATATATTTTCTTATAATTTTGGTATTGGATTTTTATAACAAAGGAGCATTTATAAAATAAAAGCTTAAGGAATCATTCATGGAGTGTATACATTCACAAAGTGGATGGTTCCTGTTTTTCAACAGGGAAAAGATATGAAGATCACTTATATTTATCATAGCGGTTTTGCAATAGAAATGGACACCTGTGTATTATTATTTGATTATTACAAAGGAAATCTTCCTTCTTGGGAGAGCGGGAAGAAAATTTACATTTTTGCTTCCCATAAGCATCAGGACCATTTTCAGCTGAAGATATTGGATCTGGCAGAAGAATATCCGAAAATCCATTTTTTCCTTAGCAATGATATTAAGCTGAACGGCAAATATTTGGAAAGAAACAGGATCGATCCTTCCGTCCTCGGCCAGATTACGAATGTTGGAAAGAATCAAAGGATATCTTCGGAAGACTTGGAAATACAAACGCTTCGTTCCACCGATGCCGGAGTTGCATTTATTGTCCGCGCAGAAGGACGCAGTTTTTACCATGCCGGCGATCTGAACTGGTGGCATTGGGAAGGCGAGCCTTATCCGTGGAATGAAAATATGGAAAAGGACTACAAAAAGGAGATTGATGCTATCCATGGAATGCATTTTGACGCAGCTTTCGTGCCGCTGGATCCCAGGCTTGGAAGGGCATATGGATGGGGCATGGACTATTTTTTGGAACATACGGATGCCGATATGGTTTTTCCTATGCATATGTGGGAAAAATACGAATATATCGGGAAGTATAAAAAAACGCCGATAGGAATCCGGTATAAGGACCGGATTGCGGACATCGGCAGAACAGAATGGGAGTGGAAGGGATGGAATATATCATATTTTCCGGAGTGATTATTGCGATTATCGTCCTGATCATGCTGAAAGGATTTTGGGATGAACAGAAAAAGAAAAAAAATTTTATCCTGTGGCTCAGGGATCATTATGGCGAACTGCCAAAGCACGGGGAATATAAGGAAGAGGAACTGAAAAGGATTTCCCGATACTATAAGGTTCACGAGCATACCGGCTTCCATATCGACGATATTACTTGGAACGACCTGAATATGGATGAAGTATTCAAACGTATGAACTATACCTATTCCGCCGCAGGAGAGGAATACCTTTATTATCTGCTGCGCACCCCCATGCAGGATGATGCGGGAACGGAAACGATGGAGAAGCATATTCGTTATTTTATGCAGAATAAAGAAGACAGGGTCGCTTACCAGACTTTTTTTGCAGGAATCGGGAAGACAGGGAAATATTCGATCTATGATTATCTGGATTATCTGGATCTGCTGGGAGAAAGAAGCAACGGGAGGCATTATCTGGGAAACCTGGCTGTCGCTGCTGCTCTTGGGCTTTTGTTTTTCTCCGTCCAATACGGCATCCTTCTTCTGGTTGCTGCTTTGATGTATAATATTACTTCTTACTTTAAAGATAAAAATGAAATCGATCCTTATATCACAAGCTTTGGATATATTCTGAGACTGGTTGACAATGTGGAAAAGATGGAGAAGCTTCCGGCCGGAGCCTTTGAAAAAGAAAGGGAAGAACTGAAGGACTGCAGGAAGAAGATGGGCAGTTTCCGAACAGGCTCCTATATCGTGATGTCTTCCTCCAGGATGAGCGCATCAGGCAATCCGCTGGAAATCCTTCTGGATTATTTGCGCATGGCTTTGCATCTGGATCTGATCAAATTTAACCTGATGCTGTCGGAGGTTCGAAAAAATAAAGAGATCATAGACAGAATGCTGACAGTCACGGGATATATGGAAGCCATGGCGGCGATCGGCGCTTTCCGGACCTCTTTCGAAAGGTACTGTATCCCGGAGTTTGATAAAAGGAGAGGAATAAAGGCGGAAAATTTATACCATCCGTTATTGGAGAAACCTGTCAAAAACAGTATTTTAACGGAAAAGGGGGTACTTATAACGGGTTCCAATGCCTCCGGAAAATCCACCTTTTTGAAAACCGTTGCGGTAAACGCCATCCTTGCACAAACCATACATACCTGTATGGCGGATCATTACCATGCCGGACTGTACCGGATCATGTCGTCCATGGCCTTGCGGGATGATCTGGCGGGGGGCGACAGCTATTACATCGTGGAGATCAAATCTTTAAAACGGATTTTAAACCAAATAGAGGAAAATGGGAATCCGGTGCTTTGTTTTGTGGACGAAGTATTGAGAGGAACAAATACCGTGGAACGTATCGCAGCCTCCACGCAGATATTAAAAAGCCTTGCCCGGTCATCGGTGCTTTGCTTTGCAGCCACTCATGATATCGAATTGACGCATTTGCTGGAGCGCTATTATAATAATTATCATTTTGAAGAGGAAATCATAGATAACGACGTGGTATTTCATTACCATCTGTTAAAAGGCAGGGCTGTTACCAGAAACGCCATCAAACTGCTTGGCGTGATGGGCTATGACGATGCGATTATACGGGAAGCGGAAGAAATGGCGGAAAGCTTTTTGGAAAAGGGAAGCTGGTAAAGAGCGTGGATTCACAAAGTGACCGCTTGACGGCGGAAGGGGAAAAGTGGTATAGTAGATACCGTAGGAAACATTCGGGTATGTGAAAAAGGATAGGAGGGGCAGTAAAATGACAAATTTGATTTTATTTTTTAATTCCTTTTTTTCCTATTTACTGTTATTCGCGATTATCGTAGCTTTAGTAGTCGTCGCTTGTATTGCGGGAGCGAAATGGAGCAGGAATTCGGATGCGAAAACAGGGAAAACAGATGGTCCGTCGATGCCGGATACCGTCAATATCAATAACGGGAAGTAAATCTTAGCGAGTTGGCCTTGCGGCCAACTCTTTTTCGCCTGTGGAAGGATATAAGAAAAATGGAAAAGTTTGATACGATATTATGGGATGTGGATCAGACTCTCCTGGATTTTAAAAAATCAGAAGATTATGCCATCAGATCTTGCTTCCGGAAATTCGGCAGAGAGGCAACGGATGAGACGGTGGCCGTTTATTCCGCCATTAACGAAAGCTTTTGGAAACGGATCGAGAAGGGTGAGATCGATAAAAGGGAGGCTCTTGTCCAGCGTTTTTATCAGTTGTTCCGACAGATCGGGGAGGAGGGGATAGATGCGGATGCATTTCAAGCAGAATACGCAGATGCCCTCGGAAGCGTTTATTATTATCAAGATGATTCTTATTCACTGGTGAAGAGCCTCAGGGGAAAATACCGCCAATATCTGGTAACGAACGGCATTGCCATTACACAGAGGAGGAAACTGCGGCTTTCCGGTTTCGATCAGCTGGCAGACGGTATTTTTGTTTCGGAAGAGTTAGGGGTTCCCAAGCCCTGCAAGGAATTTTTTGAAAAATGCTTTTCCATGATTCCGGGATTTTGCAGGGAAAGGGCTTTGATCGTCGGGGATTCCCTAAGCAGCGATATGCAGGGCGGCAATAATGCCGGAATCGCCACGTGCTGGTATAATCCGGCAGGAGCTTGGAATTTTTCGGATGTTAAGATCGATTATGAGATCAGGAATTTGAATGAAATATGGGATATCCTGCAGAAGGAGGAGAGATAATGGAATTGAAATTTGCAGACAGAATGAAGGACTTTGAAGAAGGAATCTTCCAGGTATTGAATGAAAAGAAGAATGAGAGACTTGCCCAAGGCAAGACCGTTTATAATCTTTCCGTCGGGACGCCGGATTTTCCACCGGCAGGGCATATCATAGATGCTCTGGCCGAAGCGGCTAAAAAACCGGAAAATTATAAGTATTCCCTAGCCGATCTGCCGGAACTGACCGAGTCGGTCATAAATAGGTTTCAAAAAAGGTACGGGGTTTCTTTAGAGCCGGAAGAAATCATGTCCGTGTATGGTTCCCAGGAAGGAATTACCCATATCGGGCTGTCGTTATGCAATCCAGGGGACGGCGTACTTGTTCCGAATCCCGGATATCCTATTTTTGCTATAGGGCCTTCTCTGGCGGATGCAGAGCTGGTACTCTATGATTTGCTGCCGGAAAACGATTATCTTCCGGATCTGGACGGAATGGATGATGAGCTTTTAAAGGGGATAAAATTTATGATCGTTTCATACCCCATGAATCCGATCTGTAAAACTGCCCCTAAGAGTTTTTATGAAAAGCTGATTCCTTGGGCAAAGCAGAAAAATATTATCATCGTCCATGATAATGCTTATTCCGATATCATTTATGACGGAAGGGAGGGAAGATCCATTCTTTCTATTCCGGGAGCCAAAGAAGTCTGCGTGGAGTTCTACTCTTTGTCCAAATCCTATAACTATACAGGGGCAAGGATGGGCTTTCTCGTAGGGAATAAGGACATTATTGCCAACTTTAAAAAACTTCGTTCGCAGATTGACTATGGAACCTTTTTTCCGGTACAATACGGGGCTATTGCCGCATTAAACGGGCCGGATGATATGATCAAGGCTCAATGCGCGGAATACCAAAAAAGAAGGGACGCCCTTTGCGGCGGCCTGCGGTCTATCGGCTGGGACGTGGAAGACAGCGAAGGGACGATGTTCGCTTGGGGAGCCATTCCTGAACAATATGGTACGGATGATGTTGCGTTTGTCATGGAATTAATGGAAAAATCGGGTGTCCTTTGCACGCCGGGAAGCAGTTTCGGTTCTCTTGGAAAAGGGCACGTCCGTTTTGCCCTGACGCTGCCGGTAGAAGAAATCCAGGCGGCGGTAAGGGCTGTGGAAGCATCCGGGATGATCCGGTAACATCCTATGTTCTGCCGCTGTGCTTCCCCTGCCGTTTCCCGCCGCCCCTTTTTCTTCCTGCCCCCGGCCTGGCCAAATTGATTTCCCTGCTTTTCTTGATTCTCTTATTGACACCGGCACTGTCTTACACTATACTATAGGTTGACCGCTAAATATTGGTGGTTATTTTGCAAATATCACAATATATAGTGGAAAAGCAGACGGGAGGTATAAGAATGAGTAGTATGGAAGCTGCTGCAATGGAATCTGGGATTGATTATGGGGAAGAGTTTAAGCCGCAGAGAGAGGTTAAGGTAATTAAAAAGGACGGAAGCCTGGAAGCTTTCAATGTACAGAAGGTCATCGATGCTGTGGGCAAAAGCGCATATCGTGCCCTGACAAAGTTTACGGAAGAAGAAAAACAGCATATTTGTCAATATGTAGTGGATAAGGTAACGGAATTGGAGCAGGATGAGATCCCGATTCCGATCATGCATAATATTGTGGAAAGCGCCTTGGAAAATGTAAAACCGATCGTTGCGAAAAGCTATCGGGATTACCGTAATTATAAACAGGATTTCGTACGTATGATGGATGATGTCTATAAAAAAAGCCAGTCCATTATGTATGTGGGAGACAAGGAGAACGCTAATACGGACAGCGCCCTTGTGTCCACGAAGAGGAGCCTGATTTTTAACCAATTTAATAAAGAACTATACCAGAAATTTTTCATGACGACGGAAGAAATACAGGCATGCCGCGACGGATATATTTATGTCCATGACATGTCTGCCCGCAGGGATACGATGAACTGCTGCCTTTTTGATGTGTCCAATGTATTGACCGGGGGATTCGAGATGGGGAACATCTGGTATAACGAACCGAAAACGCTGGACGTAGCGTTCGATGTCATCGGGGACATCGTTCTTAGTGCGGCAAGCCAGCAGTACGGCGGTTTTACCGTGCCTGAAGTAGACAAGATATTGGAACCTTACGCCGAAAAAACATACCAGAAAAGCTTGGCGAAATACGAACGTCTGGGCATTGACAAAGAAAAGGCGGAAGCCGAGGCTTATGCGGATGTGGTTCGGGAATTTGAACAGGGTTTCCAGGGCTGGGAATATAAATTCAATACGGTGGCCAGCAGCCGGGGGGATTATCCTTTCATTACAGTGACCGGCGGCATAGGAACCGGCCGTTTTGCAAAACTGGCATGCATCTGCATGCTCAATGTAAGGCGCAAAGGACAGGGAAAAAAGGAATGCAAGAAACCGGTGCTTTTCCCGAAGATCGTTTTTCTATATGACGAGAATCTGCACGGGCCGGGAAAACCGTTGGAAGATGTATTTGAAGCCGGAGTCAAATGTTCTGCAAAAACGATGTATCCCGACTGGTTAAGCCTGACCGGAAAGGGTTATATTGCCAGCATGTATAAGCGGTATGGCAAAGTCATATCCCCTATGGGCTGCCGTGCCTTTCTTTCGCCTTGGTATGAAAGAGGCGGAATGCATCCGGCGGACGACGAGGATAAGCCTGTTTTTGTCGGACGTTTCAATATCGGTGCGGTTTCCCTTCATCTGCCGATGATCCTTGCAAAAGCAAAACAGGAGAGCAAGGACTTTTATCAAGTCCTGGATTATTACCTGAACCTGATCCGCCAGCTCCATATACGTACTTATGCGTATCTTGGGGAGATGCGCGCTTCCACGAATCCCTTGGCTTATTGCGAAGGCGGATTTTTAGGAGGGAATTTAAAGCTGAGCGACAAAATCAAACCGATCCTGAAATCGGCGACGGCCAGTTTCGGAATCACTGCTTTTAATGAACTGCAGGAACTCTATAATGGGAAATCACTGGTAGAGGACGGCCAGTTTGCCCTTGAGGTTTTGGAGCATATTAATAAAAGAATCAATGAATTCAAAGAAGAGGACGGGAACTTGTATGCTATTTACGGCACGCCGGCAGAAAATCTCTGCGGGCTCCAGGTAAAGCAGTTCCGGGCAAAATATGGCATTATAGAAGGGGTTTCCGACAGGGAATATGTGTCCAACAGTTTCCACTGCCATGTAACAGAAGATATTACGCCGATCGAGAAGCAGGATCTGGAATATCGTTTTTGGGAGCTCGCTAACGGCGGAAAGATTCAGTATGTAAAATATCCGATCGATTACAATCTGGAAGCGATAAAAACATTGATCCGCCGGGCGATGGATATGGGCTTTTATGAAGGCATCAATTTATCCCTCGCTTATTGCGACGATTGCGGCCATCAGGAACTGGAAATGGATGTATGTCCCAAATGCGGCAGCCGGAACCTGACGAAGATTGACCGGATGAACGGTTATTTGTCCTATTCCCGCGTCCATGGGGATACACGGCTGAATGATGCAAAAATGGCGGAAATAGCGGAAAGGAAGAGCATGTAATGAGATATCACAACATTACGAAGGATGATATGTTAAACGGCGACGGTCTGCGTGTCGTCCTGTGGGTCGCCGGCTGTTCTCATTGCTGTAAAGAATGCCATAATCCCATTACTTGGGATCCGGACGGAGGCCTTCCTTTTGACGGCCGGGCAAAACAAGAAATTTTTGAACAGTTGGACAAGCCGTATATTTCCGGAATTACATTTTCGGGCGGCGATCCCCTTCATGCGGCAAACCGATTGGAAGTACGTGACTTGATGGCGGAGATCAAAGAAAAATATGCGGATAAGACTATTTGGCTTTATACCGGGGATGTGTGGGAGAATATTCTCCACTATTCCCTGATGCAGTACGTGGATGTGGCGGTAGACGGTGAATTTGAAGTAGCTTTAAAGGATGTAAAGCTTTTATGGAAAGGAAGCCGCAACCAGAGAGTGATTGATGTGCGAAAAACGCTTCAATCGCCGGATCCTTCTATTCCCGTATTATATTGCGGGGATTATGCTGAGGCCGATGAACTATGAAAAAAGGATGGCATGAATTGAAAACGATAAAGATCAAATATTTTACAGAAAATATAGAAAAACTGACATATATCGGCGGCAAGTCGGATTGGATTGATTTGAGGGCGGCGGAAAGCGTGGATATGAAAGCAGGAGAGTTCCGGCTGATTCCTCTTGGGGTGGCTATGGAACTTCCGGAGGGCTATGAAGCCCATATTGTACCGAGGAGCAGTACCTTTAAAAATTTCGGAATTATCCAGACAAACCATCAGGGGGTGATTGATTCCTCCTATTGCGGCGATAACGACCAATGGTTTATGCCCGCATATGCTTTGCGGGATACCCACATTGAAGCCAACGACAGAATTTGCCAGTTCCGTATTATGGAAAACCAGCCGGCGCTGGAATTCGACGAGGTGGATTCTCTGGCAGGAAAAGACCGGGGCGGATTCGGGAGTACCGGAAAAAATTGAATCATCAGATAGTATAAGAAACTCCTTCCAAGACATAATAAAATGAGAAACCAGCGGAAGGAGTTTTTTATTATGGATATGGAATCAAAAGGTACCAGAAGCGGCGGGAATGCAGTCCGGCAGGGAAATATCTCGCCGTCTCTGGAAGAAAACATGCGGTACTTGAATAAGGAGCTGGGAACCGATACCAGCTTCGATATTATTTACCGGGTCATCCAGGTAGGAGGTAAGAATGCCTGCATGTATTTGGTGGATGGTTTTTGCAAGGATGAGCTGATGCAGAAGCTGTTGCAGTACTTTATGGATATTACGCCGGAAGAGATGCCGGGGGATGCCCATGAAATGTCTAAAAAAAATATTCCTTATGTGGAAGTGGATATGACAGCACAGTGGGAACAGATTATTGACAGCATTTTATCCGGCGTATTTGTTTTGTTTATCGAAGGATATGACCAATGCCTTCTGATTGATTCCAGAACATATCCTGCCAGGAACGTTTCCGAACCGGAAAAGGATAAAGCATTGAGGGGATCGAAAGACGGCTTTGTGGAAACTGTCGTGTTCAATACCGCCCTGATCAGACGCCGCATCCGAAGCGCGGATCTTCGTATGGAGATGTTCCGGGCCGGAGAAAGTTCGAAAACGGATATTGTATTATGCTACATGGATTCCAGAGTGGATCATGGTTTTTTGGACGATCTGAAAAATAAAATTAACCATATTCAAGTGGACGCGCTTACCATGAACCAGGAAAGCCTGGCCGAATGCCTGTTTGAACGGAAATGGTTCAATCCCTTCCCCAAATTTAAGTTTACGGAACGCCCGGATACGGCGGCGGCACAGGTATTGGAAGGGGACGTGGTCATATTGGTGGATAATTCGCCTTCTGCGATGATCACGCCCACTTCTATCTTCGATATTGTGGAAGAAGCGGACGATTATTATTTTCCGCCGATTACAGGTACTTATCTGCGTTTGTCGCGCTTTCTGATCTCTTTGATGACTTATTTTGTAACGCCTGTATTTCTTCTTTTCATGCAGCATCCCGAATGGATACCGGAAAGTTTTCAGTTTATTGCGGTAAAAGAAACGCCGAACATTCCTCTTTTATGGCAGTTCCTGCTTTTGGAGCTGGCTATCGACGGTCTTCGTCTGGCGGCAGTCAATACGCCGAATATGCTAAGCACCCCTCTCAGCGTCATGGCAGCTCTTGTTCTTGGCGAATTTTCCGTAAACAGCGGGTGGTTCAGCTCGGAAGTCATGCTTTATATGGCTTTTGTAGCGATTGCAAGTTATACACAGCAGAACTATGAACTGAGTTATGCTATTAAATTTATGAGGATCATAAACCTGATCTTGACTCAGTTCTTTGGCTTATATGGATTTCTTGCGGCAGTGGCCATCTTTGTGATCGCTGTTGTTTCCAATCGGACGGTGTCGGGAAAAAGCTATGTCTATCCGTTAATACCCTTTCGCCCTAAACAGTTATTAAGGCGGTTAGTACGCTGCAGGCTGCCCCGTTCCGGAAAAGAATAATTTGAATTTTCGGAGCGCGAGTGTTATAATGAATTGCGCTGATGCGCAAGCAGGTCATCAACCTGGCGGTTGGTGACATATGTTATAATGAATTGCGCTGATGCGCGAGGGGTATTTATAAGGAGGAAATTATTTTGTGTGATTTTAAGATAATTACAAACACTACTGCAGATCTGCCGTTAAGCTATATAAAAGAGAATCATCTGGGATTAATGGTTTTTAACTATACTATAAACGATGAAACTTATACAAGGGGAAATGAACTGGATTGGAAAGATTTTTATGCCCTGATGCGAGAAGGGCATATGCCGACGACTTCCCAGGTAAATCCGGAGGAATGCAGGGAATATTTTGAAGAATATCTGAAAGAAAACGATCATCTATTGTATCTTTCTTTTTCTTCCGGATTAAGCGGAAGTTACGGAAACGCTTGCATTGCCGCAGATATGGCGATGGAAGCCCATCCCGGCTGCAAAATAGAGATCATCGACAGCAAGTGCGCTTCCATGGGCGAAGGGCTGCTTGTCCATAAAGCCGTGCAGATGCAGAAGGCAGGGAAAAGCATGGAAGAAACTGCGGCATGGGTGAGGGAGAACATTCCCCACCTGGTACATATTTTTACTGTAGACGATTTAAATCATTTATATAGAGGCGGAAGAGTGAGCCGGACGGCGGCGGTAATCGGAAGCGTTGTGGGCATTAAGCCGATTCTCCATGTAGATGATGAAGGCCGTCTGATCCCGATCCATAAAGTAAGGGGAAGAAAGAAATCATTGAATAATCTTGTGGATTATATGGAAGAGAAAATGGGGAAATACAAGGATTCTAACGATATTATATTTATCAGCCACGGAGATGCGTTGGAAGATGCTGAATTTGTTAGGAATGAGGTGCAGAAGCGTTTCGGGATCAGTGCTTTTATGATTAATCATATCGGCCCGACAATCGGAGCGCATTCCGGACCCGGAACGATTGCGCTGTTTTTTATGGGGGAATCCAGATAAAGAATTCGTATTATAATGTTTGACCCTTGCGGCAGTCGTTGCTCGCGGGAATAAAAGAGGAATCGGAATGAAAGCCATACAGAAGATAAAAGAGGTTGGTCTGCTCAATGTTGTGACCGGCTTTATCAAAAGAATACAATATGTAAAATTAATGAAAAAGTATCATTTTGACGTATGGCATCTTAGTCCTTACGAATGGCGGAAGTATATGCAGGAATGCGCAAGATATATCAATGCGGACAGCGGATGTGCCGCCGGACAGAAAAATGGCAGCAAGACAGTGGTGGACATCGGATGCGGCCTTGGAGGTTTATTGCAGCATATCAAGGCCGATAAAAGAATCGGACTGGATATACATAAGGAGGTCATTCTGGCCGCCCGCGAACTGAGCGGGGGCGGCATTGTATACCAGGAAGGAAGTTTTGAAGATGTGGCGGAAGACTCGGTGGATTATTTCGTTACGTTGAATTTTATGCATGGAGGAACGGAAGATACATGGATAGAGCCGTACCGCAAAGCTGCGGAACGGAATCATGTGCTACATTTTATGGTCGATACCGTTCCCAGCCAGGGCGGAAGCCACTTTTTGGACTGGAGAAGGATTCTGCCGGAAAATTATAAAAGGATAGAACGGCTTGGCCCGTTTTCCGGTGGAAGATATCTTGAAGTTTGGGAACGGCAGTAATGGAGTCATTGTTTCCTTAGTTCTTGCCAAAAAGGAACATAATGAATAACGAATAAAAAAAAGAGTTTTCACCAAATCGATATTGGATTTGGTGGAAGCTCTTTTTTTGTACGCCTTTTCACAGATTTTCCTAATCTTAGAAAAATGCAAATATTTGTATTCCTTATAATCTTTTATCGGATTGAGTTTATCATATTTTAACCCCAATGGCAATTTTTTTTGAAAAATATATAAAAATTCCTTGGCAATAAATAAAAATTAAAAAAATATAGGAATTTCTGGATTTCTATAGCGAAAATAAAAGCGGAATATTTCATGGTCGGATTTATGGTCGAAATGATAAGTATAAAAATACAATAAACTAGCTTATAAGAAAGGAATGATTACTATGGGAAGACACGGAGAAAATATCAGAAAAAGAAAAGACGGACGATGGGAAGGACGCTATCTTGTATATTGCGAAATAAAGCAAAAACAAATTTACCATTCTGTTTATGGCAAATCATATAATGAAGTGCGGGAAAAACTGAATGCACAAAGAAATCTTTTGGAAAACTATCCGGGTACTTCCGTCATAACAAAGAGTATGAAAAATCAAAAAAATATGTATGGTATTTGCTTTACAGATATAGCGAAGGAGTGGCTTGCTGAAGTACAAAAAACAAGAAAAGCATCTACTTATGTCAAGTATAACCTTATTTTTCGGAATTATATTGAAAAAATATTTGGCAATGCTGATTTGTCTGAAATTACAGATCGATTTGTAAAAGAAAAAATTCCGAACGACTTATCCGAAAGCGTACAAAAAAGTATTTACTGCGTACTGAACCAGATTTTGCAATTTATATTTCAGAAATATTCTGTTGCTATTCCAAAACTTCAAAAACCGCTTTCCAATGTACGGAGCAATCCAATCAAAATACTCACCAGAAAAGAACAAAAGGAACTGATGCTGGTGCTTTATCGAGAAATGGATATTTACAAACTGGCAGTATTAGTATGCCTGTTTACTGGATTGCGGTTGGGGGAATTGTGCGCACTGAAATGGTCGGATATAGATTTTGACAATAAGATACTGAAAGTCAACCGGACAGTACAGCGGCTCTATGCGGAAGGATGTAAGACAAAAACAGTTTTAATGGAAACGGCTCCCAAAAGCGAATACTCCCGAAGAGAAATTCCTTTATCGGAAATTATGTTTGAAATGCTCCTTACATTTCATGATGGCAGGGAATATATCTTTGGCAAAGATAGGCCGATGGAACCGAGAACTTTGCAAAATCACTTTAAAAAAATCCTTAAGGAAGCAAATCTGACGGATAACAATTTCCATATTTTGCGGCATACATTTTCCACGAACTGCATTGAAGAAGGAATCGATGTAAAAAGCCTCAGCGAAATGCTGGGACATTCGGATATACAAATTACATTAAACCGTTATGTTCATCCATCTATGAATGCAAAGCGGAAGCATATGGATGCGCTTTCCCAATTTTATGGTCAAATTTGTGGTCAGGCCGGATAAGAAGTTCCTGTTTATCGGGCATGCGCTTTTTTCGCAGATTAGGAAAATCTGCGAAAAATTTTAAAAATGACACACTTGACGTCTGGTCAGAAACAATGGTTATGAAAGATGCCGCAGGACAAAATTTATAAGACCGTACACCAATATAATAAAGTTCCCATCCCTGTGGAAAATATGCGCAAGCTGCAGGAGATTGCCAGAGATTACAGTTGCGTTAAAAATTATGTATACCAAAGATATGGCGGCGTAGGCGGCCTTACGAAAATTTACCCTGGATATACGGTGCAGAATGAAATGACGCGAAGCGGAATACGCACGCAGCTCGGCCTTCCTTCCGTATATTTTAATCTCGCTGTTTTTGAAGCGCTGGGAGACATCAAAGCTCAGTGGACAAATATAAAAATCAGCATTCTGGAAGCGGCCAGCCAAAATGAGCGGTTTTCGTCCCAAGAAAAGCATTATTTAAGGTTTATGGTGAAAACCGGCGGATGCTTTGAGCATATTTTGAATGGGAAAAAGATAGTGGTACCTGAAAAGATGGAAGAAGCATATCATCGCATCATGGTTGATATAAATGGTTCCTCCGTCTGTGCAGAAAACTTGAACAGATATCTTTGCCGGCAAGTGCGGAAGAAAATACAAAGGATTCAAACAGACAAGGCCCATGGTTTTTCCCTTACCGAACGTGCGTACCGCTATGGAACATGCGGGGACGAGCATGGGATATTCCTTTCCACAAAAGAAAGCAGGAAACGGATTTTTGTTCCTCTTACAGACAGCAATGAGTATGACAAACAACTTTATATCCGGTTAAAGCCGGAAGACTACGGGATAGAAATAGCAGTCCCCATCGGCCAGAAAGTCAGGATTCACAAGGATTATGCTAATGAGACCGGGATTTCTTTGGGGATGCGGCATATGATCACGACGGATACCGGAAATATTTATGGAGAGTGTTTCGGACAATTCCAGCAAGAACTTGTGGAATATTTGGCAGCTTCAGATAAAACATACCGAAAGGAAAAAAAGAATAATGCGGGGCGCAAGAAATATAAGGCTCACAAAGCGAAACTGGATGCACGGCTTGTAACATATGCCAATCAAGAGATTAACCGTATGATTGCCGGAGAAAAACCGAAGGTCATCTATCTGCCTAAATATCCTCAAGGCAATATAAAAGGCTATGATAAAAAAATAAATTACTCCGTAAATCTATGGAAAAAGGGATTTGTGAAGGACAGGATCAAACAAAAATGCCGGGAAAATTCCATTGAATATGTAGAAGTGACCGGTAAAGCGATCAGTACGGAGTGCAGCAGATGCGGCGCGCAGGGAAAATATAAAAAGGAGGTTTTCCTCTGCGAACGCTGCGGATATGAAGATGATAAAAAAATCAATGCCGCAAAAAATGCGAAAAAACGCGGCAGACCGGAACAACAGGACAAACATATAGTTCATTAAAAATGTTCCACAGATGAATTTCGTTCAAAACCGGGATTTTACCGAAAGTTTTTTCGGACTATGGAATATTTTATGGAAATAAAAAAAGAAACGGCGCTGGAATAACGGTTTTCGTGAATTGGGTGCGCCAAGACCTTCAGAACACAGGCTGTGATGTATGAGGGAGCGAAGCGGGGCGGCAGTCCCGCATTACTCGGAAGAGTAACCAATATGCCTTATTTTAATTCAATGAGTGGAAATGGATGGTATGGTATAAAATATGAGAAATCAGATACAACCAATCATGCTTGATTCAACTCAGCTCAGAAACCAGCAAATGATTTTGCTCGAACTTCTTTGCGAAGTAAAACGTATCTGTAAATTAGCTGACATCAAATACGTTATCATTGCCGGAACAATGTTAGGGGCAGTTCGGCATGAAGGTTTTATTCCATGGGATGATGATGCAGATATTGCAATGTTCAGGAAGGAATATGAAGCCTTTTGCGCAGCTTGCTGCAAATATTTAGATACTACCCGGTTCTATTTTCAAGACCACGTTTATACCAAAGGCTACCGTTGGGGGTATGGCAAGCTCCGCCGCAAGGACAGCAGTTATGTAGTATGCGGTACGGAAAACCTTCCTTATGAGCAAGGGATCTGGATTGATATCTTTCCTCTGGATTATGTTCCGGACAGCAGGGCGGGGCGGCTGCTATGTAATTTTCATTGTTTCTGTATCCGCAAGCTGTTATATGCTGAATCAGGAAAATACCGTGAAAAATATTTCATAAAAAGAATGATATATGCGGCACTGGCGAAAATCCCTTTGAAAATAGTGCTTGTACATTACGAAAAATATATAAAAAAGAGAAACAGAAAAGAAACCGACTGGGTACGGATTCTCATGTTTCCAACCCCCAACCGTGAATACGGCTATCTTCGAAAATGGTACCGGTCTACAGCAGAATTTACATTTGAGAAGCAAACATTTATCGGAGTGAAGGATTATGACGAATACCTTACTTTCAAATTTGGAAAGTATTCAGAGCTTCCGCCCCCGGATAAACGTAAGCGGCATTGTGTCAGTAAATTGGAATTCCCACAATAAAAGGAGAGAAGCAGATGAAAAGGGTAATTACATATGGTTCGTTCGATCTGTTCCATGAAGGTCATTACCGTTTGTTAAAAAGAGCCAAAGCTTTGGGGGATTATTTGATCGTCGGCGTAACGACAGAACATTACGACGAGTGGCGGGGCAAGATGAATGTAGTAGATTCCCTGATGGATCGCATTGAGAATGTACGCAAAACAGGGTTTGCTGATGAGATTATTATAGAGGATCATGAAGGGCAGAAAGTGGAAGACATTATAAAATACAAAATAGATATTTTCACAGTGGGATCTGATTGGACGGGCGCTTTTGATTTTATGAAGGATTATTGCGAAGTCATTTATCTGGAAAGAACGAAAGATATATCCAGTACGATACTGCGGAGCCAAAAATATAAAATTATTCGGCTTGGCATTATCGGGACAGGGCGGATCGCGGCCAGGATGGTTCCAGAAGTGAAGTATGTCAGCGGAATCAATATAAATGCAGTCTATAATCCGCATATGGAAAGTGCAAAGAAATTCGCAAAGCAGTTTGAAATGAATAAATATACGAATGACCTTGAAGAACTGTACGAAGAGGTGGATGCCGTATATATTGCCTCTCCTCATCAGACTCACTATGAATATATTAAAAATAGCATTAAACACCATAAACATGTCCTATGCGAAAAACCTATGGTCCTGAAAGAAAAGCAGGCAGAAGAATTATTCCAAATAGCGGAAGAAAACAGAGTGGTATTGATGGAGGCGATAAAAACAGCGTATTGCCCAGGATTTCACCGGCTGCTCTCTATTGTCCGCAGCGGCGCTGTCGGCAATGTATGCGATGTGGAAGCATGTTTTACAAAGCTGGAAAATCCGTTTTGCAGGGAACTGACGGACACTGTTTATGGCGGAAGCTTTACCGAGTTTGGAAGCTATACGCTTTTGCCCATTTTAAAGATTTTGGGAAAAAAATATAAGGATTTGGAGTTTAAGAGCCAAGTTGCCGAAAATGGATTAGATATTTATACAAAGGCATACTTTACTTATGATAACGCATTGGCAACCTCGAAAAACGGACTTGGCGTAAAATCAGAAGGCCAGCTCATTATATCAGGTACCAGGGGATATATATTAGTAGACGCTCCATGGTGGAAAACAACTTCCTTTGAAGTCCGGCGTGAAGATAACAGCCAGAATGAGAAATATTTTTCTAAATTTCTGAACGATGGACTGCGTTACGAAATTGGGGATTTTGTATCAAGTATTAATGGTTTTGAAGAGAAATTCCCTAAATTAACAAAAGACGAAAGTATTGCGTTGGCGGGAATTATGGAAAAATTCCTGTTGAAAAGAGAGCAGGAAAAATGCGGATAAGGAAGACTGGGAGAAATGTTAGATGCGTAAGGCACAAAAACAGCGTTTACTGGATTTAGTGAGTACGTTATATGAAGCGCATAAAGTGATTGAGGAAAATCTAAGTAACGGCAATATTGAAATGACAAAAATATTGCTTTCAGATTGTCAGGATGCGGCGGTTCAGATGGGGAATGTGATTGAGCAGTCAGAAGGGGCAGGGAGTTTCACAGTACATTTACTGGAAGACTATTGCGAAGTTCTGTTTCGGATCTATGAAGATATTGCTGCATATAAAAACAGCGATAGGACAGGCATATCGTTGGACCAAGCGCTGCTCCGTGTTGGCAACAGTATGGAAGAGGATAATGAACCTCCCCGGGGCAAGCCCTCAAGTACTGTGCTCGGCTCCTACGTCGCCGCTCACAGTACTTGCCTTTTACATCTGCTTACGCATCTGTAAAAGCGGGGTATCGGGAAT
>JAETNQ010000065.1 GCA_021772075.1 Lachnospiraceae bacterium
TCCCGTTGCCCCGGTCGCTCCATCGGCTCCCGTTGCTCCTGTTGCCCCGGTCGCTCCTGTTGCTCCGTCTGCTCCCGTTGCTCCGGTTGCCCCGGTCGCTCCTGTTACTCCGTCAGCTCCCGTTGCTCCCGTCGCTCCTGTTGCCCCATCGGCTCCTGTCGCTCCTGTTGCTCCGGTTGCCCCTGTTGCCCCAGTCGGCCCGTCATCTCCCTGACAGCCTTTCGGACCCTGTGGACCGACCGGGCCTGTTACGCCCTGGATTCCCTGCGGACCCGTTACACCTTGCGGTCCCATAGGCCCCGTCGAACCAGTCGAACCAGTCGAACCCGGAATTCCCCTCGGACCCTGCGGGCCAATATCACCCTGCGGACCAATCGGGCCTACCGGACCCATTGGACCTGCCGGTCCCTGAGGCCCGGCATCTCCTTTAGGACCTTCACAGCCCGGATCGCCCTTCGGTCCAATATCTCCGCGGACACCCTGGATTCCCTGAATACCTTGCGGACCGGCATAGCCTCTCGGACCGGCATAACCCCTCGGTCCTGTATTTCCGGTAGGACCTACCGGACCTGTATTTCCCCTTGGGCCTCTCGCCCCGGGAGCACCGGGAATACCCTGCGGGCCCATAGGCCCCTGTTCGCCCCGATCACCCTTCGGTCCGGGACAGCCGGTATCACCCTTAACCCCCTGAGGCCCCATAGGCCCCAGATCACCTTTCGGTCCCATAGGTCCCCGTTCACAGCAGGACGAATGACACTGATTTTGACAATTGCTATATGAATTCATAGGTTCCATCAAACCACATCCTTTCTAATTATCTGAAATAACATTAAATATTGTTATTTCTACAAACATTATATGTCTAACCAGACAAGTTGTTACATTTAATCACAGGATGTGTGGCAGTCATACTCTATAGCATCTGAAAACTGTCAAAATACTGCTTATTATAAAGGTATGCTTTGGAATAGGGCTTGCAGGCCCCTGCCTTTTCATTATATTCCTGGGCTTTCTTTCGATCGCCCAATTTATCGAAACATACGCATAACTGTAACAGAGGGATATAATCATAACAGTCCGGCAGGACAAACCCGCTGCCATATTCATTTTTTGGCCGGCTCAATGCCTCTTTATACCAATAGATCGCCATATGATATTTCCCATGCTCCAAAAAATATTTTCCGATCTCACAGCATAATTCCGCTCTTGGCAAGTCAAAACTCAAACTGCGTAAGAGCGTATTTAATGCCGCTTGTTCCTGCCCAAGCCCCAAATAACAGCTGGCGCAGATCGAACAAGCCTCTATTTTATTTTCAATCCATCCTTCCTCTGAGTTCAGGAACCGCTCCAGTACGGAAACCGCCTCTTCATATTTCTTATGGTAATATAACTCCCTCCCATAATAATATTGCTGCCTCGGTTCCAAACATTTTCCCTCTGCCAGAACTTTCCGGTATATATTCAGATTCCGATCCGGATCTTTAGCGACCGTTTTTCTGTGACAAATTGCAATGTCGGAATAAACTATGCTGCCGCTGGGAGGGATCACTTCATGTACCGCACCAAGCCAACGGTATTGAGAAGCGTTTTTAATCCATCTTTCTCTAAAATAAGAAAAAGATGGTTTCCCGGCTTCATCAAAAGAAGTATTATATTTCATCATGACAAAATCCACATCCGATGACAAAGTCCGTTTTAACTCCAGGAATTTCTCCCTCTCCGTTTCCTCCAGAACGTCATCGGCATCCATCCACATACAGTACTCCATGGTCGCTTTGGAAAAAGAATAGTTCCTGGCATCTGAGAAATCATCTTTCCATGGATACACAAATATCTTTGATGTATAATCAGACGCTATTTCTATCGTCCGGTCCGCTGAGCCCGTATCTACAACAATAATTTCCTCTACCAGTCCTGCCACACTGTCAAGACAGCGTGCAATATGCTCTTCCTCATTTTTGACGATCATGCAAAGACTTATTGTCGCCACAGAACTTCCTCCCTCATCGCCCAATTATTGTCGGCCAAGCTTTTCTATACTTAGCGTCATATTGATTTTTGAAACACCCGCTGAAGAATCCCATGCAAAGAACATTTTCGATGTTCTTGGGATTTCGACAATAAAATATCGGGATATTACCAGCATTTCCCTCCGTTTATCCGCTTTTGCATATGCACTATATATGCTCTGCACGCAATCATTAAATATTGGCGTAAGCTTGATGCAGCCATGCTTTCTTGTAATTGTGCAAATATAATAGCAAACCGCATAGCATCCCGGAGTCAGCAATAGTGAATAGCTGTCACAAAGAGAAATATTTTGGGTAATATCCGGTATCTCTATTTTAAGCGGAAGGCTTGCTTTTTCCGGCAGAATAATTCCCTGTCCTGAAAAGGATGCAAAAATACTGTTCTGCGGATATCCGGGAGGACCCGCAGGGCCGCGAGCGCCAGGCTCTCCTCGCGGGCCCTGCGGGCCGGTTGAGCCTTGCGGACCCTGCGGGCCGGTAACTCCCTGCGGGCCGGGTTCTCCCCGTTCGCCGGTGCAGCCTGGTGGGCCGGGTTCTCCTCTCGGACCCTGCGGACCGGGTTCTCCCCTTGGTCCCTGGGGACCTCTCTCTTTCGATTCGCATGGCCAATCATAGGAACCAGCTTCTGCCCGCTTCCCACATTCAACAAAACAACCGGACAATTCCGGCCCTTTTTCCTTCGGCACACAGCAGTCAAAAGAATTGCGTTCCCCTGGTTCGGCAAAATTCATATGCTGAGATGATTCTAATTTAGCCGCGTTCCCCTGGGGCACACAGCGGGACGAAGTCTGTGCCATATTTTGATTATAGTTTCGGTTGAAATTCCTTCTAGGGCCAAACAGATTCGGCTGATTAAACATTCCATTCCCATTAAAATTATTCAACTAAGGCCACCTCATTCTTATTCGGTATGGAGTGATTCCAGCTGTATCACACCTTTCATAACGCCTCCCGGGGGCTTCCTTTCAGAAGAGCCTCCGGCGGGTATACTAAATTATATGCACAAACTTAAATTTTGCCTGGAAGGATTCCTCTGATTCAGTACATTGTGTTCCTATTCCAATTCCACAATTTCGTGATACAGATCTGCGTAACGGCCCTTTGCCGCCAAAAGCTCTTCATGGGTTCCCCGTTCCATGATCCGTCCTTTTTTCAGCACCATGATCGCATTGGAAGTCCGGACGGTAGAAAGTCTGTGGGCGATCACGAAGGTGGTGCGGTGCCTCATCAGGGCATCCATCCCCCGGTCGATCATGCGCTCCGTGCGGGTATCCACGGAGCTTGTGGCTTCATCCAGAATCAGGATCGGCGCCCTGGAAATTGCCGCCCGGGCAATGTTCAAAAGCTGGCGCTGCCCCTGGGAAAGATTCGCACCGTCATTTTCAAGCATGGTATCATAGCCGTTTCCAAGCTGTTCTATAAAAGAATGGGCAGAAGCAAGCCTGGCAGCCTCTTCCACTTCCTCATCCGTGGCATCCAACCTTCCGTAACGGATATTCTCCCGGACAGTTCCCGTAAACAGGTGGGTATCCGGAACCTGTGGAGCCCACAATGCCAACCAGTTCTCCATGCTTAATTTTTACATTGATGTCATCCAGCACCGGAACCGGATTGTTCTTGAAATAGCGAAATGATACATTTCTGAATTCGATTGCACCGGATGATATCTCATGCACTTTCTCTGCAGCATGTCCGTCGCTGATGGACGATACGGTGTCCATTACTTCGGAAATACGGCGGTTGGAGGCAACGGCACGGGTAGCCAGCAAAAAGATATTTGCAAGAAAATTCAACGCTGTCAGTACCTGTGACAGATAGGTAATAAAGGCTGTAAGCGTACCAATTTCCATACCGCCGATGATAATCTGTCTGCCTGCGATCCACACCACGATCAAAGTTGTCACATTCACAGTCAGCGCAGAAACGAAGTATTTATTCGGATTTTTTTCATCATTTTTTAATTCTCTTGCAATTTCGTAACAACGGGTATATAATAAGCAAAAATTTAATTAACGGGAGCTTGTGTGACAGGCTGAGAGGAAGGTATCACCTTCGACCGAGAACCTGATTTGGATAATGCCAACGTAGGGATGCCTGATACAAGAATATTGGGAGAGACAATGCGCTTTAGGAAGTTACCAAATCGGTAGCTTCTTTTTTTGTTGTTTTGGAGGTATTTTTTATGGTAAAAATCAACGGCGAGAACCTGAATGCTGCAGGTAAAACATTAACAGAATACCTTGCAGCTACAAACTATGATCCAAATCGTATTGCAGTAGAATGTAACGGCGATATTGTTCCTAAGGTACAGTATGGAGAGACTGTCTTGAAAGACGGCGACAATGTAGAGGTCGTCAGCTTTGTGGGAGGTGGCTGATTTGATTCCCACAAGAGAAGAATGGAATAAGGCTTTGTCCGAGCGGCACGGGGAAAATCTGCAGAAGAAGTTTTCATCTGCTGCGGTAGCAATCTGCGGGCTCGGCGGACTTGGCTCTAATATTGCCATTGCCCTTGCCAGAGCAGGGATTGGCAAACTTATCCTCATCGATTTTGACCGTGTGGATATTACCAATTTACACCGCCAGCAATACAAAGCGGATCAGCTTGGAAAGTTTAAGACTGAGGCGCTAAGCGAAAACCTGAAAGAGATCGCACCGTATATTGACCTCGAAACCCATACTGTCCGGATCAGAGAAGATAATGCGGCAGAACTTTTGAGAACAGCTGATATTATCTGTGAAGCGTGTGATGAGGCAGAATGCAAAGCCATGCTGGCTAATCTTGTTCTTGAAACAATGACCGGCAAATATCTTATTGCCGCATCCGGTATGGCAGGGCTTGGCAGCGCCAATTCCATTCAAACAAGAAAAATTACAAACAGGTTTTATCTCTGCGGTGATGAAGTTAGTGACGTGCAGGACGGCGTCGGTTTGGTATCGAGCCGTGTAATGCTCTGCGCCGCACATCAGGCACACACAGTACTCCGTATTTTAGCTGAACAATTGGAAGTCTAAAGAAAGAAGGAAAAAATAATGAACAACGATAAACTGGTTATCGGCGGACACGAGTTTAACTCTCGTTTTATTCTCGGCTCCGGCAAGTATTCGATGAAGCTTATTGAAGCGGCGATAAAAGATGCAGATGCGGAAATAATCACTCTTGCGGTTCGCCGTGCAAACACCAAAGAACAGGAAAGTATTCTTGACTATATTCCCGAAGGGATTACCCTGCTTCCCAACACCAGTGGTGCAAGAAATGCAGAGGAAGCCGTTCGCATTGCCCGTCTTGCCCGTGAGCTCGGCTGCGGCAACTTCGTGAAAATTGAAATCATGAGAGATTCCAAGTATCTGCTTCCCGACAATCAGGAAACCATTAAAGCAACCGAAATCCTTGCAAAAGAGGGTTTTATTGTGATGCCGTATATGTATCCCGATCTCAATGCAGCTCGCGACCTTGTAAACGCAGGTGCGGCAAGTGTAATGCCCCTTGCTTCTCCTATCGGCTCAAACAAGGGACTTGCTACAAAAGAATTTATTCAGATCCTCATTGATGAAATCGACCTGCCCATCATTGTGGATGCCGGTATCGGCAGGCCCTCTCAGGCCTGTGAGGCAATGGAGATGGGTGCTGCTGCAATTATGGCGAACACCGCACTGGCAACAGCGGGTGATCTTCCTATGATGGCATCAGCCTTTAAGCAAGCCATTGAAGCAGGACGCAAGGCATACCTTGCCGGTCTTGGCAGAGTACTTACCCGTGGTGCGTCGGCGTCCGATCCCCTGACCGGATTTCTCAGGGACTGAGGTGAACGATATGGAAAATCAATTTTTTGTAGATTCAGAGCATCTGTCGCCGGAAGCACTTGCAAAAAAGCACCGCCTTGAAACCGATCCATCCTCCCGCAGGAATCATATGGAATATCTTCCGGGAATGGAGGTGATCGAGTCGGATGTTTGTTCCAATGTTATGGCACAGATGAACTCTTACGACTATGCCAAATATACCGCTGCTGATGTAAAGGCGGCTTTGGAGCACGACACCTGCACAATAGAGGATTTCAAAGCACTTCTTTCACCTGCGGCAGAACCGTTCCTTGAACAGATGGCACAGAGAGCAATGCTTGAAACAAGTAAGCATTTCGGCAATACGGTGTATTTGTTTACTCCTCTCTACATAGCCAACTATTGCGAAAATTACTGTGTGTACTGTGGTTTCAACTGCTACAACCATATTAAGCGTATGAAGCTGTCGCAGGAACAAATGGAAAAAGAGATGAAAGTCATTGCCGACAGCGGCATGGAGGAAATCCTGATCCTTACCGGGGAAAGCAGAGTTCAAAGTGATGTGGAATACATCGGAGAAGCCTGTAAATTAGCACGAAAGTATTTCCGTATGGTTGGTCTTGAGATCTATCCGGTCAATACTGAGGAATATAAGTATCTCCATGAATGTGGTGCGGACTATGTAACCGTATTTCAGGAAACATACAACACCGATAAGTACGAACAGCTTCATCTGCTCGGTCACAA
Source organism: Lachnospiraceae bacterium (assembly GCA_021772075.1). GTDB lineage: Bacteria > Bacillota > Clostridia > Lachnospirales > Lachnospiraceae > Kineothrix. The sequence continues at coordinate 6,560 of JAETNQ010000065.1, forward strand.
GCGTGTATGGCCCTATCGCTTTGATGCACAGGAGCGGGCACTTCGCGGCGGGATGAGAGGTGTTGCATTTTCAGCGCTGCTTGGACTTTCGGACTTCCATAAGGATGCCCTGGCAAGTGCATTGCATGTCTATTATTTGCAGCGAAAATATCCTTATGCAGAAATGTCACTGTCTTGTCCGAGGCTCAGACCGATTATCAATAATGATAAAATCAACCCCCTGGATGTTCACGAAAAACAGCTTTGCCAGGTACTTTGTGCCTACCGCATTTTCCTGCCTTATGTGGGAATTACAGTATCCTCCCGTGAAAGTGCAGAGTTCCGCAACGGGATTGTAAAGATTGCCGCAACGAAGGTTTCCGCAGGAGTATCTACCGGTATCGGAGATCACGAAAGCAAATACACAGGCAAAGAATCCGCCGATGCTGAAGGCGATGAACAGTTTGAAATCGACGATAACCGGAGTCTTGATAAAATGTATCAGGACATTGCCGGGGAAGGTCTGCAGCCCGTCTTAAATGATTATCTGTATGTGTGAGGAGAAAAAATGAAAAAGTTTGACCCGAGTTTATACTTTATAACCGACAGCACGAAATATACCGAAGAAGAATTTCTCTGCCGTGTGGAACAGGCACTGCAGGGCGGCGCAACCCTTCTTCAGCTTCGTGAAAAGGAAAAAAGCACCAGAGAATATCTTGAGCTTGCCCAAAAGGTCCACGCCATCGCAAAGCGTTATCATGTTCCTCTTATCATTGATGACCGGGTAGATGTAGCTCTTGCCATTGATGCAGAGGGAGTTCACGTGGGAGCAAGCGATATGCCTGTTGCAGCCGCAAGAAAACTGATGGGCGATGACAAGATCGTCGGCGCAACAGCAAAAACAGTTCCATGGGCAATGGAAGCTTACAGGCAAGGTGCGGACTATCTTGGCGTGGGGGCCATCTATCCCACCACAACCAAAGTAAAAACCGTTCTTACTTCTACTGATACACTTCGGGATATTTGTAATGCGGTTCCGATTCCGGCAAATGCCATCGGCGGACTCAATAAGGATAATATTGACGTACTTGAAGGCATCCCTGTTGGAGGTATCTGTGTGGTATCTGCCATTATGAAAGCGGACGATCCCAAAAAGGCGGCAGCAGAGCTAAAAGCAAGAGCAAAGGAACTTGGCTTGTGCTAAGGTATGAAGGCATGTAAGCCGCAGGCTTCAAGCGGTACACCGGGGGCACCACCTTATGCCGCTATACAAAACAATGCTTAAAAAAGAAAGGAGTATTTTTATGAAAATGAAAACAGCATTGACCATTGCAGGAAGTGACTGCAGTGGAGGCGCCGGTATTCAGGCAGATTTAAAAACAATGACGATGAATGGTGTTTATGCCATGAGTGCAATCACGGCACTGACGGCACAGAACACAACCGGCGTAAGAGCAATTCAGGAAGCAGCGCCTGAATTTTTGGAACAGCAAATTGATGCAGTATTTGAGGATATTTTTCCCGATGCGGTCAAAATCGGTATGGTATCTTCCTCCGAACTGATTCGTGTGATTGCAGAGAGACTCCGATACCATAAGGCAAAAAATATTGTGGTGGATCCCGTGATGGCGGCAACCAGCGGTTCCTCTTTGATGAAGACCGATGCAGTGCAGACTTTGATCGAGGAACTTCTGCCTCTTGCAGATCTCGTTACGCCGAATATTCCGGAAGCACAGGTGCTTTCAGGACTTCGCGTTGCAAGCAGGGAAGATATGCTTTCCGCAGCAAAATTCATCGGCAATACATACGGCTGTGCCGTTCTTCTCAAAGGCGGCCACAGCATAAACGATGCCAATGACCTATTGTATGCAGACAATAAAATGTTATGGTTCGAAGGCAAACGAATCGACAACCCTAACACGCACGGTACAGGATGCACGCTTTCCTCTGCCATTGCTTCCAACCTTGCAAAAGGCTATGAACTTGCGGTGTCTGTCCGAATGGCCAAGGAGTATATTTCCGATGCGCTTTCCGCGCAGCTTGATTTAGGACAAGGCTCAGGACCCATGATGCACAATTTGGGCTTGCAGGGTAAATATGCAAAGGAGGCAAAGTAAGATGGAAGAAAAGCGTACTTCAGTATTTGAAAACGGACTCATCTGGTTTGGCGCCGCAGTTTCCATTGCGGAGATCCTGACCGGTACTTATTTCGCACCTCTCGGTTTCGCCGAAGGTCTGCTGTCTATACTAACAGGACATATCATTGGCTGCACCATGCTTTTCTTTGCAGGGCTGATCGGAGGCAAGGTACGCAAAAGTGCGATGGAAACTGCCAAGATGAGCTTCGGCAGCAAAGGAGCTTTATTTTTCTCCGTGCTGAATATCATTCAGCTTGTCGGCTGGACAGCTATTATGATCTATGACGGGGCGCTTGCGGTAAACGGTATCTTTGATATCGAAAACTGGATCTGGTGTGTTGTCATCGGAGCTTTCATCATACTCTGGATAATGATTGGCATCAAAAATCTCGGCAAAGTAAATACGGTTGCAATAACGGCACTATTTATTCTAACGATTATTCTCAGCTTTGCAATTTTGGGAAAGGGAACAGTTCAGAATATCGGAAGGAAAGGTATGACCTTCGGTGCGGCTGTGGAGTTGTCTGTCGCAATGCCGCTGTCCTGGCTCCCTTTGATCAGTGACTACACAAGAGAAGCAAAGAAACCCGTTAAGGCTACCGCTGTCAGCGCAATCACATACGGCATCGTCAGCTGCTGGATGTATGTGATTGGTATGGGGGCTGCTATCTTTACCGGAAAATCTGACATTGCGCAAATTATGGTAAAGGCAGGTCTTGGTATCGCCGGTCTTCTGATCATCGTATTTTCTACTGTTACAACCACATTCCTTGATGCCTACTCTGCCGGTGTTTCAAGCGAATCACTCTCATCGAAACTCAGCGGAAAATGGGTTGCAGTAGCTGTCACTGTCATCGGCACTGTAGGAGCAATTTTCCTGCCGCTTACTGATATTACCGACTTTCTGTACTTTATCGGTTCGGTATTTGCACCGATGATCGCCATACAGATTGCGGACTTTTTCATTCTGAAGCAAAATAAGGAGACCAGCCCGTTCAATGTCCAAAATCTAATCATCTGGCTCATCGGCTTTGGCCTTTACCGATTTTTGATGCGAGTAGATATTGTTGTCGGCAACACTTTGCCTGATATGCTGATCACGATTGTGATTTGTGTGGCTGTCAGCAAGATTAGAAGCGGACTTGATTCTCCTCGCTGAATATTTCCGCCGGTATCTTCTTCACTTACTTCGATACCGGCGGATAAGTTTCACCGGACCTTTACTCTGCACATTCCATAATTATTTTCTCACAGTTCGCATATCCACTCTGGGAACTGTTCAGACACAACGTATAATTACTTGCTCTTCCCCACTTTTGATCCGTATAAAAATTATAATTTGTCATACGCCTTTTATCTGTATCTTCCATCATTTTTTTCGCTTCCTGTTCACTTACCCTGTATAAGTCACGGATCCTTTGCACTTAGTACACCCGACTATAAAAAGCTAGGATGCTGTCCCTCGGTCAACTGTAGACCAGCATATTCTACCAATTTAGCCCGTAACAAGCTAGATTCCAGTTTATCCACACATAATGTTGCCCCCCTGTGCATGGCTTCTTTTTCGTAGTCTTCTTTTTCATGGCATGAAGCCAGGATAAAGGGAAGCGTTCCATATGCCGCCCGTACAATATCCAAAAGTTCTAATCCAGAACCATCCGGCAAATCAAGGTCACTGTAAATCAGCAACAGTATTTCTTCTTTGATAGCTATCCGAGCCTTTCATCCTATTAGCTTAAAAAAGGCCTGAATTGTTAAAAAGCTCGGACATTTCAAAAATTTTTGCCCTCATCCACATTGAACTGCGAATGCTCAATAAGATATTTGCTATTGCTGAAGCTTTATGGTATCCACAATGGACAGTTTTCCGATTTTTTTGATTGGCCGCCGGATAGCCAGCGCCGCAGAGCCGAAACATAAAACGACGATCAGCAGCAGGGATACAGCCGGAAGCTGCCAGCTGGTCCCCCATTTACCGGCAATCAGAAACTGGAACATCATTTTATTTAATGGAAGCCCCAGGACGCATCCGGTGACACATCCCAATACCGCATAGGTGAATGCTTCTGCAGCAATCATCTTATAGAGCTGCCCGGCTCCCATACCAATAGAACGCATCACGCCATACTGTCTGGTTCTTGCCGCCACACTGGCATTCATACTGTTAAAGATATTGAACACGGTGATCAGCGCAATGATGAGCAGGAACCCGTAAATGAACACTGCTCCTGTATAATAGGAACTCTGGGA
>JAETNQ010000012.1 GCA_021772075.1 Lachnospiraceae bacterium
AGGAAGGAGCCAGGGCGACCAAAGCGGCGGCGAAAGAGATTGTGAGTAAGGGATAACAAAATCTGATTGTATGAAAAGGAGAATTAATGGACAGCGAGAAAATCACAGAGGACATTTCCACCACGCCACCGGCTAAGGACGCTCCCGCACTGGTGAAGAAGATTGGCCGGGCTACCTACATTGTGAGGGTTCATTTCAGTAAGACCAGCAAGGAAACCATGAGCAACAAAATTAAACGTATGCTGAAAAATGAGATACAGCAGATGTGAAAAAGCGATAACGGAAACAGGCCGGGATTCAGAAATGCGCTGGCTCCCGGCTTGTAAAATCAGGAGGTTTATGGTAGTATGGAGATACGAAAACGAAAGGGAAAGCAGATGGGAAGATTGACAGTGACGGAACAGCAATATCAGGAAGATTTGCAGCGTTTAAGAGGTTTACGACCAATCGATGATGATTTCATGCGTTGTCTTTTTAAAGACAATATTCCACTAGCTGAATTTGTGTTACGCATTATCACTGATAAACCAGATTTAATTATTACTGATTGTGAAACACAGAAGGATATGAAAAGACTTGCTGGCGCACGTTCTATCTGTCTGGACGCATATGGAACGGATTCAGTCGGAAAGAAATATGATCTGGAGGTCCAGAGGCAAGACAAGGGAGCAGACCCACACAGGGCAAGATACCATTCAAGTGTAATGGATATAGAGAATCTCCATTCCGGGCAGGAATTTAAAGAATTGCCAGACACATATACAATTTTTATTATTGAAAAAGATTTTTATGGTCAGGGCGAAGCGGTTTATCCGATTGAGAGAATCAACCTTGCAACGGGTAAATCTTTTGAAGATGGGGAGCATATCCTTTATGTGAATGGTGAATATCGTGGAGAATCCGATATAGGAAAACTCATGCATGATTTTAACTGTACACAGGCAGCTGATATGAATTTTGAACTGATGGCAGAACGAACAAGATATTTGAAAGAAAACCCGAAAGGAGTTCAAGAAATGTGTAAAATGATGGAGGATATGAGAAAAGAATCTTTGAAAGAGGTTGCTAAAAGAATGTTAGCAGATGGAATGTTGACACTTGAAAAAATTGCGGAATACGCAGGACTTTCACTTGACGAAGTAAAAAAACTGAAAGCTGATAAAACATTCTGATTATTTTGAACAAATAGTAAAGCAAATATTGAACAATAGGCAGGTGGTTGGTTACTACCTGCCGTGTTTATGATAAAATTTCAGAAATCCCATATTTTTTATATAAAGTAGTTTGTGATGAAAACAAATCTTTTGTTTTCAGTGTGTTGAGCAATAAGAATAGTATATCAAGTATAAAAAAATAAAAAGTACATAAGGATAATAAAAGAATATGAAAGAAGTTTATTTAGAATGAATTTTATTATTCAAGATAATACAGCAATGACATTGGAAACTAATTTGGTAAAAATTATCGAAAAGATACTTTATGACGAAAAAGGTGGACGGTTAACTATTGCTGAAATAGCAGAGTCAATCAAAAAGAGATTCGATTTGAGTTTCTCTAATGAAGAAATAAAAACAGCCATAAGAAAAAAAGGAAGGCATATCCAAAATATAGAGCATGGTTATATTTTGAAACCAGATTATAGAAAGACGTTATCGAACCAAGAAGATTTCAATTCAAATAAAAATTCCATATTAGCCTTACTTGATAATGTAAAAGAAAATGGGGGACAGTTTAAGAAAAGTGAATCTGATATTAAATTAATTAATCTTTTTTTGAATTGGGAAAATGAAGAAAAAAATAAATTTGTTTATAATATCGTATCTTATGGGTATGTATATTGTTCTTTAACTGCAAAGAAAGATGAAATACTTGCAAGTAGGCTTTTTAGGGGAAAAAATTATTTTAGATGCGAATATTATTTTTAGATTAGCTGGAATTAATATTAATGTTTCCTGTTTACATTTTTGACAATATATCCAATCTATTATTTTAATCATCCTCACTCAAAACAAATGTAAAATCCCCCTCAATTTTTGCTTTTATTCCAACCGCCTTAATAGCATAGTTTCCATAAGTCAGTTTATAACCATCAAGAAGAACATTATTTTCATCATCAAAAATAGTTTCTAATAAGATTTCATTATCAGTATCAACCAGAACCATTCTTAATTTCCCTTAAGAGCTTCCATATTTGTTGAAAAACTGATAAATTTATCGCTTTCAGAAATTGAAAAGGATTGTAGTATTATAGCACCAGATAACTTCTCTACACTGATATTCCAATAGTTTCCTCCCAGTGGAAATATCTGGAATTCAGCAGCCGAATAATAATCTTCTTTATTTGCAATCACTTTTTCATTGCCACTCTTTTCCTCCTCTTGTACCATAGAAATTAATTCATTTAGATATTTTCTTGATGTTCTCGAATTTATTTGAATTACGATTGCATACCATAAAGAATTCTGTACAATTTTTCTTCTTTCACAATTTCTGACGGTTGTCAATGCCATGCAGCGGAAGCAAAAAGGTTCAGCCCGCAGCTTTGCGGCTTCGGCCAACCGGAAACTGAAACTCTCCCGATCCGCCAGCCCAGCTGCTTTCTAAACAACGTCCCTCGTCTCCACCCCATGCACGCATAAAAACACGGATACGGCGGACAAGACAACCATTCCCAAATAAAACGGAAGATTATGAACCAGCGTATAGGAACCGATATTCCCCTGGGTCAGCAGCATAACGATACAGGCCGCCACAATAGCCGCTTTCGAGGATTTCATCCGCATGCCCACGAATAACGCCGTATAGCTGACGCTGACCATGATCGCGGAATCGACCAGAATTTCCAGATAAAAAGACACATCCCGCCATCCTCCCGGCAAAACAGACTCTGCCGGTATATGGGCCAGCGGTCCTGCCAGCACAAGTCCTCCGCAGACCATAAGCTTGCACAGGATTAACGCGGAAAAATTAAAGATCCATACGACCAGCATTTTGGAAAGCAATATCTTCTGCCGGCTGATCGGGTAGGAAAACATCAAGTCCATCGTTTTATCTTTATAAGCGCCGACAATCACGGATGCCAGCATCACGGCAGTGCAAAGCATAAACGCCATATTGGCGAACATATCCACGGCGGTTCCGATCATGCTCTTCCCATAAGTCTCCACGGTCTCCATATCATCCAATTCCCCTGATGTAGCAAGAACCATAAGAAAGATAATCCCTGTCACTATCGCCGCCTTTATCACGAATTTTTTCATATTGTTTTTCTTCCATTCCAATTTCATCAATTTCCACATGTCCTGTCCGCCTCCCCCGTTATTTTCAGGAAATAATCTTCCAGCGTTTCCGCTTTTTTTCCGATCGCCGTCACTTCGATCCTATGGGCCGCCAATACCCTGGCTGTCTCCTGCACCGTCGCCTCCGGGTCATAAATTCTGATATTCCCTTCTTTCATGATTTTAAAATTGTTCATCCCGCACTTATCACTTAAAATAAATGCCGCTCCCTTTGTATCCGTCACCCTTACCTCGATGCAGGCCGTATTCATCTCCTCCAGCATTTGCATGCCCACCTCCTGCACCAATTCCCCGCGATGAAGAATTCCCACCGTATCGGCAATGCTCTCGATCTCTGAAAGAATGTGGCTGGAGGCCATTACCGTCATTCCATACTCCGAACACAGGTTTCTGAGCAATTTCCGCACATGCTTCATGCCCGCAGGATCCAGCCCGTTTGTCGGCTCATCCAGAACCAGAAGCTCCGGCCTGCAGAGAACCGCCCTGGCGATCCCCAGCCGTTCCTTCATTCCCAGCGAATACTCTTTCACCGGCCGGCCGGCATCCGGCAAAAGCTCCAGCATCTCCAAAGCCCCTTCCACGCTCCCCGGATGATGATATCCCATATATTCACAGTGAAGCTCCAGGTTCTCCCGGCCTGTCAGACGTTCATAGAAACAGGGGAATTCTATGATGCTTCCTATTCTTTTCAATACGCCGTAGGATTTCGGCGTCAGGTTCTCCCCGAAAAGTTCGATGCTGCCCCTTGTCGGCTTCCAAAGGTTGAGGATCATTTTCATGACTGTAGTTTTTCCTGCCCCGTTAGGCCCGAGAAATCCGTAGATCTCCCCCTTTTTTACATGCAAGCCTACGTCCTTTACAATCTCTTTCCCTCCAATGGTTTTCGTAAGATGGTTCGTCTGTATTACGTACGGCATATCCTGCCTCCTTTCTCCTTATGTAAAGCTTCTAAGTTCTCTTTACATCAACCATTGTAGCAATCCGTTTTTTCAAAACTCTTGACTAAATCTTACGAATTTCTTTCGCCGTAAAGCTTATGAGCCGCTTTTTTTAATTTTAAAGTGAATACGGTCTTTTGGTAAGGAACGCTCTCCAGCACGATATCCCCTCCCATCTGAAGCGCCAGATTTTTCGCGATCGTCAGCCCAAGCCCGTTTCCCTGCACTTTGCGGCTGCGGGAATCTTCCATCGTAAACAGACGTTCAAACACGTTTTCCGCAAATTTTTGATCAATCCCCTTCCCTTGGTCAACCACATCGATCCATATTTCCTCCTCCTTCTCCCGCAGGAATACTCCCAAGTATTTCCCCTCTTTCCCATATCGGATGACATTGGAAATCAAATTGGATAAAATGCGCTGCAAGGCTTCCTTATTCCCCCATACATACACCGGCTCTTCCGGAACATCGATCTCCAGGCGAGCAGCCCCTTCTGTGGAATCTTCCGGGCAGCCTGCCGCCTCCCCCGTCTTCTCCCGGCCCTCCATTTCCCATTGGAAATGGATCATTTCATAAAATCCTAATATGGTTTCCCTGCATATGCCGCCCGCTTCGATCCTTGACATTTCCATATCCATATCGCCGGATTCCAGCTTTGCCAACGTAAAAAACTGGTCGATCAGCTCCATAACGTTGCGCGCCTTTTTTTCCGTCTTCTCCAGCATTTCACCGCTGCCCTCCCCTTTCAGGCGCATGATCTCCAAATAGCCTAGTATGACGGTCATGGGCGTTTTTATATCGTGGGAAATATTGGACAGCATTCTTTTGGATGCCATTTCCGAACGGTAATACCCCGCTTTCGCTTTCCGTTGTTTTTCCAGCAGCCGGTTAATCTGGGCCGCCAGCGCCGCCAGTCCTTTATTGTCCGTAAAAACCATCAGTCCTGCTCCGCTGTCCCTGTCCAGAATATTTTTTAATTCCTCCGCCATTTCCAAAAGCTTTTTCTGGGTGCCGGAGCGAAAAGCCAAACGCTGCCAGACAACGATGCCGGCCAGAACCAGGATAAAAAAAGAAAGAACCGCCGTCATCTCCTTCTCGCTCATGGCATAACCCCCAATTTATAACCGATGCCCCAAATAGTGACAACATACCTGGGATTCCTGGCATCCTCTTCCAGCTTGTTCCGCAGTCTGCTGATATGGACATTTACGGCATTTTCATCCCCATAATAAGCATCCTTCCAAACGAGGGAATAAATCTGCTCCTTCGTATATACTTTCCTGGGATTCTGCATCAGCAACTTCAAGATCTCGAATTCCTTGGCCGTCAAGTCTATTTTATTTCCCGCCTTCGTCACCGTATAATCGGCCAGATTCATCTCGATTTCCCCGGCTCTGATCATTTCCTCCTGCTTGGAAGCATCTCCGTTATACTGCGTCGATCTGCGTATATTCGCTTTTACCCTCGCCAATACTTCGGCCACGGAAAAAGGCTTGGTAATATAATCGTCCGCCCCAAGCCCAAGCCCCAGCGTTTTATCCGCCTCCGAATCCTTTGCCGAAACAATGATCACTGGAACCACGCTGTCTTTTCTGATATGCTGCAGCACATCCATTCCGCTGACTGCAGGAATCATCAGATCCAGAAGCACCAGATCGAAGCAGGAGACCCCGAATTTTTCACATGCCTCCCTTCCGTCACGGGCCATAACCACCTCAAAATTTTCCGTCTCCAGATAGTCTTTCAACATCATGCCTATTTCCAAATCGTCCTCTACCAGAAGAATTCTCATTTTTACCCCCATCCGCCCGCTTCCGCAGACACTCTAGCCAAAAGCGGAAAACGCTTTTCTTTCAATATTCTTTCGGCACGTCATCCAATCCATACATCCGGCGGAAATCCTCCAGATCCCCTTCGTTCCTTATGACCATGATTTCCTGGAATTTCCCGGTATGTACATCTTTAAATCCCGCCACCTGTTCTCCGTTGCAGATGCTGCACCGCAGAACAGCGCGCTGGTTTTCCCTGTCGAACTCCATGACCGAAACACAATCTCTGCTATGCTGCAGATGTATCCCGATATGCCCGACGCCCAGTATCGCCGCCGCTATCAGCATCCATATGATTTTACCATAGATCCCGAGCAGAAAAAAGGCCGCTACCGGCAAAGTCGCCCCGGCGAGCGGAACCCCGGCAAAACTGCTGTAAAAATCCTCCAGCCTCCGTTCGCTCCGAAAATAGCGGATCCACCACAGTTCATACAGAACCATCAGCGCGGCGGCGGCAAGGAGCCACCAGGACCAGGCCGACCAAGGCCTTAGGTTAAAATCAGAAAAAACCAGCGCGCAGCAGCACACCAGCACTTCGCCCGTTCTTTCCAAGAACAGCAATATCCTGTTTTCCTTTTCAGAAGTATACCCCTGCGGCATCTTCTTCGTCCATATCATATTAGGAATAAACAACAGCAATAAAAAGATACAACCTGTATAAGAAAAACCAAAATGCCCCAACATCTTTCCTCCTTGTAATGAAAACGGCAGAGTCCATGCCCTGCCGTTTTCCTGTTGCTTGTTGACGGTTTTTTGTCCGCTTACTGCTCTTCCGGTATAATGATTGCCGCGATCAGATATGCCACCAGCCCGGTTCCCCATCCTGCGATGCTTAAAACTACCCATATAATCCGCACCAGCGTAGGATCGATCCCTACGTATTCCCCGATGCCTCCGCAGACTCCGCAAACCATTCTTTCCGCTTTCGATCTCGTTAATTTCTTATAATTGCCTTCCATATCCTTTCTTCCTCTCTTTCTATTTTTATTTTGTAAAAGTAACATCTATGCTGCCCATGGAACATTCCAAAGAGCATTCGGCGGATGCCCTGTTATCCATATACACTTCGTTCCTCATAGCCCCGTATGACTGTCCGCCTACGTTGATGGATCCGGCAGAACATTCTATTTCATAATTAAAATCCGTTTCCTCATTGTCCAGTTCCAGCGCCAAATAACCCATGCCGCAGGAGGCATCTATCTCATAGTTTGCCCTGCCCTTCAACGTAGCGGTTCCCATACCGACTTCGATATCTATCTCATCCGCTTCGATCCCTTCCAGAACAGCTTCTCCCGCGCCGACCTCTACGGACAGGCTGCGGCAGTTTATCTTTTCGCTGGCAATGATGCCGGCCCCCGCATTCATCTCTACCTCATCGGCATCCAGCTCGCCGATGCTGATGATCCCGCCTCCTATGTCGATCTTCACATCGTCAAAGTGCTTTCCCTTCGGAATAAACAAATATACTTTTTCATTATGATTGCCCGTTAAGTGTTTTTTTCCTCCCTCCAGATAGAACACCCCGCCGGACTCATAATACTGGTAATCCCCCTTGCCGTCTATTTTCACCCCGAAATGACTGTCCCCGGATTCCATAAGGCAAAGAGCAGCGCCGCCTATTTTGATCTCCAGTTCCCTCACCTGGCCATTGTCTATTCCGGTATCCACAACTCCTTCCGGCGCTTTTGACCCGAATTCCTCCTGGATTGCCTTCCTTACATCGTCTCCGGCCTCTTCCACGTCTGCCCTGGCATCCTCGATATCGTCTTCTATATCCTCCCAGATCTCTTCTTGGATATCCTCCGCTTCTTCCTGGATTCCTCCCGTCATCTCATGCCGGATATGCCTTACTGCATCTTCGCCGCCTATTTTGCTTAAAAAATTCCAAAAACCGCCGTCCATATTCATTTCATTCACCATGCCCCATCCACCGCTGGCAAAGCCGAGCGCACAAATGGTACCTCCTATCAAAATCAATACGGCAGAGGCAACCAAACATATTTTGGTAAATTTTTTCATCTCTTTTCCCCCCTCCTTCCATCCAGCAATTTCCTGCAGAGATTCACTACCGTACGTATGATCCACGGAAATGCCGTTCCCCATAGCCATACTGTAATCCAAATGAAAAACAGGGACAGGCCGAGGAGCAATATGCCCGCTCCCACCAGGCAGATTCCCGCCAAAGGAACTACCGCTATTTTCACCATTCCGGCAATCAACAGCACGATGCCCGCTGCAAAGAGGCCGATCCCGGCTGCCGCAGTCCCTACAAAGAGTCCTAACAGTCCTCCGAGTATTCCTACGCCCGCTCCGAAGAGTCCTGACAGCATGGCTGCCAGCATAGGAAGCGCTGCGATGCATAAGAGAATGAGCAGAATGATCATACCGCCCGACAACTGTCTTCTATTTTCCTTTTTTACAACTTCATTCTTTACTTCCTTCGTATATGTTTCATTATGATACCCGGTTTCTGTAAATTCCCCGGCCGCTCCGCTGTCCCCGAGCCCCTCTTTGATGACTCTGGCAAGCTGTTCCGGCGTTCCCATGGATTCCAGCACTTCCTGCTCGTTTTCCACCCCTGCGTCGTTCAAATAATCATTATAATATTGTAAAGCTTCCTCCCTCTCGCTTCGGGAAAGATCGGAGAGAAGCTCTTCCAGCCGCTGCATAAATTCCAACCTATTCATAAATGAATCCTCCCTCGAACACCGCGCTTATTTTTGCGGAATACTTTTTCCATTCGCTCTTATATAATGCAAGCTGTATCCTTCCCTTTTCCGTCACCTTATAATACCGCCTGTTCCTTCCGGCGCATTCCACATCGTATGCCTCGAGGCATTCATCTTTTTGAAGCCTGCGCAAAACCGGATATAAAGTAGATTCGGATATTTCAATCGCCTGCCTGACTTCCTGGGTTATCTTATATCCATAAGTCCCTTCTCTGTCCCGGGCAACTACCGATAAAACGATCGCGTCCAACAGCGCCGCCCCCGTATTGAATACCATATACCTTGCTCCTTTCCTGCTCTTTGCGATTATAAATCCATTGCTCTTCTTCCCTCTTTCATATTTTATAATATTATATGCTGTATAGTATCTTTTCTATTTACATACTATACAGCATATAATATTAGTCTGTCAATAGGAAAACAGAAAAAAATGCAAAAACTTTTCCGGGGCTTTTCATTTTTCATGTATGAAAAAGCATCTCATATACGCATTTTTCTATCTTTTCTTTTAATATACCGAGCAAATGGTAATCTCTGAGCAGCTTCCCCATCGCTGTGCTTTCTCCCCCGGCAGGACCAGGGCGTCAAAATCCCGATAAGCATCCTTTTCCTGCCGGATCTCCATGCATTCCACGCTTTTCTTATTTTCGCGGTCATAACCCGCCTTTCCTCACTATTATATTCATATCTGTACACATGAAAAGGTAGAATTTTAGTTTTAATAACCATGCCACTTTATATTTCTCTGTTGTATTTTTTCTTCGGTTCGGGTAAAATATTGGTAAGACACTCAATAGAAATCTCTGTCTGAGGCCATATCCGCAGACTTAAGAAGGGAGAAAAGTATGCAAAAGAAATATGAAAGAGCTTCTTTAATTGTAACAGCAGAACAATATGAGCTGGATAAAGGGCTGGAAGACGGCTTTGAATTATATACCAAAGTCATTACCAACGGCTGGATCAGCGCTGACGGCCTGTTCAAATGCACCCGGCCGGACGGCTCCGTCGTATGCCCGTTTATCCAGAACCGGCGCGGCGTTATCTTTATCCGCGAAGGCGACTATATTATTACGGAAAACGACCATGAACGCCATGTCTGCGGCGCAGATAAATTTTTCAAACGTTTTACTCCTGTAGAGGACTAGCCGGTTCAGGCATCTGCCAGGCAGGCGAGTCAAGGTCGGGCAAAGAAACAAATGAAAGAAAGGGCATAATTGTTCAAATGGAAAATTCTACGGAAAACAAAGGCCGAAACGGCGGAAAATACATTTTAGAATGCTGTGTGGACAGCGTGGAATCGGCGCTTCAGGCCGAAAAAGGCGGGGCGGACCGGCTGGAGCTTTGTTCCAATCTGGTCATAGGCGGCACTACGCCTACCCTCGCGCTGTTCCAACAAATACGGGAACATACAAATATCCCTGTCCACGTTCTGCTCCGTCCCCGTTTCGGCGATTTTCTGTATACGGATCAGGAACTTTGCATAATCGCCAAAGAAATCGATATGTTCCGCGAAGCGGGGGCTGAGGGCATCGTGATCGGCTGTCTGAAGCCTGACGGCAATCTGGATCTCGAAGCGATGCGTTCTTTGATAGACCATAGCGGTCAAATGAAAATTACCTTGCACCGTGCTTTTGACATGTGTGTCAATCCTTTTCATACCTTGGAACTTGCGAAATCTTTGGGCATTCATGCGATTCTCACTTCCGGCTGCCAGCCCTCCTGCCTGGAAGGCATTGACTTAATCAGGCAACTGGATGAAAAAGCGGAAGGTCAGCTTGCTATCATGGCAGGAGCCGGAATCCAGGAAAACAGCGCAAAGATCCTGAAAGAACAAACAAAGATCACCTCATTCCATATGTCCGGCAAAAAGATCCGGGAAAGCGGAATGCAATTCCGCAATCCCAATATTGCCATGGGGCTGCCCGGTATGGGGGAATATGAAATATGGGAAACTTCTGCCGATGCCGTCGCCGCCGTCAGAAGGATTCTCTCCGATTATTGACCAAGGCAAGGACGCCCACCGGCAGAATCTTGCTGCAAAATTTTTGCTGCAAAATCCCATATCCGCTTTATTTTTCCATCTTCCAGAAATAAGCGCTGTAAGGCGGAAGTTCGCTGCCGCCCCCGAAATCATGTGATTCTCCGCTGATCAGGTCTACCGCAGTGCCGCATCCCGCATCAAAATGGGCCGTGTAGCTTTCCCCATCCGCATTGACAGCCACCAACACCCGCTCACGGTCTGTCTTTCTTTCAAAAATGCACTGCTTGTTCGTCAAAACGACGGAACGGAACGCGCCGTAGTTCAATGCCTCCGAATTTTTCTTCGCCTCTGCCAGCTTTGAAATGAATTCCGACAGTCCGTTAAAAACCGGTTCCGCGAAGCATGCCCGCAGCGCCGGGTCGCCCTCGCTCTTATTCGCCTTTGCCCCCCATTCGCTTCCATAATATACGCACGGAATCCCCGGCATGCCGAAACAGATCGCATAGATCAGCGGCAAATGCTTCTCGTTCGTCAATATGCTGGCAATCCGCGACACATCGTGGTTGTCCACAAAGGAAAGAAGATGTTTGCCCTTATACAAAGTCCAGTTTTCCGGCCCGAACTGCCGCATGAGGGAATGATTGATCTCAAACATGTTCATGCTGTTAAAACTGGAATAAAGCCCTTTGTAACATTCATAATTCGTAGCGGAGTGCAGCATGCCGTCATTCATCATCTGATTGTAATCCCCATGAAGCATCTCGCCCACCAGGAAAAACTCCTCCTTCTTTCCATCCGTGAAGCTCCGTAACCGGCGCACGAAATCATGATCCAGGCAATACGCCACATCCAGACGGAGCCCGTCAATATCAAACTCTTCGATCCAGGAAGCCACGCTGTCGAAAATATGCCTGATCACTTCTTCATTCCTGAGATTCAGCTTCACCAGATCATAATTGCCCTCCCATCCTTCATACCAGAGGCCGTCGTTATAGTTGGAATTTCCTCCCAGATTAATATGGAACCAGTTCAGATAAGGGGAATGCTCCCTGTTTTTCAACACATCCTGGAACTGGGCAAACCCTCTCCCCACATGGTTGAAAACGCCGTCCAGCACGACGCGTATTCCATTTTCATGCAGTTTCCCGCATACCTCTTTAAAATCCTCGTTCGTCCCAAGCCTGCTGTCGATCTTCCTGTAATCCCTCGTATTATACCCATGAGTATCCGATTCAAATACAGGCGAAAAATAAACCGCGTTTATCCCCAGCTTCTTCATATGGGGGATCCAATCCAACACTTTCAGTATTCTCGGTTCCACCACGCCGTCATTTTCAAAAGGCGCTCCGCAGAAACCCAGCGGATAGATCTGATAAAAAACGCTTTCATATGCCCACATATTATTGTTCCTCCTAATCCCAATATACCATTGCCGAATTCTCGGCTTTTTTCATTTTACCACAGAATCCCCTGTTTTTATATAAAAATATTTTTCCCCTTGCGACCGACCCTCTCCAGCCGGATAGTTTGACTCTATCAGTATTTTGCAATATTTGAAAGAAATAACTTGCAAAAAAGAAATTCCATATTTCTCTTTCTATTTTTCTTTTCTTCGACCTTTTTCAAAAAGAAATCCCCAAAATCCACATAGTTATCCACATATGACATTTGTGTCATATTACATGACTCGCAAATCATTTTTAACAAATTATGACGTCACCAAGATTCATTTTTCAAGCATTTGCGGATTAAGCAGAAAGTCATAAATGTCCACGGTCAAGATACCATATTCATCATAATACGGCTGAACAATATCCTTGGTAATAACAATTTTCTTAAAAGAATCATCAATCTTTCTGAATGGTCTGATTTCCTGCGTTCGTTTTTCTTCATCAGGCAAAGAATATGCCGACTGAATATAATATCTGGAAGAACCAAGGTTGCACACAAAATCGACTTCGAGCTGTTTTCGGATCACTTTACCATCTTTGTCTTTCCCGGCAATAGGAACAACGCCAACATCCACACTGTAACCGCGCATACTCAGTTCATTGTAAATCACATTCTCCATGGAATAGGTCTGTTCGAACTGACGGAAGTTGATTCTGGCATTGCGAAGTCCAAGATCGGAAAAATAATATTTCCTGGGAGTTTCAATATATGCTTTTCCTTTGATATCATATCGCTGTACCGATTCAATTAAGAAAGAGTCCTCAAAATAATCCAGATATTTCTTGATGGTATTGGAGGTAATTTTGGATTTTTTTACGGTTTTAAAAGTGTTTTTCAGCTTCTCCGGATTGGTCAGCGAGCCAATCGCAGAGGATAGAATATTCAGGAGATCTTCCAGCTCCCCAACATTCTTGATACGGTTTCGCTTGAAAATATCCTGAATATAAATCTCACTAAACAGATTTTGCAATACCGCAGCTTTATCGTTGGCATTCTCGCGGAGTACTACCAGTGGAATACCACCGTAAAGCATATATTCGGACAATCCCATATATTTGTCCCCCTTATAAACAGACATAAATTCCGCAAAACTAAGGGGATACATGTGGACTTCATCTCCACGTCCGGCGAACTCAGTAACAATATCTTTGGATAAAAATTTTGCATTGCTTCCGGTTACAAATACATCCATATGATCTTTACGCAGATAACCATTCAATACAGATTCAAAACAATCCATCAACTGAACCTCATCCAACAGCAGATAATACATTCCATCAGCAGTAACTTTGGAACGGATAAATGCCATAAACTTCTCCGGGTCAACACCACGCTTTTCTTTTTCAATCTGAATAAGACTTTCCCCGATTAAATACAAGTCATCTGCAGAGTCAAAAGCAAAGCGGATAATATGCCCAGCATCAACTCCAGACTCTAACAAATGATGATAGAAAATATTATTCAACAGATACGACTTCCCGCACCTACGAATGCCGGTAATCACCTTGATCAGTCCGTTATTTTTCCTTTTGATCAACTTATCTAAATAAAAATCTCTGCGAATCTCCATTTTCAAGCCTCCTTGCGAAAGATTTTTGCAGTTTCATATATTTTTCTTTTCTATTTTATCATTTTTGCACTTGCTATTCAACATATGCAGCCAATCTCTGTAAGAGGATAAGCTTTCCTATCCTATTTACTTTTTCACATGCATATGGTATCTTTCAAAATAGACAAACATCAAAAGAAATACCTTAAGTATACAACAGGAGAAAGAAAGAATGTTAAAAATAGGTTCGCATGTTGGGATGAAAGGAAAAGAAATGATGCTCGGCTCGGCAAAGGAAGCCTGTTCCTATGGAGCCAATACTTATATGATTTTTACAGGAGCGCCGCAAAATACCAAGCGCAGGCCTATATCGGATTTGAAGATTGAAGCCGCCCTGGAATTTATGGAA
The DNA here is from genome assembly GCA_021772075.1 of Lachnospiraceae bacterium. Lineage (GTDB taxonomy): Bacteria > Bacillota > Clostridia > Lachnospirales > Lachnospiraceae > Kineothrix. The sequence goes on from JAETNQ010000012.1 coordinate 14,187, forward strand.
GAACATGATATTACGGAACCCATTATCCACGCTCCATACATTATCAATCTGGGCAACACGATAAATGAAGAAACATTCCGCCTGGCAGTGGAATTCCTTGCCATGGATATCGAACGCACCGCCGCTATGGGATGCCATACACTGGTTCTCCACCCCGGCTCCCACGTAGGCGCCGGAGCCGATGCGGGCATACGCCGGATCGCCCAGGGGCTCAACGAGATCCTTTCTGCCGATACGCCCTGCTATATCGCACTGGAAACCATGGCTGGAAAAGGATCTGAAATCGGCAGGAGCTTTGAGGAACTGGCGGCTATTTTTGACAAAGTAACCTATAACGACAAGCTCCGCGTCTGTCTGGACACCTGTCATATGCACGATAGTGGATACGATATCATCCACGATTTTGACCGCGTCATCGGCAAACTGGATAAGCTCATCGGCAAGGAACAAGTAGCGGCTATCCACATCAACGACAGCAAAAATCCCTGCGGGTCCAGGAAGGACAGGCATGCCAACATCGGCATGGGCCACATCGGTTTCGATGCCCTGTATGCGATCGTACACCATCCCGCCTTCCCCGAAATACCAAGAATATTAGAAACGCCCTACCGCCCCTCCGAAAGCGATCCTTCCAAACTGGTTCCTCCTTATAAGGACGAAATCGCATGGTTAAGAAACGGCAGGATCTGATGCCGCCTTCCGCGTATCTTTTCCTTTTTCACAGCCATTCATCCCAAAAGCGCTCCACCCTCTTAGCCACCCGGCCTGCGGTAACAATTTCAAAGCTTTCCCATTCCCTGGGAAACATCCGTTGATAAGAAGCGTTTAAAAAGCGCTCGTCCAGGAGGGCGATGATCCCCACATCTTCATCCGTACGGATCACCCTTCCTGCCGCCTGCAGCACCTTATTCATCCCGGGATAACGATACGCGTAATCAAAACCATGATTACCCGCCCCGTCAAAATATTTTTTTAATATTTCCCGCTCATTGCATACCTGTGGCAGCCCTGTTCCTACGATAATGGCTCCGATCAGTTCGTCTCTTTTCAGATCGATCCCCTCGCTGAAGATCCCTCCCAGAACGCAGAAACCGAGAAGGCTCTTCTCCTCTTTTTCTGAATCCCGGTTTCCTTCCTTCCGCAATTCCGCCGAAGCTTTCCCCTCGCCAGCGGCAAACCGCCGCAAAAACTCCTCTCTGGCCTCCTCATCCATATGATCCTCCTGGACGATACAGTCGATCTTCTGCCCTTTGGCAAAATATTCTATAAAAATATTATAAATTTTTTGCAAAAAAGCATGGGACGGAAAAAATATCATATAATTCCCATGACGGTTTTTCACGATTTCGTAAATATATCTTGCAATATTATAATACTCTTCTTCCGTCCTGCGGCTGTATTTGCTCGTGACATCGCTTCCGATCAAAAGCTTTTTGCGCCCGGGATCGAATACCGACCTGGCATATACCTCATAATCCCCTGCTTCCGCCCCAAGCAGCGCCTTATAATATTCTATGGGGAGCAAAGTGGCGGAAAAAAGAATCGTACTCCTTCCCTTTCCCATGCACTCCCGCAAGTTCAAGGAAGGATTAACACAAAAAAGCTTTGCGATAAAGCGCCCGTCCTCTCCAAGTTCGGAATATACCACATAATTCTCATCCACCCTCTCATACATATCCAGAAAGTGCATGACTTCAAAGTAAAAATCCAGCACTTCGCCGCGCACCTCTTTACCATGCACCATGCCTTCGGGATCTTCTTCCAAATAAGTCTCCATGGCGGAATGGAGCCGGCGCAGCGCTGTCACAAAAGGCTCAATAAATTCTTCGATCCGATAAACTTCACATTCCCTTTTCATAGCCAGAAGCTCTTTATTGCATTTTTCAAGCCTTCCTTCCATCCGGCTATCCAGTCCTTTAACCCTCCGCTTCAATTTTAAAAAATCTTCTTTGCACAAAACCGCGCTGTACATATCCCGCCCCCGCTCCACCAGATTATGCGCTTCATCGATCAAAAAGATATATTCTCCTTTGATCCCCTCGGAAAAAAAACGTTTCAAATACACATGCGGGTCAAATACATAATTATAATCGCAGATCATTCCGTCAGAAAACAAGCTCATATCCAGCCCCATCTCAAAAGGGCAGACCCTGTGATTTCGCGCATAGCCTTCTATCGCTTCCCTGGTGAAATTATCCAAATGGGTCAATAAGTCGTAAATCGCATCGTTAATTCTGTCATAATGCCCCTTAGCATAAGGACAGTATTCCGGGTTGCATTCCGTCTCTTCCATAAAACATATTTTGTCCTTTGCGGTCAACGTCACCGTCTTAAACTTCAGCCCGTTTTTCCGCAAAACCTGAAATGCATGATCCGCTACCGTACGCGTAATTGTTTTCGCCGTCAGATAAAAAATCCTTTCCCCCTTTTCTTCCCCGATAGCCTTTACCGCCGGGAAAACGGCGGATATCGTTTTCCCGGCTCCCGTGGGAGCTTCCACAAATAACTTTTTTTTATGGTAAATCGTCTGATATACATAAGTCACCAGGCTCTTCTGCCCTTCCCGGTAATCGAAAGGAAAGGGCAGTTTTTTTATCGATTCCTGCCTCTCCTTCTTCCACTGGAATTGAAAGTCCGCCCACTTCCGGTATTGCCCCATCACATCCTCAAACCATTCCTCCAATTCGCGGAATGTATAGTCATAGTGGAAATATTTTATTTCCTCCGTATCCATATTGCAATAAGTCATCCTCACCCTGATTCCGTCCAGTTTTTCCTGCCTTGCATATATATAAGCATAACATTTCGCTTGGGCGAGATGAACCGGCGAAGGTTTTTTCAACTTTTTAAGATCGAGATAAGTCCCTTTGATTTCATCTATTGTTACTGCATTCCCTGATGCTGCCTCCCCCGATACTGCATGCTTCGGTTCCGCATCCTCCTTGGTTCCCTGCGCCAGTGCCGCAGCGCTTCCTCCGGTCAGGCTGTCATTGATAATGCCATCTGCCCTTCCTTCTACGATCACCGTATACTGCTCGGTCTCGTACCGGTATTTTAAAGCAACCTCCGCACGATAATCCGCCCCCATCCTTTTCTGGATCATCCGATGGATTCTTCCGCCCTCCAGCATGGCGTTCTCCGGCGAAGAAACCCTTCTGTTGTCAATATTTCCAGACCGTAATATAAATTCCACCAGATTGCGCACCGAAGTACGAATCTCCGTCTTATTCGCCATAGTTCACCCCATCCTGTTCCTGCCGGCCGCCGGGCCGATCCAAAATAGCAATCGGGCAGGGAAGATTCTGCCCTGCTCGCCGCGCTGGGTACCCGCCAGCGTCAGCTGGCATCTTCCTCTGGGTACCCATGTGCATAGAAACTCCCCATAAGAATAGTCTACTCTATCTCTTATGGGGAGTCAATGATCCGAAATCTTATTTACTTGTCTGACTGCTTTCAAACTTTGGCTGTCCAGCCAATCATACCTCTGGTCGCAAAACAGGAACCTTCCCTCACGCAGCCAGCAGTGCTGTTTGTTTCCGCCGCATATCTTTAGCATGCCACTGCGAAGCGTTTCATAAACTGTTCGAATTCAGCATCATAGCCTGCATAGGAAACTGTCAAAGTCTGATTAAAATCCAATCCCAATACCCCGACGATGGATTTTGCATCTACAATATATCTATTATATGCAATGTCAACATCAAATTCACATTTTGACGCTGCTGCCACAAAATCCTTAACTTCAACGGGTCTTAACTTAATTCTATGCTTCATAATAAATCACCCTTTCTTGAAAAAAACGTTTTCTTTGTGGTTACATCTGTATTATATCCCATATTCTGTAAAAGTAAAGCAAAAAATTTGTGAACAAAATTGGCAAAATTTTCTGTTTTTTTTATAAATTCTCAAATTGCACTTTCAGACTTGCCGATTCCGGTATTCTTTTGTAAAAATTCACAAAAGTAATTGCCATGCCTCTTTTTGGATATTTGCATATTGATAATTATTGCCCAAATTCCACCATATATTCTTGGAATCTAAGAGGCAGCATATTTCTTTGCAATTTCAAGTTTTTTCTCTCTTTAATAGCTATTTTATGACAAAAAAAGGTAAATAGTTCCTGATATTCCAATTCCCCTTCCGAATAGGGCGCGATTTTCTCCTCTTCAAAATCCCTGTCCGTAACGAGATACCATTCTTTTGATTTCGGATGCACGGCAAAGATTCCCCTCTTCTCATCATAAATAACAAAATCCAGCAAAGGAAGCCTGTCCGCAAAATGAGGCGCGAGAAAAGTCAGCACGTTGCATTTCGGTCCTATGCGGGAAAACAAAATTCCATTTTCCAGCTCCTGGAACCGGAGAAACTCCTTCCAATGGTGTACTTCATTCCTGGTGAAGCGGGCAAGCTCGAATACCTTATGGACATATGGATCCGCCAGGTTTCCCATAATCCGCCTCCCGTCCTTCATCCGCAGCCCGCATACTACCATTTTATATACCGCCTCCCCCTTTTGTCCATCTTCGCTGGCCAATGCCCTGCATATGTCCAGATAAGCCTCTTCTCCAAGCCTTCTGTTTATTGTTCCCGCTACCTTGGCCGCCTTCTCCCGATCCGGTTTTATCTCTATATAAACCGCAAACAGGCGTAAGTTTTCCTCCTCCCCCACTTGTATGTGAATCCTCTCATGCTCTTCCCTCAGAGCATAAGCCTCATAAATTCCGGTAAAAATTCCTTCCAAAGAATCCTCGCATATGAAATATTTCTCTTCCATGCCGCCTCCTTTCCCTATAACTGCCCAAGCGCCGCCTTCATGCAATCTTCTTTTCCGGAGGGCATCTGGAAGTTCACATCGTCAAACAGCGACATCTGCCGGTAAGTCATCCCATCCCGCTCAAAAGGAAGCTTTTCTTTCACAGACAGGAGATTTCTTGTAATATAATCTTCTTCCATTTTGGTACGGTACATCATCCTTCCGCCGCATGTAATGAAATAAAGCGCCCGTTTCAGCACAACCCCTATTTTCTTCAGATCTTCAAAGCGAAGCGCTCCGTTTTTCCTTGCCCGGACGATTCTCTGGGCGCTTTTGACCCCTATTCCCGGTATGCGCAGAAGCAGCTGGTAATCCGCCTGGTTTACCTCTATCGGAAATACCTCCAGATGCCGGAGCGCCCAATCCGCTTTGGGATCCAGCAAAATATTGAAATTCGGCCTTTCCTCGCTCAACAATTCCTTCGCCTGGAACCCATAATAACGCAGCAGCCAGTCTGCCTGGTATAACCTGTGTTCCCGTAACAGCGGCGGTCCTCCCGGCAGCGCCGGCAGATCCTTGTCCTCATTCACATTGACAAACGCGGAATAAAACACTCTCTTTAACTCAAATTTCTGATAAAGGCTTTCAGCCACCATCATAAGCTGGTAATCGTTTTCCGGGGTGGCTCCTATGATCATCTGCGTTGACTGCCCTGCCGGCACAAAATAAGGAGCTTTTTTATATAATACCAGTTCATTCTTATTAGCCTGTATCCCGTTCTGTATCTGCCGCATGGGAGCCAGAATATTCTTCCTGTGCTTATTCGGGGCTAACTGCCGGAGGCCGTCCGCCGTAGGCAGTTCCAGATTCACGCTCATCCTGTCCGCATAAAAGCCCGCTTTTTGAATCAGCACCGGATCCGCACCCGGAATCGCCTTGACATGAATATAACCCTGAAATCCATGCTCCTTACGCAGCTTATAGATCGTCTGGCAGATCAGTTCCATCGTAAAATCCGGATTGTACAATATTCCCGAACTCAAAAACAAACCCTCTATATAGTTCCTTTTATAAAACCCCATCGTTAGTTCGCATACTTCATCCGGCGTAAACGACGCCCTCGGCACATCGTTGGACTTCCGGTTAATACAATATTTGCAATCATAAATACACTCATTTGTAAATAAGATCTTAAGCAGCGATATACAGCGTCCGTCCGAACTAAAGCTATGGCAAATTCCTCCTAATTCCGTATTCCCCATTCCTTTTCCGTTGCCGCGCCTGTCCACGCCGCTGGAAGTACACGCCACGTCATACTTAGCCGCATCCGTAAGAATCCCCAGCTTTTCCTTTATCCCCATCTCCTCCGCAGCCTTATAATACATCTCTCCTCACTCCAAATCAGAACATTTGTTTGTCTTATCATAACACATTCTCTTTTCTATTTCAACACTTTTGCAAACATTTGTTCTGTTTTTTATCATATGCAGAGATATTTCCAATGCAGGAAATTGATTTCTGAGGATTTTGCAAGGCGCAGCATGTGCCGGAGGGCGGAAGGAGAAAAGGAAACCGGGCTGCTGGCGATGGGATGCCGGGCTGCGGAGCGGGGGAATTTCCGACTGTTGCTTTTTATCAGAATTTTACTTATGAAATGGTTAGTAACCCAGGGAAAAATTTCCATGGATGGCAATTTTAGGAAGCGCAAGGCATGGAGGCCTTTCGCTTCCGACCCGACCGCTTTGGAAGCCTTTGCCCATTTCATTAGTAAAATCTGATAGAAAACTCCAGTCGGAAATCCCCCCCCGCTCCGCAGCCCGGCATCCCATCCCGCCAGCAGCCCGGTTTCCTTTTCTCCTTCCGCCCTCCGGCACATGCCGCGCCCTGCAAAACCGGCAGAAATGAATTTCTTCCCTCATCCCAAAACCAACGCTTGCATTCTCCCACAAAAAGAGGTTAAATAATAAAGTAAGCCCAAAGCGCATACACATCTATCAAAGAAGCAAAAGCGAGGATGAAATATTATGAAAAATTTAATGATTCCCGACCACTATGAACCGGCGCTGAATCTGCACGACACCCAGATTGCCATCAAAACCGTAAAAGATTTTTTCCAGAACCTTCTGGCAGAAAGACTGAATCTTCTGCGCGTTTCCGCCCCTCTGTTCGTCACTCCCCAGTCCGGTCTGAACGATAATCTGAACGGTGTGGAACGCCCCGTTTCTTTCGGCATCAAAGACCAAGGGGAAGCACAGGCGGAAATCGTCCATTCCCTGGCAAAATGGAAAAGATTCGCCCTGCAGAAATATGGCTTTTCGGCGGGTGAAGGCCTTTATACCGACATGAGCGCCATCCGCAGGGATGAAGATACGGACAATATCCATTCTATCTATGTTGACCAATGGGATTGGGAAAAAATCATCACAAAAGAAATGCGTACGATTGACACTTTAAAAGATGTCGTCAGAAATGTATACAAAGTGTTGAGAAAAACGGAAAAATATATGGCGATCCGTTACGACTACATAGAAGAAATCCTTCCCCATGATATCTTCTTTATTACCACAAGGCAGTTAGAAGAAATGTTTCCTGACTGTACGCCAAAGGAAAGGGAATACCATATTTCCAAAGAAAAGGGAGCCGTATGCATCATGCAGATCGGCGATTTGCTGGCATCCGGCGAAAAGCACGACGGCCGCGCCCCGGACTATGACGACTGGGCGTTAAATGCGGATATCGTCGTGTACTATCCCGTTTTGGACATCGCCCTGGAGCTGTCTTCCATGGGTATCCGCGTGGATAAAGATGCCCTGCTTTCCCAGCTGGAAAAGGCTGGATGCCCGGAACGCGCCGACCTTCCCTTCCAAAAGGCAATTATTAACGGGGAGCTTCCCTTTACCATCGGAGGCGGCATCGGACAATCCCGCATCTGTATGTTTTTCCTGCGCAAAGCCCATATCGGAGAAGTCCAATGTTCCCTTTGGCCGGAAGATGTTATGGAAGAAGCCAAAAAAGCAGGGATTCCTTTACTATAACAAGGTTATTCCTTGATCTTCAAAACGGCATCGGCGCAAAGCTAATTTCTATTTCAGACATAAAATATGCTCCCTCCTAAGCGGCAAGTTTTTATTATTTCACTTGTCTACCTGGAAGGGAGCATATCAAACTGCTTCCCGACAGCCCCTTTTGTAAAAAATATCCGTACTTAGATTACAAATTTACTTACTTCTACACCCAGTTCCTTTACTCTTTCCATCGTATGGGCAGCAGCATGGGTCATCCGTTCGGTCTGCTGCACGACATCAGTGATTCTCTCTGCAATATCCGTGGTACCCTTGGCTCCTTCATCTGTTGACCTGCTTACTTCTTCGATAGATTCTATAATGCCGGCAATCGCTTGGGTAAGATGCTCGGATTCAGCGTTGAATTCTGTAATGAGCGCATCTATATATTGGGAATCATCTTTATATGCCTGTGTCGTATTTTCAAAGCTGTTATAACTCTTAGATACATCCGTACTTACAAACTCCAGCAATTCCTTGGCATTCTGGGACAATTCCGATACGGCCTGTTTTACCTGGCCGGTAATGGACTGGATATTTACAACGGCCTCCTTGGACTGCTCTGCAAGTACACGAATCTGGTCAGCAACAACTGCAAATCCCTTTCCTGATTCCCCAGCCCTCGCCGCCTCAATGGATGCATTTAAAGACAACATATTCGTCTGGGAAGTAATGCTCATAATAGAATCTGAAAGCGCATTAATTTCCTCCACAACCTTTACATTTTCCAATGCTTTCCCTAAATCGTTGCGAATCCGGTCTGATATATTGCCAGCCGCCTTATGGTCGTTGATTGTGTATTCCATGGCATCCTCAGCCCGCTTGGCAATTTCTGCAGCTCTTATGGAAGCTTCCCCAACCTTGGACATAATATTTTGTGCAGAAGAATTAATTTCCTGTGACATTGCCGTAATTTCCTGTGATGCGGCAGCCACTTCTTCCATACTTGCCGCCAGTTCTTCCGTCGTTGCAGAAACCGTCTCCATTTCCCCATTTACGGAAGACACTTCAGTATTTATATTATCGGCAGCATCCTTAATGGTATCGGACTCCTGATGAATCTGGCCGATCAGCAGGCTGATATTATTTTTCATCTGATGCATTGTCTGCGCAAGGGTTCCAAAATCATCCTTCCGGCGAAGGAATACGTCCGGCAGTTCCTTTGAAAAATTCCCCTCTCCAAGCAGTGTATTATAATCAACCGCTCTTCTCAGGGATGAAATAATATCACGTGCTATCAGAAGAACCAAAAGAGTCACTATGATTATTAAAACCACTCCAAAGATAATTGCCTCTTTTATTTTTCCCATAACAAACTCGTTCTGACTGTCTGCATATTCCTGAACCTGCGTTGCAATATCGTCTATGTAATTACCCGTTCCAATCACCCATTCAAAAGGCTCAAATGCCTTGGTATATGCTCTCTTTGGAAGTTCCTCAGTTCCTCCTTCTTTTACAAAGAAATAATCCGTATATCCGCCCTCTGCTTCCTTGCCATGGCTGATAAAATCTTTTACATAATAATTCCCTTGGACATCCTGGGCTTCATAGCGGTTTGTCCCTTCCGTATCATTCCCTAAAAGAACGACGTTTTCCCCCTGATAATTGTCAGCCCAGAAATAGCCATCATCCCCATAGCGCATATCCCTCAGAATATGTGCGCCTTTCTCTTTTGCTTCCTCCAGAGTAATGCCGCCCTCCTGATAGTCGGAATAAACGTGATTCAGCATGGAAATCGCAGTATCAACCTGTTTTTTGATTTCCGAATCATACCGACTGTTTATAACAGACTCCATCTCTTCTGCTGAAATCCGACTGATTTCATTCATTCCATTACTGAACATCAGACACATAACAACCATAGCTGCAATGACCATAACGCTCAATAGTATCATTTTCGTGCGTACTTTTAAATTTTTTAACACCTCTTGTACCCTCTCCTTCTCCCATATAAATATTTACATTATACCAAAATTTCGTACTTATCTCAAGTAGTTTTGAAAATTTAAATTATCAATTTAAATTCTTAAAAAATACCATTCTTCATTTTAAGCTGTTCATTCCCCGGCACTCCCCTTATTCCCCTGTAAAACCTTCGCCGAAAAGTTCTTTTTATAGAATACAATGGACAGCACAAAGGCCACGATCCACCCGATAGGCCAGGACAGCCAAATTCCCGTACTCCCAAACCTTCCGGCCAGAAAAAAGGCGAGGATGACCCGGAGCACCAGATCCGCAAAAGTCGCCGTCATAAACTGCCTCATGGCGCCGGCCCCCCTCAATACCCCGTCCGCCATCAATTTCACAGCGATTAAAAAATAAAAAGGTGCAATGATGCGCAAAAACTCCACGCCCGTCTGCAGCGCCACCACGCTTCCTTCCGTCATAAACAAACAGATCATCTGTCTGCCAAAAACAAAGAAAGCGGTAAAAAAGGGAACCACTACGAACATTGCCATTTTGACTCCTGCAAGAAATCCTTCCCGTACCCGTTCCTTTTTCCCGGCTCCTATATTTTGCGCCGTAAAGTTGGAAATACCGTTTCCCAACGTAGTGAAACTGGTAATCGCAAAGGTATTCAGTTTAATCGCCGCCGAGTACCCGGCAATCACGGACGATCCAAAGCTGTTTACCAGCCCCTGTATAAAAATATTTCCTATCGAAATAAAGCTTTGCTGAAAAATAGAAGGAACCGCTATCTGACTTACCTTACGAAGCATCTCCCAGGAAAAAAGCTGAGCCTTTCCTTCCGTTTTGATCGCTTTCAGCCGCCCCCACATCGTAAACAAGGCCAGTATCCCCGCCAAGCCTTGGGCAAGAAACGTCGCCCAGGCCACCCCGGCTACGCCCCACTGGAATTCTGCCACAAACAGGTAATCCAACAGGATATTCCCAATCGAAGATGCCATCAGAAAATAAAGCGGAGTCTTGGAATCCCCAAGAGCTGAAAAGATGCCCGTCGCCACATTATATAAAAACAGGAAGGTAAATCCTCCGATATAAATGCCAAGATAAAGCGCCCCCGCATCGAATATATTATCCGGCGTATGTATCATCTTCATTAATGCCCCCGTCCCGGCCAGTCCCAGAACTGTCAGAACTAAAGATATCGCCAACGCCGCGATCAGCGTCGTCGTTACTGCCGTCTTCATTTCTTTATATTTTTTCCCGCCGAACAGATTCGATATAATGACGGAACAGCCGATATTGCTTCCCACCGCGATCGCCATAAAGATCATGGTGATCGGATAGGATGCCCCCACCGCCGCCAGCGCATCCTCCCCTGCAAATTTTCCGGCGATCACGCTGTCGGCTATATTGTACATCTGCTGGAAAATCACGCTGATAAACATCGGAATCGAAAACTGCCACAATACTTTTCCCGGTTTCCCTTCTGTCAGATCTTTCATTTTTCTCCTCATTTCCGCGCCGCTTTTGACAGAGTCTGTGAAAGCGGCGCGGACACAAACTCCATATTGGAAATCCCAATTTTCAAGCCCTGCCTATTCTACCACATTCTTATGTCCTTTTTCAATTTATTTCATAATGCTCATGTGCAGTAAAGAAACATGCTATGGAATCCATCCCGCGCAAACCTTATGGAACTGGATAAATTACACAAACAGGGAAAAGCGTCTATTCTTGCAGCCGGGCAAAAAACGGTTTGTGTATTAACTTTTTGGCTGTTACACTTTCTGTTTCAGGTTTGCTAACCCCCACTACTGGAGCGTTGGTACATAATGCAGGTTCCTGCTTTGTTGTACTGATTGCAGCATTACTGTATGACCGCAAGTTTGAATAGCTTATGCCGCTCCTTTCAGGGAACCATGGGATTGCTGCCGTTTGGTTTATCCTTCTTCCCCTGCAGAATCAATCCACAAAAAAACCGGAATCTGTACACGCCTGTTTATTGTGTCCCTGTCAATTTCTGCACTGCCTCTTCCCTCGTTGACACAAAGAAAAAGTCTTTCCCATGGTTCGACTCATAGATAAAATCTTTCAGCGGCTTACTTGTATAATGCGAATAATCCCCGTAAACAGCCACTTTCACATGATAATTCATAAACTTCTGAAGAATCTCGCCCGCCATGCCTGAACTAAGGATGAAAAAATCCTCGCATACCACATCTTTATCAATGGCAATCCTCTCCGCACCTGTCTCATACTTTACCGTCATCGCCAGGTCCAGAGCCGACTGCGTATCAACAATCACCTTCTCGTCACCGGAAACGACTGCAATACCAATCCCGTTATCTTTCAAATATTCAATATTCATAATGTCCTCCTTAACCCAAACCCGCAGTACAAATTCCAGTTGAAGATAGATTCTACAGGACAACACATAAATTTTCAAGCGCCGTTTTCACCATCCATCCCACATACGGAAACCTCTAACTGAAAAAGCACCTCCGAAGAAATGCCCCATAGCAGCCCATGTGCCGCTTTTCTATTTACGCAATATTTTATCCATGGCCTTTCCTCTGGCAAGTTCGTCAATCAGTTTGTCCAGATAACGTATCTCCCTCATCAGAGGCTCTTCCATCTCTTCCACCCTGACACCGCAGACCACGCCTTTGATCAGCCTCCTGTTTTCATTCAATTCCGGGGCATCCCGGAAAAAATCCCCATACGGCACCAGTCTTTCCAGCATCCCTTCCAGTTCCGTCTGGCTGTACCCGGTAAGCCACCGGATGATCTCATCCACTTCTTCCCTTGTCCGTCCTTTTTTCTCTGCCTTATTAACAAGGAGGCGGTACACCTTTGAAAAATCCATCTGATATATTTTTTCACTTCCCATAAAATACCCTCCCCTGATCCATTCTCTGCACCCTTCAAATACTTTCCAGTCTTATGGATGGTTTCCCGTCTCATAACACCACCTGGCAATATCGGAGATCAGTTCCGCCGGAACCGTCCCGCTGTAAGGAAACTGTATGGCTCCCTTGCTGGTCCTGTACCCTTTCAGACGTTCAGAAAATTCCCGGACAGCTTCCGGCCCCGGATACAGACCCACATGGTTTTTAAATCCGGCAAACTGGATAATATTATGCTTCTTCCAATAAGTCGGCATACTCCATGAAATCCGCTCCTCTGCCTCCGGCAGCGCCGCACGCAGCGCATCCCTTACTTCTTTCAGGTACTGCCGTATCCCCTCCGGCTGTGCCGCAATGTATTCCTCAATCGTTTCCGGCGCTTTCCCGCAGTAATGGCTCTGTTCCTGCTTCTTAAAAGTGCGCCCGCACTTCGGACATATCCACATCTTCCATCCCTCCTGCCTCATTCTTGTTCCCTGACTGTCGCCAGAACCCTGTCCCCCGGCTGTTTCCCTATCTAATTCTCCCCTGTTTCATTACTGCCCTCCAACCCTCCATTTATGCCATTCAGTATACCAGAGATCCGCTAACATTAAAAGAATAAAATCCAAACAGGAAGGAAACAAGAAAACAAAAATTATTTTATTATTATTCTTGACAAAGCGACGCAAATGACGCATAATAAAAAGCGACATTGGTGTTGCAAAATAAAAGAGGTGATAACTTGAGTTTAAAAGGAGAAAAGACAAAACAAAACATTCGGGAAAAAGCATATCAACTGTTTGCGGAAAAGGGATTCAAAGCGGTAACTATGAAAGATATTTGTGAGCTGACAGGGCTTAGTCGCGGAGGACTGTACCGCCATTATGAAAGCACCGGGCAGATTTTTTTGGAAATAGTTGATGCTTTCTCCGATCAGCAGACAAACGAAATATTTACTAAAATTGAGCAGCACATTCCAGCTATCACAATATTAGAAGAAGTTCTTGCAAAATATGCAAGTGAAATGATTGACTGCGAAAATTCCATAAGCCTTGCTATTTACGAATTTTATAGCAATCCGGCACTTTCTAAAAAAGATAATTCGGTAAAAAAGCGGTATGAAACTTCAAAATCAACATGGATAAAGCTTATCAATTATGGAATAGGCACGAAAGAATTTAATCCCGTAAACCCGGAATCTATTTTCAATGTAATTATATTTGCATATCAAGGAGTACGAATGTACAGCAAGTTGATGAAAATAGATCCTGATATCCCCACCCAAATAATAAATGAAATAAAAAGGCTGTTATTGCCGGAGGAGGTTCGACATGAAAAATGATATTATTTTGGTAAGACCAAGTTTAGGGCTAAAAGAAAAAGCACTTGATTATCGCAAGGAACATTTTCAACAGGGAGAAAAGATCATTTACGGAAGCGAGCTTTTCGACAAGACAGAAAACTATGAAGAATGGCTATCCTCTGTAACTTTGAACACCAATCCAAAAACGGTAAATGAAAATTGGGTAGTTACAGACACTTTTTTTGCAATAAGAAAAAGTGACGATAAGATAATCGGCATTATCGATTTAAGGCACACACTGAATGAATTTTTGAAAGATTTAGGAAATTGCGGATATAGTGTACGGCCATCTGAAAGAAAAAAAGGATATGCAACGGAAATGTTATGCCAACTTCTCCAAGCGGCCAAAGAAGCAGAAATGAAAGAGCTTCATATATCCGTTGAAAAAGAAAATATAGCATCCATAAAAGTCATACAAAAAAATGGCGGCATATATGAACGGAGCTTTTTGCTGGAAAATGAAACAGCGGATATTTATAAAATTGAGTTATAAATCGGGGATTTCAAAGGGCGGCAGCTTAACTGCCACCGCCCCTCTGCATTGCGGCAATGAGCAGCTATTTCCCTTTCTTATCTGATGACAGCAAAAGCCACGTCCGCAATATATACCGCCAGCATCACAGCCCCCTCCGCTCTTTTTAGAGTTTTGCCGCTCCGCAAAAACAAGAGAGTCAGCAAACTGACAAAAATAAGTATCCCCAAATCATAAACCGATGCGGCATTGACCGCCACCGGATGGATCATTGCGGAAATCCCCAATATAAACAGCAGATTGAAAATATTCGAGCCAATGACATTCCCCACGGCCAAGCCTGTTTCCCCTTTCCGCGCCGCAACAACGGATGTCACCAATTCGGGCAGGGAAGTGCCTACCGCCACGATCGTCAGGCCGATCAGCGTCTCGGTCATCCCCAGCGCCCTTGCGATTTCTTTTGCGCTGTATACAACGCCCTGCCCGCCTCCCACGATCAAGGCAAGCCCTGCCGCTATCCAAAAGAGGCATCTCCCGATTGGCCGTTTTTCCATATCATCTTCCTGTACCGGATGTTTTTTTGCATCCATGATGAGATATGCGATATAAACAAGAAATAATACGGCCAGAAACATTCCTGCGCTTCTGCCTATCTCCCCTGCGCGCTCCCCCATGCCCATCTGGAAAATATGCCCGGAAAAAACCGGAGCCGCGCCGGCTGCTAAAAATACCAGCATCGTCGCTATGATGGAAACGGAAAAATCTCTTTTTAATACTTCCTTCCCTGTTGAAACCGGACAAATAACAGCGCATGCCCCAAGTACGCACAGCAGATTAAAAATATTCGAGCCTACCACGTTGCTTAGCGCTATCTCATTTGCCCCTTGGAGCGCCGCCGTTGTACTGACCGCAAGCTCCGGCGCGCTTGTTCCGACCGCAACAATGGTCAATCCAATCACCAAACCCGATATCCTGAAATTTTTTGCAAGCGCCGCGCTCCCTTCCACAAAAAAATCAGCCCCTTTGATCAAAGCCCAAAAACCAACTGCCAAAACCAATACATTCCATATAAACATATTCTTCCTCCTTATGCGCCCCGCTTACTATGTTGCTTATCAAACACAAAAAAGCGAGATTTTTACTGCAAAAACCATGCAGTAAAAGTCTCGCTACTTATCAACATATCCCGGGGAATTATCTTCCCGTACTGACGTAAATATGTTACATGCTAATGCATGCAAGCTACTCCCTGTTACTTAGTCCTTATCATATCAAATGCGGCCTCATAAGTCAATCTTATATTTTAAAATGCGACATCAATTCCACCATGGACTCCACCTGTGCCTTCTGCTCCTCGCTGACAGCGGCTGTCTCCTCCGATGTGGCCGAATTATTATCGACGGCGCCGGATACCTGAATGATGTTGTCGTTCATATCATGCATCCGCGCTGCATCCCTTTCCAGCATCTCCACGATCTGCCCCATCTTTTCCGTCGCCTCTTTTGCACCCGCCATTACCTCTCCCATATTCGCGGCGGTTTCATCCGCAATCGAAATACTCCGTTCCATGACCGACACGGTCGTCTGGATCAGCTCCGTAGTTCTCTTTACGGCATTTGACGACTCGTTCGCCAGATTCTTCACCTGGTTCGCTACAACAGCAAAACCCTTTCCGGCCTCGCCCGCCCTCGCCGCCTCGATCGCCGCATTTAAAGAAAGCAGATTTGTCTGGGAGGCGATCTCCTCGATCGCTTCAATAATCGTGCCGATCTGCTCCGAGCATCTTCCGATCTCCTCGATCGCATCCTTCAGTTCCTGCATCTTCTGATTGCCCTCTGTCAGCATTCCTCCCGCCTCCAGAGCGATTCTGGCGGACTTTTCCGCCTCTCTCGTATTCTGTTCCATGCTATTGGTCATGCCCTCAAACGCAGCCATCAATGCGGATACCTGCGAAGCCTGCAGCGTACAGCTTTCCGCCAAATCCTGCGCCGCGCATGCCAGCTGCTCCGACCCGCCGTCGATCTGTTCCGAAACATTGCGGATCGTCAGCAGAGTCTCCCTCATCTTCTTTCCGATCTGCTGGAAAGATTCTTTGATTGTGACAAATTCCCCCACAAATTCCTGCTTAATTTCTATCCTATAATCGCCGTTTCCCATTTCTTCCAGCGTTTTTGTTATTTCCTCTACCATGCCAAGCAGATTTTTTTTCATAAACGAGATAGCGGCAACCATCCTGCCTACCTCGCTCTCATCCTCTGCCATATCCAGTTCCGTATGGAAATCCCCTCCCGCCAGCACGGCCATCTGCTCCGATACCTTCTGGATCGGTACTAAAAGCTCCCTTTCCGCAAACTTTATCGTTTTTATAAACTGCATGACTACATATAAAAAGGAAACGGCAAATAAAATCTCAAAAATAATCTGTATTGTTTTTACGCCTGTCCGCCTCTTATCTTTCCTGGCTAAAATACTCAGGATCGTTTCATCCGTCTGCTGGTTGATTTTATTCACAGAGTCCCCATATTCCGCGCTGAACACGCACCCTTTTGCAGCCTCCAGGTCGCCTTCCTGCACAAAGGCGATCGCTTCCTGCTCCAGCGGGACAAGGCGTTCCGACATGGATGCGATCTGGTTCAAGTCTGCCCACTCTTCTTCCGTAAGGTCGCAATCCTTCAGAGCCTCAACTGCCTGCTCCCTATTCCGGTCTTCATTCAGTTCCTTCATATAGCCGTCATAATATTCTTTTTCTCCTGTAACAGCATAAGACTGTATATTATATGTCAATGTCTTGGAACCCACCCGATATTGGTTCAGGGCCGCCGTGGTATTCAGCTGCGCGCTGTGTATATTTGACATGCCTACGTTAAATCCAATAAATCCCAGCAGCAATACGCTCCCTACCGCCACCGATACCAGCGCCTGTCTTACCAGCCGCCGAAGCTGCGCAGCCTGGCTTTTATTTCCATTTTCCCCATTCGCTTTTTTTTCCCATAATTCCGCTCCTTCTATTCCCTGTCAGCCTTCCGCTACATCCGGTTCAATTCTTCAAATTTCCCCTTCAATTCATCGGAAATTTCGCCGATCATCGTCGCCGATGCCGCGATTTCCTGCGTGCTGGCCGCCAGATTGCTGATCCGTTCGTTCACCTCGTCCACAATCTCCATCAAATGCTTGGATTCCTCCGCAAGCTTGTCCATGGCATTCCCGATTTCCTTTTTGTTTTTATTGCTGTCCAATGCCGTATCCCTGCTGGACTCGCTTAAACTTTTTATCTCCTGGGCCACAACGGCAAATCCCCTGCCGGCCGCGCCCGCCCTTGCCGCCTCGATCGAAGCGTTTAAAGAAAGCAGATTCGTCTGGCTCGCCACTTCCGCAATGCTGTTGTTGTTCTCTTCCAGCTGCATCAGCAGACCATTGATTGTAACAAAAGATTTCTTCATATTACTACAGAAATCCACCACCGTCAGCATCGCCGCGCTGATATTGCTGCTCTCCTCCGCATTGGAATTGTTGCCGCTTACCATCTCTGTAATGGATTCATTCAATATGGCAAAACTTTCATTCGCTTCCTTTACCATAATGCCGATCGCTTCATTTTTATACTGGATCTCCGTATTTTTCTCTTCTATCTGCCGGGAAACCTCTTGTACCTCTTCTTTTTCCCTCTCCACTTTTCCTTTTATGTAATGGACGCAGTTCTGTTTATTGTTGCAACCGTTGTAAATAGCCGCCGCCATATCCCTGCATGTCTTGTATCCGCAGGCGCTGCAGTCTATCGTCCTTTCCGCTTCCGTATTTTTATGCATAGTACGGAAAATTTCAGTCAGCTTGTCGGAACTCGGATAGTCGATGCTGCATCCTTTCGACTTATCCGTATATTTCCGCAGGAAATCGTTGATATCCAATGCCCTGAACTGGCGGTTCAGATTAGCCAGACGCTGCCTGGGGCTGAGCTTCGCCCCCCATGCGCTCATGCCGCCCCGTTTTTTGCTCGCCGCCTTGATGCGCTGTATCTCATAAAGGATATCTTCCGTCTTTCCTTTTTCTTCCTCAATTCCTGTCCCGTAAATACATCCCTGCGCACAATTTAATGCATCCACCATAAACGGCAGTTCTTTCTTTCCAAGCACCCGTTTTTTATAATTTTCCAAGAATTCATAGGTATGCCTTTCTCCCTCGATCTGGCGCACGAATACGTCTTCTCCGCAGAACCAATAAACATTTTCCTTTAATCCGCCCGGCATAGGGTAAATCGAACCCAGCCCGTATTCAATCTCGTCATTCACGGGTTCTCCCTTTATGTTATTTTTCCGCACATAATCCATCAAATGGCCAAAGGTAATATTATAGGATACATACCCTTTGTTGTTTTCATCCATGATTTCGTTCTTTTTCGCAATGCAGGGACTGATAAAAGCAAGCTTATCCGTAATCTTCTTATACTTTTTCGCATAGATCGCCGCGCACATCAGCGGACTCTGCACCGGCACAAGGCTGGGAATCAATTTAGGAATATAATGCTCTATATAATTGACTACCGCCGGGCAGGGCTGGGAAATCCCCCCTGTAAAATGATGCTCGCTGATATATTTCACATACCCCCATGTAGTAATGTCCGCTCCAAAACTGACGCTGATGATGCGGTTTACCCCCATCTTTTTCAAGCCGCCCAAAATCTGCTTATACTCCCCGGGATAATTGGCGGCGAATGCCGGCGCCAGCAAAAGCGATATCTTCACGCCCTTTTTCAAATCCGTAAAAAAAGCCTCCGTATCATCCCGGAATTCTCTTGCCCCATGCTCACAGGCATCGAAGCAAGCGCCGCAGGCGATGCACTTATCCCCGTCCACCTGGATAATCTGCTTTCCGTCTTCTTCCACCGCCTTATTGGCGGTAATGACTGGGCATACAGAAATGCATTTGTTGCAGCCTATACATTTTCCATTTGTAAACACCAATCCTTTCTGCTTTTCTTTTGCCATGGCTTCACCCTCCACTATTTTCCTGATAAGCAATCTGTTTTTATTCCAAGCGTGTTTTTTATTACAATCAATTATATTATAATAATTCATTGTATCATATAACTGCATCTTTTTCCACTATATCGTAGTCTGTTCTCACGTTTCCAAATGTTTTAAACGTTCAATGGAGAAAATACGTAAACAGAATATGAAACCCTAAGAAGTGGAATCTATTAAAAAAGCGCCGAACTACCGGTTTTCACACAAAAAACCGATGTTCAGCGCTTCGCGCTGACGCTGCCATGGCAGATCTGACTAAATCTCCTATAATTCAAGGCTTCCCTCATTCATTAAAAAATCAAATACGTTCATTACAAGCACTCCATTGTCATTATAAAGAAGAGCCAAAGAATCCTTAGTTATGATAATCTTCCAGCCTTTTTTGTCCACTTCATTTGCAATTACAACACCGACATCAACATTATATCCGCGAACCTATTTGTTGAGATAAATATCCCTGCGAATTTCCATTGTATGTCTCCATCTATTTTATAGAAATGCAGAATTCCACACTTTTCTTTCGCTTCAGGATACCGCCCCTCCTTTCCCTAAACCATCAGATTGCTATACCCCATCAAGCTTTCGTCCACCGCCCTTGCGGCTTCCCGGCCCTCCCGGATCGCCCAGACGACCAGCGACTGGCCCCTGCGCATGTCGCCCGCCGCGAATACGTTCTTCGCACTGGTCTCATAGCCGTTCTCCGTTGTCTTTACATTCGTCCGTCCATCCAGCTCCGCCTGGAAAGCATCCGCTACATACTTCTGGCATCCCAGGAACCCGGCCGCGATCAGCGCCACATCCGCCGGAAGCACCTTCTCGCTCCCCGGCACCTCTTTCCGGTTCATGCGCCCGGTCTTCCCATCTTTTTCCCAGATAAGCCGGACAATCCTGACTCCCTTCAGATTTCCGTTTTTATCTTTTAAAAATTCCTTCACCGTAGACTCATAAATGCGCGGATCATGGCCGAACACCGCGATCGCTTCCTCCTGTCCGTAATCCGTCTTGCAGACTTTGGGCCATTCGGGCCACGGATTGTCTTCCGTCCTCCGGTCGGGCGCTTTCGGCATCATCTCAATCTGCACCACCGACTTACAGCCATGCCGCATTGCCGTACCCACGCAGTCGTTGCCCGTATCGCCGCCGCCGATGATCACTACATTTTTCCCTTTTGTATTTACGTAGTTCCCATCCGCAAACCCGGAATCCAGCAGGCTTTTCGTATTCGCTTTCAGAAAATCCACTGCAAAATAAATTCCTTTGGCATCCCTTCCCGGCGCGTCAATATCCCTCGGATTGGAAGAGCCGCAGGCAAGCACTACCCTATGGTAATCCTTCAAAAGCTCCTCTGCCTTCACATCCCTGCCCACGTCCATTCCGGTAAGAAACGTGACCCCTTCTTCTTCCATGATCTTGATTTTCCGCTCTACGATTCCCTTTTCCAGCTTCATATTCGGTATGCCGTACATCAGCAGCCCGCCTACCCTGTCGGAACGCTCGTATACCGTCACGGAATGCCCTCTTTTATTCAGCTGGTCGGCGGCAGCCAGCCCCGCAGGGCCGCTTCCTATGACGGCGACCCGTTTCCCCGTGCGTGTTTTGGGCGGCTTTGCCCCTGCATAACCTCCGGCATAAGCCTTTTCTATAATGGCGTATTCGTTTTCCTTCGTCGCCACCGCATCCCCGTTCAGCCCGCAGGTACAGGCCGCCTCGCACAAAGCGGGGCATACGCGGGAAGTAAATTCCGGGAAACTGTTCGTCTTCTTCAGACGTTGGTACGCCTGTTCCCAGTTGCCCATATATACCAAATCATTCCATTCCGGCACCAGATTGTGCAGAGGACATCCCGAGGTCATGCCGCAAAGATTCATCCCTGACTGGCAGAAAGGAACGCCGCATTCCATGCACCTCGCCCCCTGCTGTCGCTGCTTTTCCTCCGGCAGATGTTCGTGGAATTCGTTAAAATTTTTGATACGCTCCTTCGGCCCGGCCGCTTGGGAGACTTCTCTCTTATATTCCATAAATCCGGTTGGTTTTCCCATTTTTTCCATACTCCTTCTGCACTTTTTCATCCATTGGATGCCGCCCTGTTTCTTTTATCCGCATAAAATGCCTCGATCTGCGCCTGTTCCGCGCTCAGTCCCTTTTCCTCCATCTGCACGATGGCAGTCAGCATCCTCTCATAATCGTGGGGAATGATCTTCTTGAACTTCGGCAGATAATCTTTAAAATGTTCCAATATTTCCCTGCCCTTCGGGGAATTCGTCAGCGCCACATGTTCCCTGATCATTTCCTTCAATTCCAGCACATCATATTTATTCGTTAATTCATAGGAAGAAACCATCTCTTTATTCAGCCGCATATAAAGATCGCTGCTTTCATCCAACACATAAGCAATGCCTCCGCTCATGCCGGCTGCAAAATTCTTGCCGGTCGGCCCGAGGATCGCAACCCTTCCTCCCGTCATATATTCGCAGCCGTGGTCGCCCACGCCCTCCACTACCGCATAAGCGCCGGAATTGCGCACACAGAAACGTTCCCCGGCAACTCCGTTGATAAATGCTTTGCCGCCGGTAGCGCCATACAGAGCCACATTGCCGATGATCACGTTCTCTTCCGCCCGGAATCTGCTTCCTGCCGGAGGATAGACCGCCAGTTTTCCGCCGGACAGCCCCTTGCCGAAATAGTCGTTGCTGTCGCCTTCCAGTTCCAAAGTCAGTCCTTTCGGGATAAAAGCGCCGAAGCTCTGTCCGCCGGAGCCTTTGCACGCCACCCGGTAGCTGTCCTCTTCCACATCATCGCCCAGCTTTTTCGTAATTTCGGATCCAAGGATCGTCCCAAAAGCCCTATCCGTGTTTTTCACTTCCACTTCGATGCTCTTTTTCATTCCCTTGGCAATCGCGCCGGCCAGCTGCTTCAGCAGCACTTTTTCATCCATCGTCCTTTCCAGATGGAAGTTATAGACTTGCTTTGCGTTGAAAGTCATCTTTTCCCTGCTTCCCTCATAAGGATTGGAAAGGATATGCCCCAAGTCGATTTTCTTCTGTTCCTGCGTCAGATTTTCCTTTCTTTTCAGCAGATCCGTGCGCCCTACCAGCTCATCCACCTTGCGTACGCCCAGCTTCGCCATATACTCCCGCAGTTCCCTGGCGATGAATTTCATAAAGTTCATGACATATTCCGGTTTCCCTTTAAAATTCCTGCGCAGTTCCGGATTCTGCGTCGCCACGCCCACCGGGCAGGTATCCAGGTTGCATACCCTCATCATCACGCAGCCCATCGTCACAAGAGGAGCCGTGGCAAACCCGAATTCCTCCGCTCCCAGAATGGCAGCTATCGCCACATCCCGGCCGCTCATCAGCTTCCCGTCCGTCTCGATCCTCACTTTATTGCGCAAACCGTTCATAATCAACGTCTGATGGGTTTCCGCCAAACCCAGCTCCCAAGGCAGCCCCGCATGATGGATGGAATTCCTCGGGGCCGCCCCCGTGCCGCCGTCATACCCGGATACGAGGATCACCTGGGCTCCCGCCTTGGCAACGCCCGCCGCTACGGTTCCCACGCCTGCCTCCGAAACAAGCTTTACGGAAATCCTCGCCTCCTTATTGGAATTTTTCAAATCATAGATCAGCTCCGCCAGATCCTCGATGGAATAAATATCATGGTGCGGCGGAGGCGAAATCAGGCCCACGCCCGGCGTGGAATGCCTTGTCTTAGCGATCCATGGATAAACCTTGCCGCCGGGCAGATGGCCTCCTTCTCCGGGCTTTGCCCCCTGCGCCATTTTAATTTGGATCTCCTTCGCGCTTACCAGATAGCGGCTGGTCACGCCGAACCTTCCGCTGGCCACCTGTTTAATCGCCGAACAGCGGTCCAGGCCGTCCTCTCCGATGCTCAGACGCTCCAGATCCTCGCCCCCTTCGCCGGAATTGGATTTTCCATGGAGCCGGTTCATAGCGACCGCCATCGTCTCATGGGCCTCTTTGGAAATGGATCCATAGGACATAGCTCCCGTCTTAAACCTGGTGACAATGGATTCCACGCTTTCCACTTCCTCCAGCGGAACGCCTTTCTTCGGATAGTTGAAATCCATAAGCCCGCGCAGATTTTTGATCGAAGTCTCGTCATTCACCAGCGCCGTATACTGCCGGAACATCTCATAATCGCCCCTTTTGGTGGATTCCTGGAGCAAATGGATCGTGGCCGGATTGTAAAGATGCTCCTCCGCGCCGCTGCGCATCTTATGATGCCCAAGACTGTCCAGCGTCAGATCCGATTCCAGCCCAAGCGGGTCGAAAGCCTTGGAATGCAGTTCGTCTACCTGTTTTTCAATTTCTTTTAAACCGATCCCTCCCACGCGGCATACCGTATTGGTAAAATATTTTCCTATCACATCGTAATCGATGCCCACAGCCTCAAAAATCTGCGAACCTTGATAGGACTGGATCGTTGAAATACCCATTTTGGATGCGATCTTAACGATTCCATGCAAAACCGCGCTGTTATAATCGTCCACCGCCGCATAATAATCCTTATCCAGCATATGATTGTCGATCAGTTCCCGGATGGATTCCTGCGCCAGGTACGGGTTGACCGCGCATGCGCCGTACCCGAGAAGGGTAGCGAAATGATGCACTTCCCTCGGTTCTCCGGATTCCAGGATCAGCGCCACGCTCGTTCTTTTTTTCGTTTTGACCAGATGCTGGTTTAACGCCGACACCGCCAACAGGGAAGGGATCGCCACATGGTTTTCATCCACTCCCCGGTCGGAAAGAATCAGGATATTCGCCCCTTCCCGGTACGCCCTGTCCACCTCCACGAACAATCTCTCGATGGCCCGTTCCAAGCTCGTATTTTTATAATAAATGATCGGCACCACTTCCACGCGGAAGCCGTCCGCCTTCATGCCTTTGATCTTCATAATATCCGTGTTGGTCAGGATCGGATTGTTCACTTTCAGCACATTGCAGTTCTTCGGCGTCTCCTCCAGCACGTTCCCTTCCGTTCCGATGTAGACGGTAGTGGAAGTCACCACCTCCTCCCGGATCGCATCGATGGGCGGATTCGTGACTTGGGCAAAAAGCTGTTTAAAATAATGAAACAGGGGATGGTAGGTCTTGCTCAGCACCGGAAGAGGCGTATCCACGCCCATCGCCGCGATTGCCTCGCTCCCGTTTTGCGCCATAGGAAGAATGCTCGTCTTCACTTCTTCATAAGCATAGCCAAAAGCTTTCTGCATCCGCTGTCTTTCCTCGTCCGTAAACTGGGGAACCCTTTCATTGGGTATCTTCAGGTCTTTCAGCATCACGAGATTGCTGTCCAGCCATTCCCCGTATGGTTTGGCACAGGCATATTTTTCTTTTAATTCATCGTCGCCGATGACCCTGCCCTGTCCCATATCCACAAGCAGCATCTTGCCGGGACGGAGCCTCTCCTTTACCACGATTTTTTCCGGCGCGATATCCAGAACGCCCACCTCCGAAGAGAGGATCAGCTGGCCATCGTCGGTAATCATATAGCGGGAAGGGCGCAGGCCGTTGCGGTCCAAAACCGCCCCCATCATATCCCCGTCGGAAAAAAGAATGGATGCCGGCCCGTCCCATGGTTCCATCATGGTGGCATAGTATTGGTAAAAATCTTTTTTATGCTGGTTCATCGTCTTATTGTTGGCCCACGGCTCAGGAATCGTGATCATCACTGCCAGCGGCAGATCCATCCCGCTCATGACAAGGAATTCCAGCGTATTATCCAGCATGGCGGAATCGGAACCAGAAGCATTGACTACCGGCAGTACCTTGTGCAGCTGCCCGCGCAGATGCTCGGATTCCATATTCTCCTCCCGCGCCAGCATCTTATCCGCATTGCCCCGGATTGTATTGATCTCCCCGTTATGAACGATAAACCGGTTCGGATGGGCCCTCTCCCAGCTCGGATTCGTATTGGTGGAAAAACGGGAATGCACGATGGCCACCGCCGACTCGTAATCCCGGTCCTGGAGATCCGTAAAAAAGGTGCGTAACTGCCCCACCAGAAACATCCCTTTATAAACGATGGTCCTGCTGGACAACGACACCACATAAGTATTGTCCCCCGACTGTTCAAAAACCCGGCGCGCAATATAAAGCATCCGGTCAAAGGCCAGCCCTTTCTCCACATGAAGCGGCTTTTTTACATAACCCTGCATAATATAAGGCATGCACTCCACCGCTTTTTTTCCAAGGACGGAAGGCACGATATCCACCTTCCTCCATCCGAGGAAGTCCAGCCCCTCCTTCTGCACGATGATCTCAAACATCTTTTTCGCCTGGTTTCTTTTCATCTCATCCTGGGGGAAGAAAAACATTCCCACGCCGTATTCCCTCTCCCCTCCCAGTTCGATTCCCAAGGGTTTCGTTACCTTTACCATAAACTTATGGGGCACCTGCGTCAGAATCCCTACCCCGTCCCCGGTCTTCCCCTCCGCGTCCTTTCCTGCCCTGTGTTCCAGGTTTTCCACGATCTTCAGGGCATTCTCCACCGTTTCATGGCTCTTTTCCCCTTTCATATTTACACAAGCCCCGATCCCGCAGTTATCGTGTTCAAATTCTTCCCGGTAAAGCGGCGCGCGGGGCGCTGTCCTTTTTGCATCAAACATAGCTTTTTCTCCTTTTTTCGTGTCGGATGAGGTACAAAAAAGCCGCAAAGAGCCTTTCCTACGCTCCTTTGCGACTTACGGGTATAACTATACACCAAATATCAATACTTGTAAACAACTTTTTCTTTTTAGATACGGAGATCCATTTTAATTCCCCCGAATTCGGGGGAATTAAATCATTTTAAGACCTTTGTATTTTGCTCCTCTAAAATAGACATTTGATGTATTGCAATTTTATTAAGTTTTATTAAGCGTTCTTTTTGACTTAACCCATCTTCAATCAGCACTGCATTTATATTTTCCATATTTGATATGCATATCAGTTCATTTATACTTGCATAATCACGAATATTACCTTTTTTATCCGGATTCTTATCCCTCCATTGTTTAGCCGTCATGCCAAATAATGCCATATTCAGCACATCAGCTTCAGATGCATAAATAGTAGAAGTTTGTTGTGGTGTAAGTTCCGGTGGAATAAGATTAACTTTGATTGCATCTGTATGTATCCGATAGTTAATTTTTGCCAATTCTCTTTTAGCGCTCCATCCAAGTAAAGACTGTTCTTCTTTTTTTAACCGCTCAAATTCCTTAATGAGATATAATTTGAACTGCGGAGACACCCAGCTTGCAAATTCAAACGCGATATCTTTATATGCATATGTTCCACCATACCGTCACGCTTTTGCTACAATGCCCTTTGAATTTGTACGTGATACCCATTGCTTAACCGACATAATAAATCGGTTTAATCCCGCCTCTAACATTATTTCTTCATAAGCGGCAGTATTGAAGTCTGTATTATACATTTCTTCCCATATGCCAAGAAATTCTATTGTATTCTTGTTACGTAACCATTTTTCTATCAGAGCAGATCCGTTGTCAATTTTCTTTACCACATCGGTTAAAGAGATATAATCATCTTCTTCAATCTGTAAGACCTGTATCTCCGTTCCATCAACATTCAGTTTTCCCATAGGCAAAACCCTTTCATTCATTGTGCAATCTAAAAATTGATTTCCGCACTTTCTATCTCTTTCCCATCCTCCCCATCGCGTACAAAGCCAAGCCGGCCAATGCCGCCAATATGCAGCAGTTCAGCGGCGTCACGATATTTTCCTTCACCGCTTGGCTATAACCGGCAATAAACACGGCGATGTTCGCCACGGCATGGAATAAGACCGGGGCAAAAAAACTGCCAAACCATTCATAGGAATAAGTGATCGCTATGCCGAGAATACAGCCATAGATGCCCTGCACCAGATTGCCATGGTAAGCGCCGAACATAATGCCGCAGACAATTACGGACAGCATTTTTCCAAAATATCTCCGCATCCGGTTGTAAATCAGCCCCCGGAATACAATCTCTTCCGCCAGGGGGGAAACCAGCCCATAGATCAGAAGGCCCGCGCCAAACGCCACGCTGTACTGTCTGCCCGCCACTTCCCGGTAGCTTTCCGAAACCTGTGTCAATCCGGCAAGAACCATCAGCATATTCACGCCAAGGGCAAAAACGGCCGCAAAAACGGCCAGAAGCACATATTCCGCCGTTTTTGCTTTTCCTTCCATTTTTGTTATCTTATTTTCCCCGGACAGCACTTTTGCCCACTTCAATTCCTTACCCGCCATGGGCCATACCGCCGCCATGCCGATGACAAGCGATAATGCATTGAGTACGCCGTTCACCGTAGCCGCATTGGCTTCTATAAACTCCGCATATGCATCGCCGAATATTCCCGTTCCAAGTCCTGCCAGAAATGCCAGCAGAATCTGCGCCAGATCATGTACGACGAAATAAACCAAAAAGGGAAAAAGAATATTCATCGTTTTGCGGAAGGAACTTTCTTCCGTCGTCTTTATCCTGCCTCCGTCCGTCATTGCACTAATAACCTCCCCAGTTCCTCTACCGTATCCACAAGGAAATCCGCGCCCGCCGCTTCCAGCTCCCCTTCTTCCGCATAGCCGAAGGTAACACCCACCGTCACCAGCCCATGTTCCTTTCCCCCGGACACATCGAATTTCCGGTCGCCGATCATAACCGCTCCGTCTTCCCCTGCGCGCCGGGTTTCCGCAAGCCCTTCCTTTTTCCCCCATCCGGCTTCTTCCAGCTGCCGCAGGGCCTCCGCCACCACTTCTTCTTTCGCGTCACGCCTTCCGTCCAGTTCGCTTCCCACAACCACGCGGAAATAACGGTATATGCCAAAATACTGCAATACCTGTTCCACAAACACCTGGGGCTTGCTGGACGCCACCGCCAGCACCTTGCCCCTTTCCTCCAGCATTTCCAGCATTTCCTTTATCCCCGGGTAAATGCTGTTTTGGAAGATGCCCTTAGGCCGGAACCACTCCCTGTATTTTTCCACCGCTTCCCTGGCCTGTTCTTCCCCGAATCCATAAAAACGCATAAAACTCTCCCGCAGCGGCGGGCCGATAAAAGGCGTCAGTTTCTCCAGATCCGGCTCCTCAATGCCAAAAGAACGCAGGGCATACTGCACCGATGTCGTGATTCCTTCTTTCGGATCGGTCAAAGTCCCATCCAAGTCAAACAACAAATATTTGTATTTCATATTCTTTCTCCATTCCGCCCCTTGTCTTCCTGCTTCCGACGGTTTAAAATCTGCGTCCGCCTGGCAATGACAACCGCCAGCGCGTTCTTCGCCGCCTGCTGGTCTTTGTGGAGCAGACACTGCCGCAGATTCACAAAACTTCTCCCGAACACCTCTTCCCCCGTTTCTTCGTACTGCTGCTGCATTCTTTGCAGCACGGAAAAGGCCGCCCGCCAGTTATTATGATGGACTGCCTGGCCAAGTTTCATAAAATCAGGGCTTTTGCAAAAATCTGTGATTTCCATTTCGGTTCCTTTCTGTTCTCCAAGGGATACTATGGCGTTACATTTGGAAAACTTTTACAAATGCTTATGGTACCAGGCAATCACATCATTTCTATTGCCGGCAAACCATTGCGTAGTAAAGTAAATATCCTTTCCCCTTTAGCTTCTCTATTTCCTCATCCGTGATGTTTCCTGTTTCCAATACCTTTTTGAATAGTTCGAATGCTAGCGACCCCACTTTCAGCGCGCCATATATACTTTCATCATTTATATTGAACTCCCCGATCTTCCCATCCCTTTCCACGCTTTCATCATATGGCGTTCCGCTCTTCCCCTTAAAATAAATCTCCTTCTTTTTCTCAAAGTCATAGTTCTGCGCCTCTGAATTTTTCTTCCTGGTCAAAGGCACAAGATTGGCAATCCGATTGCCCCACCGCTCACGCATCGCCGTATCAGGCCACAGTTTCTCCCATTCGGATCCCGCCCTGACCGTCTGTGGCAGGACATGCTCTATCGTAAGTATATTCGGCTCAAAATCAAACTTGGCGGCTCCGTCGCCCACAAACTCATTCAGCCTTAAGATCACAAAATTCCGCCGTATTCCTGTCAGCTTATATATTTCCCCGTCCAGTGTATCTGCAAACTCCTTCTTTTCCTTATTGGACAATTCAATGGATGCCAAGGGATCGTCCAAGCTGTGGTCAGGGTTCATTTCCATTTCCTCCAACAGCCGCTTGTACCTTTCAATCCGGCGGTTGATATCTTTTGCCGTAATGTGGAGGAACGATGCCAGCCTTTCCATAAACCAAAGCACATAATCCGGGTCATTTTTATGCTCGGCCAAAAACTTGATGGCCGGGGGCATCCAGTCTGAATTGCCGATTTTATTCAGCCAGAACAAATATTGGTTTACTTGTTCCGCATTTTTTACAGCGACATATTTTCTATTTGCCAGAATTACATATGCCTCTGCGTATGGTTCCAGAATATCATCAATCAATTCCCTGGGCGTGACTTTTGTCAGCACGGCTTCCCGGAATTCTTCCAAAAGATTCTTTTTGGCTTTTGCCTTTGAAAAGATCATATTGGTATGGGCGAATACTTCATTGAATCCGGAACGGGAAGTCTGCACCTCCAGGTCTTCCCATTTATCCGTATAATACTGCTGTTCCTTTTCCGGCAGCTTCCCGATGATATCCGATTTTATAATATCCACCGGCATCAGGTTCAGGCCCCTGCTGTTCATCACAGAGAACATCCGGAATGCCGACTGCTGGCTTGGCGAATAGACCGCCACAAGATAACATCTTGTTACCAAAAATTTGCAGAATTCCGCGACCTTTTTCTCATCCTTCCCGAAAACTGCATCCATCTTTCTTAAGAACAGCCCGCTGTTTGCCTTTATATGCTGCTGTGATTCATTCGGCAGACTTTCCATATCCAGTGCCTCCAGCTCATCCAGCCTTACATTTTGAATGCATTTCTGAAAAAAGGTTTTGTCCTTTTCCCGCAGTTCAAGCCTTGGCAGCGGCTCAAGCCCTTCCAGCTCATTCCCCGGCTTCCGGAGATATTGATAGCAGTTATTCCTATTGTCCCCCGTCAGACAGGAAGCAATAACCGAAAATAGAATTATCAGCGTCGTCAGCCTCTGCTGCCCGTCTATGACATCCGCACGAGGCTTATCATCATCCTTGATCAAAACAATGCTCCCCAAAAAATAATTATCGACTCTTCGCTGAATATCTTGCTTAACGGATACTCTTTTCCTGTAATCTTGCTTCCCATAATATAATAATGCCCCTTCCTTCCGTGATGGCCGATCTTGCAAAAAAGTGCAAAGCCTCTGATTATTCCACAGGCTTTGCACTTTTGCATGCATCCGTCAGTCACCAAAGTTTTATGATTAGAATCATCATATCACATTTCAGGCGTAAAGTCTATTTCCTTACTATTTTTTACGCACAGGGAAATATACCTCCGTCTCCCAGTCCTCCGGCGAAGCGGTATTGAACTGCGTCTTAATATAGAGGTCAAACGGCGCCCCTGCATATTCGTAGCCGTTCTCGATTATCCACGCCACGATCGCCCCATATGCCTCCGAGAGCGTGGAATATCCTCCCCGGTGGACTGTCATCGCGCACTCCATCGGCTCCAGAACTGCATCCGCCTTATCCTTTTCCTGAATCCCGATAAACACTTCGATATCGGAAGATTCCTGGCTGAATTCTTCATCATAATATCTTGCGCCGTTTAGTCCGGTAGGAGTAACATGTTCCTTCGGCGCGCGCTCGAAAAGCATTCCGTAATACTTGCCGAACTCATCCACCCCCATCATAGCGCGTTTCGCCAGAATATTCATTGCCGGGGATTTTCTGATTTCCACTGTATAACCCTTCTGATAAGTCATAATGTCACCTGTCCTTTCAAATATAGCAATATGTGTCTGAAGTTCGTTCAGGATCATGGCCATTTCCTGCTGCTCCCGTACCAGCTTCTCCTTCTGCCGCCTGAGCTTGTCCGAGAGTTCTTTTTTATCCGAAAGAGTGATCAGATGTTGGATCTCTTCCAACGAAAACCCATATCGTTTGAGACGCTGAATATAATTCATCGTGTCGATCTGCTCTGTCTTATAATATCGGTAGCCCGTAAAACGGTCCACCCTGGCCGGAACAAGCAGGCCGATTTTGTCGTAATGATGGAGCGTCTTCACGCTGACCTGGCATATCTTTGAAAATTCTCCAATCTGCAGCATCCCTTATCCCTCCTTTCGTAATGATCGATTCGAATCTAAGGACAGTTTATATTCTGACCTAAGAGGAGAGTCAATATCTTTTTTATCTTTTCCGCCCCAACATTTTACATGGAAAAAACCTGTTCTGTTATCTGCGTCCTGTTCCTTTCGCCTGTTCTTCCCAGCATCTCCTCCACTTCGGCATCCGGCCTTGCGGTGACTTCGACCCAGCCTGTCCTGAATCCGCTCCGCACCGCATTTTTCACGGATTTCACATTCGACCACGCCGCGCAGTAAAACGGGACTTTGCCGCGCTCAAAGGTTTCTCTTGCAAGCCGGTTGGTAAGCGCTGACGCAATATTGCGCCTCCGATACTCCGGAATTACATCCACGCCGATCTGCCACATCCGGCCGCAATCCGCAGAACAGCCCGCAAGCCCGACCAGTTTTCCCTCATCATATGCGCCGATTCCCAAGACATCGAGATGTTTCCGGTCTTTACACAGTGCGTTGCTCCAGGCCGGAACGTACAGCCCGGCAAAATCATCCGGTTCCAAAACCCGAAGCTCGCAAGGACAGGCAATATCCGTGCCGTAAACCAGATCGATATCCGGCAGAAAATACTCCGCCATAAAGCATACCCTTGCCTCATATTTTGCAAGGATATCGTTCAGCACATATAGTTCCGGTGTCTCAAAGCAGTCCGATATGCCCGATGCCCCGTTGATAAACGTTTCGATTGCCGGCAAAAGTTCTTTTTTGCCGCAGGCAACGATATTCGTCCCATAAGACACCAAATTGCATATATGCGGCAGTTTCAAATATTTTCTTGCTTTTTCAGCCGCCAAAGATACATGTACGCTGTTCCCTTCCTTCCGAAAGTCCTCCGCTGTGCAGCAGCAGTCATACGCGGACTGCTGCATGGCGGTTTCCATAATTTTCTCATTATCCATTTTTCCTCACCATTAAAAATTTTCAATCTTTCTCCTCAGCTTCCTATCTTTAATATAGCATGGGATGACAGACCAGCACAACACGAAATCCGGGGGATTCGATCATCCGCATGGCCGCCGGAAAGGATGTGTGAAAATACTTTACATTCATTTTACAATGCCGGGATATCAGATTTGATCTTTCCTCTGTATGATATAGCTGTAAAACAAAAAACGCGAAAGAAAATGAAGATTGAAAACGAAAATTTTTCAATCCCGGGTTTGTGTCCGCGCAGCATCCACAAACTTGAACTGCACAACAAAGCTGCGCAGAAATGAGGTAAAAAATGAAAGCATCCAAAAAATGTTTGGCGCCTATCCTTGCAAGTGTTCTCATGCTGTCCGCATTCACTGGCTGCGGAAATAACAACGGGGAAGGCTCCGGCAAATTTGACACGGCAAAAGAAATCAACGTACTCACCCGGGAAGACGGATCCGGCACCCGCAGCGCGTTCATAGAACTGTTCGGCATCGAGCAGAAAAATGAAGCCGGAGAAAAAGTTGACTGTACGACCGACAACGCTGCCGTTACGAATTCCACATCTGTTATGATGACAAGCGTTGCAGGGGATTTGTACTCGATCGGCTATACTTCTCTTGGTTCCATGAACGATGCCGTCAAAGTAAAAGCAATCTCCATCGACGGCGCGGAAGCAACGGTTGAAAATATCAAGAACGGTACTTACAAAATTGCCCGCCCTTTTAACATTGCGACCAAAGACGGCTTGAGCGAAGCGGCACAGGATTTTATCGATTTCATAATGAGCGCGGACGGGCAGGCGGTAATCGAAGATAACGGCTATATCCCGGTATCCGACGCAGCACCTTACAGCGGTAAAATGGATGCGGGAAAAATTATTATAGCCGGTTCCAGTTCCGTCACCCCGGTTATGGAAAAGCTGAGAGAAGCCTATCTTGCGAAAAACCCGAGCGTCACCATCGAAATACAGCAAAGCGATTCCTCCACGGGCATGTCTGACACCATAGACGGCACTTGCGATATCGGTATGGCTTCCCGCGAATTGAAAGATTCGGAAAGCGAAAAAGGGCTGACTGCTTCTGTCATCGCCATGGACGGAATCACCGTAATCGTAAACAATGACTGTCCGGTCAACAGCCTTACCAGCGAACAGGTAAAAGAAATTTTTATGGGCAATGTCGTCAACTGGAATGAAATACCGTAATCAAAAACCTCTCGGGAATAAATTTTACGGGGCTGCGGTATAGAAGCTGCCGCCCCTTTCTCACAAGGAGTATCATCATGAAGCATATAAAAGAAAAAGCGATGAAGATGCTTTTTTTCTTGGCGGCCTGCGTTTCCATAGCGGCGGTAATCCTAATCTGCATCTTCCTGTTTGCAAGCGGTGTTCCGGCCATAAGGGAAATCGGCATTTTCCAATTTTTGCTTGGTACGAAATGGAAGCCTGCCAATAACCTTTATGGGATTTTTCCCATGATTGTCGGTTCTTTCTATGTGACTGCGGGAGCATTGCTCATCGGCGTGCCGGTCGGCATACTGACAGCGGTGTTCCTGGCCCGTTTCTGCCCTAAAAGCATTTATGCATTCCTGAAATCCGCTATTAATCTCATGGCGGGAATTCCATCGGTGGTATATGGCTTTTTCGGCTTGGTAGTTTTAGTCCCCCTTGTAAGGGAAATTTGGGGCGGGCGCGGCATGAGCGTCCTGACTGCTTCCGTTTTACTGGGACTCATGATTCTGCCCACCATTATCAGCGTTTCGGAATCCTCTATCCGGGCGGTGCCGGAAAGCTACTATGAGGGCGGGCTTGCCCTCGGCGCCTCCCACGAAAGAAGCGTTTTTTTTACCGTTCTTCCCGCTGCCAAAAGCGGTATCTTTGCAGGTGTCGTCCTGGGGATCGGGCGGGCTGTCGGTGAAACCATGGCGGTTATCATGGTTGCGGGAAACCAGGCGGTTATTCCGGACAGTATGCTTTCCGGCGTCCGGACGCTGACCACAAACATTGTACTGGAAATGGGATATTCTACGGATTTGCACCGCGAAGCATTAATCGCTGTCGCTGTCGTCCTGTTTGTCTTTATTCTCATGATTAACCTGTCCCTTTCCCTGTTGAAAAGGAGGGAGAAATAAATGTTTAAAAATTTCAAGAAACAATGGCTTGCGTACAGGCGCGACCCCAAATCCTTTTTTCTGTTCTTTTCCGTATGCCTTGCGGCATTGATTACCATACTTGCGTTATTTTTTATTATTGCCTATATACTGGTAAAAGGTATTCCTAATTTTACGCCGGATCTGTTTGACAGAACATACACCACCGAAAATGTATCCCTTCTGCCGGCGCTTATCAATACGCTGTTTATCATGCTTCTTTCCCTGCTGTTCGCGGTTCCTGTCGGAATCGGCGCCGCCGTTTACCTGACAGAATATGCGAGGCGCGGAAACCGGCTGGTTCAGGTCGTAGGCATTACTGCGGAAACATTATCCGGAATTCCTTCCATCATATACGGCTTGTTTGGCTCGTTATTCTTTGTCAAATATCTCGGCCTGGGGCTGTCCCTGTTATCCGGCGCTTTGACTTTGAGCATTATGATCCTGCCGCTTATCATGCGGACGACGGAAGAAGCCTTACGAAGCGTGCCGGACAGTTTTCGCGAAGGCAGTTTCGGGCTTGGCGCCGGGAAATTGCGGACCGTGTTTTCTATCGTACTGCCCTGCGCCGTCCCGGGTATTTTATCCGGTATTATTCTCGGAATCGGACGCATTTTCGGAGAATCCGCAGCGCTGATCTTCACTGCAGGAACCGTTGCGGAAATCGCAGACAGCATTTTTTCCTCTGCGCGTACCTTATCCGTCCATATGTATTCCATTTCGGGCGAAGGGCTGTATATCAATCAGACTTATGCAACTGCCGTCGTATTATTGGTCGTCGTTATTTTGATCAACGGCCTGTCCGGCTTTATCGCAAAAAAAATAGGAGGTAAGAATACCGATGGATAAAATTGTAGTAGAAAACCTGGATTTATTCTATGGAAATTTCAAAGCCCTGAAGAATATCAATATGGCATTCCAAGAACATGAGATTACCGCTTTGATCGGCCCGTCCGGCTGCGGGAAGTCAACACTGCTAAAAAGCCTGAACCGGATGAATGATTTGGTGGAGGGCTGCCGCATCAAAGGAAATATTTCCTTAGATGGCGAAGATATTTATGGGAATATGGATATTAACCTGTTGCGCAAACGGGTAGGAATGGTATTCCAAAAGCCGAACCCGTTTCCTATGAGCATTTATGACAATATCGCTTTCGGACCCAGGACGCATGGCATTCGTTCCAAAGCGGCGCTGGATGAAATCGTGGAACGTTCTTTAAAAGGAGCGGCGATTTGGGACGAAGTAAAAGACAGGCTGAAAAAATCCGCGCTTGGCATGTCAGGCGGCCAGCAGCAGCGGCTTTGCATTGCCCGCGCTTTAGCCGTGGAGCCGGAAGTTTTGCTGATGGACGAACCGACCAGCGCGCTCGACCCGATTTCTACCGCAAAGGTAGAGGATCTTGCAACAGAATTGAAAAAAGACTATACCATCATTATTGTCACGCACAATATGCAGCAGGCGCTCCGGATTTCCGACAGGACAGCTTTTTTCCTGCTGGGAGAAATGGCGGAATTCGATAAAACAGAAAAATTATTTTCCATGCCGCAGGATAAGCGGACAGAGGATTATATTACGGGGAGGTTTGGATGATGCGTCTTCAATTTGACGAACAATTAGATTTATTAAACAAAGAATTAATCACCATGGGGGCTCTTTGTGAAAATGCGATCGCCATGTCCGCAAAAGCTCTGACAGAGGGGAAACCCGTACTGGCCAAAACGGTTCCTGACCTCTCTGTCCAAATCGACCACAAGGAACGCGAAATTGAAACGATGTGCTTAAAGCTGCTCTTGCAGCAGCAGCCCGTGGCAAAAGACTTAAGGAGTATTTCGTCCGCACTGAAAATGGTAACTGATATGGCGAGAATCGGGGACCAATCCGCCGATATCGCCGAAATCATCACTTTGGCCAATATCCATGCTACCGACGATACGCAGATTATCCACGATATGTCCGTTGCCGTCATTAAGATGGTAACAGACAGCATTGACGCTTTTGTAAAAAAGGACATGCAAAAGGCAAAAGCCGTGATTGATTATGACGATGTCGTGGACTGCTTTTTTGACCA
The DNA here is from genome assembly GCA_021772075.1 of Lachnospiraceae bacterium. Classification (GTDB taxonomy): domain Bacteria; phylum Bacillota; class Clostridia; order Lachnospirales; family Lachnospiraceae; genus Kineothrix. The sequence goes on from JAETNQ010000012.1 coordinate 51,035, forward strand.
GATAAAAAAAATTCTGATCGACCTTTTCAGCAAGCCGGAAACGGATGGCGAATATGCCATCGACCTTCTGATGATTGCGAAATATTTTGAGCGGATCGGGGACCATGCGGTTAATATTGCCAAATGGGTATTATTCTCTATTACAGGCAATAAAGACGGATAAGCCGCAACATTGATGAAGCACGGTTTATATGGTATGATTGGATTCGTTATGAGATAAAATAGGTGAAAAAAGAAAGGAATGGCATATATGATCTATTGCGTGGAAGATGATAATGGAATTCGTGATTTGATGATATACACCTTGAATACCGCCGGGTTCGAAGCGAAAGGATTCACCTGCGGCGATACCCTTTTTGACGCGGTACAGACAGAAAAACCTCAGCTGATTATGCTGGATATCATGCTTCCCGGTGAAGACGGCATTTCCATATTGAAGAAGCTGCGCATGCATCCGCAGACCAAAGATATTCCTGTTATTATGGCGACCGCGAAAGGGACAGAATACGATAAAGTAATCGGACTCGATTCAGGAGCCGATGATTACCTCGCCAAACCGTTCGGCATGATGGAAATGGTTTCCCGCATCAAAGCGGTATTGCGCCGCACAGGCCCGGCGGAAGCGGAAAAATGCATAAAAATCGGGAACTTAGAATTGAACCTGGAAACATATGTCGTCATCGGCAACGGGGAACGCGTGCAGCTTACCTTAAAAGAATATCAGCTGCTCCGCACTTTCATGGAAAACCCCGGGCGGGTATTTACCCGCGACCAGCTTCTTAAAACCGTATGGGGAACAGATTATATGGGCGAAACCCGGACGGTAGATGTCCACATCGGCACGCTCCGGACAAAGCTGGGGGAATGCGGCAGTTATATTGAAACCGTAAGGGGTGTCGGATATCGAATGGAGGTTATGCTATGACAAAACGTATTTTTCGTTCCATCTGCTTTGTCGCACTGACAGTTTTTCTTGCATCTGTCGTTTTCATTATGGGTGTTCTGTATGAATACTTTTCCAATACGGAACAGGCACAGCTTAAAATGCAGACCAGCCTTGCGGCGCAGGGTGTTATGCACGCGGGGATTGCATATTTTCATGATTTTGAAGTAACCAATTACCGCATCACATGGATTGACGCCGATGGAAATATCCTTTATGACAGCCAATCCGATGCCGCAGAAATGGAAAACCATTTGGAGCGGGAAGAAGTGCAGGAAGCGCTTGCCAAAGGCTATGGAGAAAGCAGACGATATTCCGCCACTTTGATGGAGCGCTCTTTCTATTCTGCGCAAAAGCTCACGGATGGAACCATCCTGCGGTTATCCATATCCCAGAATTCTATTTTGACGCTCCTTTTTGGCATGGTACAGCCTATCTGCATCATTTTTGCGATTGCATTGATTCTGTCGGTTGTTTTAGCGGAACGGGTTTCCAAAAAAATAGTAAAACCGTTAAATGAAATCGATCTTAGCAATCCGCTGTCCCATGAAGAATATGATGAACTTTCCCCTTTCCTGCGGCGCATCGACCACCAGCAGAAAGAACTGCGCGCGCAGCAGACAAAGCTGCTTCAAAAAGAAAATGAATTGGATACCATTATCGGAAGCATGAAGGAAGGCATGGTCCTTCTCAGCCCCAAAGGAAAAATTATCAGCATCAACCCGGCCGCAAGAAGGCTGTTAAATGCCGGAGCAGACTGCATCGGCGATGATATGCTGTCTTTATGCAGAAATCTTGATTTGCAGGAAATTCTCTCCCAAGCCCTGCAAGGCAGGCAAGGGGAAATCGTGATCCAGCTGCAGGGAGAAAGTTACCAAATTGACGCTGACCCGATCGCTTCCGAAAATATCGTGAAAGGAGCCGCCCTGTTCTTTTTCAATGTGACGGAAAAAGAAAAAGCGGAACAGATGCGCCGCGAATTCACCGCTAATGTTTCCCATGAACTAAAAACACCCCTTCATTCTATCTCCGGCTACGCAGAACTTTTGAAAAATGACATGGTAAAGGAAAATGACAGAATACCGTTTGCCAAAAAGATTTACGATGAAGCGCAGCGTATGGTAAGGCTTGTGGAGGATATTATCAGCCTTTCGCATCTCGATGAAGGAGCGCTTGATATGCGGCGCGAGGATGTCGATCTTTATGAATTGGCGCAAAGGGCAATGCAGAGTTTGGAACCTCAGGCAAGCGCCGCCGACATTACTTTGGAACTTCTTGGCACTCCCATCCTCTTTAACGGCATAGCCCGCCTTCTCTATAGCATGGTTTATAATCTTTGCGACAACGCGGTAAAATACAACCATGAACATGGAAAAGTCACAGTAACCATACGGAAGGAAGACCATGAAGCCGTCCTGTCGGTAGAGGATACCGGCATCGGGATCCCCCCGGAACACCAGGAACGCATTTTTGAACGGTTTTACAGGGTGGACAAAAGCCATTCCAAAGCAGTAGGCGGAACAGGACTTGGACTCTCTATTGTGAAACATGCCGCAAAAGTCCATCACGCCAAAATAGAAGTGAAAAGCGCTGTCGGAAAGGGGACGACTGTTATCGTGGCGCTCCCTGTAAAAGCCTGAAAGGTTCCTGTGGCTTTTCCGCCGGGCGCATCCCCCAAAGCCCCTTTACGCCTTCACATCCCGCACCGCCAGCCACCGGATTCCGCACAGGCAGAACAAAACGACATACAGCGTCGAGAATACCATAAACTGCAGCCCCTCCCCTCCCAGCACATCTTCGTATTTATTGGAATTCATCCCCATCATCATCAGGGAAAACGGATAGTACATCCCATATCCGCTGTTAGATGCCATAAGCCCCGTAATGCCGCCGGCCAGCCCAAACGCCACCGGCACTGCAAAGCTTCGGATCGCCATGGATACCAGCAGCAGCAGCGCCGCCACTCCCATTCCTCCCCAGGCGCCCCGGACCAGCCAGTAAAAAATAACAACATCCGGCAGCCCTGGAAGCCCGGCGGTTTTCCCGCACAGGACATACAAAATCCCCACCCATATCTGTGTCAGCAGCGTCACCCGGAAAATATTCAACAACTTGACCAAAAAGATACATCCCACCGACACAGGCGCCGTCATCAGCGAATTCCTGTTATGGTTAAAATTTTCCACCCTCCACGTATAAGCGCAGTAAACCGCAATCAGCGGCGCATAAAAAAAGTTGCTGTAAAACAACGTATGCTGCGTCCATAAGCTGAACCACTCCGATTTTAAGATATCGATATTCTGCAAATAATTCCCTGTTCCCATCAACGCCGGAATGACCGGGATGATAAAAAATGCGATCCATATAAAAGAACGCTTTAACTTCATCTTCTCCGCTTTCATGCATGCCGACAGGCCAATTTTTTTCACTCCCACTCCTCAGACCTCCTTTTTTAAAAATAAATTCCTACCGCAAAAATAGAGAGCCGCTGCAAACAGAAGCAGCGCCGCAAAACCGCCATACGAAAAGGGTATGGTATAAAAAAACACTTCCCGCGTCTCTTTATAATATATATTATTTATGGTGCATCCCACGCAGTAATATCCCCACGGGATTACATAGCGCAGCGGCAGATTGGGGAAAAACCAGGAAAACAATCCGGCAAAAGTTCCGATCAGCCCGATAAACAAGGGATATAGCTGATTATCCATCATAAGGGACAAGATCTCCTGCAAGAGCAGCAGCACGATGGTCGTCGCACAGGTGGACAGGAAAAAATATGCTATTTGGTCCGTTTCCAATTCCTGCGGAATCCGGTATCCCCATACCAGAAAAACGATCATGCCCAGCTGGAAGAGGGAAAAAAGCAGGATATACAGTCCGCCCAATATGAATTTATTGCGGAAAATCGCTCCTTTTTCCTGCAAGGTACATAACAGCTTATAGGTGTTTCCCTTATTTTCCATATCGCACAGGCGGCTTGCCAGAACGGCGGCCAGGATCGGCAGGGTAATCGTATTGACCAAGGGCAGATTCATCAACAGCTGGTAGAACCCGTCTGCCAGCTCCTCCCTTTCCATCCCCGAAAACACCCAATACATCCATGCCAGATCCACCAGAAAAATTCCCAGCGGCGCTCCCCACATCCATTTCCTCTTTGTCTTTTTTATTTCCGTCACAAAACCTTTCATCACAGACTCACCTGCTTTCCCGTCAAACTCAAGAAAATATCCTCCAGATTTCTTTGATACTCCTCCACCCGGAGAATGCCGATATCCTGTCTTACCAGGGACGCAATGCAAAGCGCCACTTTTTCATCTTCCATATCCGGCAGCGAAATCCTGTCCTCCATCATTTTTCCCCGGCATCCCAGTTCCTCCAGGATGCGCAGCGCCGCCCCGTTACGGTCGGTTCTCAGCAGAAGCCTTTTCCTGCTGTGTTCATGGAGATGTTCCAGGCTGTCCTGGAAAATCAGTTCTCCCTTATGAATAATGCCGGTATGGGTGGCCATCTGGTCGATCTCGCTGAGAAGGTGGCTGGACACCATTACCGTCATGCCGTAACGCTCCGGCAGGGAACGGATCAGTTCCCTCATTTCCTGGATGCCCGCCGGGTCCAGCCCGTTCGTAGGCTCATCCAGAAGCAGCAGTTTTGGCTTTCCCAAAAGCGCCGCCGCCAGTCCCAGCCGCTGCTTCATCCCCAAAGAATATGCCCCTGCCTTTTTATTCTGCTGTTTTTCCATGCGGACGGTCTTTAACGCCTCATCCACTTCCCTCTTGTCCGCCCCCCGCAGAACCCTTACGATTTCCAGGTTTTCCCTCCCTGTCAGATGGCCGTAATAAGACGGCGATTCGATCAAAGAACCTGTTCTTTCCAAAACATCCAGCCGGTTTTTCCGGTTCATTTCCTCACCGAATACGGATATCTGCCCTTGGTCAGCATTCACCAGCCCGAGGATCATCTTCATCGTCGTGCTTTTTCCTGCCCCGTTCGGCCCGAGAAAACCGTATATGCTTCCCTCCGGCACTCTCAAATCCACATTTTTCACGCACATGTGTTTTCCATAGCTTTTACAAAGCTGCTCTGTTTCAATCGCGGTCATCATATCCATCCTCCCTTCCGGAGCGCAGCCAAAAAACGTTTCGCTCCGAATATGCCATTTATTGTTTTCATCCACGATCATACCCCCGTTTCCTTACCCGGCAATGAACGCCACCTTATTTTTACCTTAAATCAACGGGAACTTTATAGAAAACGGGGAACAAAACGGATATAATAATATCGATCAAGCAAAGGAGGGAAACTGTGATATGAAATATGTCTATGAATGCAGAATCTTATTAGTGGACGACAACCTCCAGCTACAGGAGATGATTTGCGATATGCTCCATAAAGAAGGATTTTCCCATATCGATACGGCTTCCTGCTGTGCCGATACGCTGCTTTATTTTTCCGGGAAAAAAAAACGACATCGTGATCCTCGATATCAGCCTCCCGGATGGGGACGGGTTTTCCCTGATGCAGAAAATACGTTCCATTTCTGACATACCCGTACTTTTTTTGTCCGCCCGGGATGAAGATAACGACAGGCTCCTGGGACTCGGGCTGGGGGCGGATGACTATATCACCAAGCCCTTCCTTCCCAAAGAGCTGATCCTGCGCCTGACCGCCATACTAAAAAGAACGTATTTCCCGCCGGGCCATGCGGACAAGCCGCAAGAAACCGTCCTCGCCCTGGGCAGTAAAACGGTTCATTTCAGCAGCGCCTGCATCCTCTGCAGCGACGGCACGGAACTGCCGTTGACGGCAAAAGAACTGGCCCTGTTGAAAAAACTGGGGGAAAACCAGGGAAATATCGTTACCTTCGATGCCCTGGCCCAAGCGGTATGGGGCGATTACTATTATGGTTATGAAAATACGCTGATGGTTCATATCCGAAGGCTTCGTGAAAAAATAGAAGAAAACCCTTCCCAGCCCAAATGGCTTTTGACTGCCCGGGGCATCGGGTATAAGCTTTCCAAAGAATAAAAAGATTTCCTGTTTTATCCAAAAGAACAACTATGAAAAGGAGGCATGGCTTCACCATGAAAACCCTGATAAAAATATACAGCCGCTATATCCTCTCCGCCTGTCTGCTCCTCCTTTTCCTGGCTGCGGCAAACCTGATCTTCCTGATCGGCTCCATCCTCCATTATACTACTTATTACCAAGGCAGCCTTGTCCTCGGCAATATGAACGAAATCGCGGGAGAGATCGTCCAGAATCCGGCAGAAAACGACGGCTTCCCTTTCCTGTCCGAAGAAGGCGTCCAGCTGGCCGAAAAAAACCAGTACTGCTTCGCCTTTATCCTCTCCCCCTCCGGCGACGTCATATGGCAATGGAAAATGCCGGAGGATTTCCCCTCCCGCTTTTCCCCGGGCGATGTCTCCGCTTTCAGCAAATGGTATCTGCATGACTATCCGGTAAAAACATGGCGGCATGGAGACTATCTTCTCGTATGCGGCCAGCCGCGGCATTCCGCATGGAAATACTCGATTGAATTTCCCGAGACATTTATGGCAAATCTAGGGTCTTATTTGCAATATATACTGGCCATCAACCTTCTCCTTCTGGCATCCGGCCTTCTGGTTGCGGGCTATCGTTTTTACGCCTCCCTGCGCCCCCTTGCCCAAGGCATCGACACGCTGGCGGGCGGCAATACGGTATCCCTTCCCGAAAAAGGACTGACCGCCGGGCTTTGCGAACGGTTAAACCAGACCTCCTTGATTTTAAAAGAGCAAAAAGACGCCCTGGCCCAAAGGGACCATGCCCGTACCGAATGGATATCCGGCGTATCCCACGATATCCGCACTCCCCTCTCTATGGTCATGGGCTATGCGGACAGCCTTTCCAGCGACAGTTCCCTTTCCGACGGACAACGCAGGGAAGCGGACATCATCAAACAGCAAAGCCTGGTCATTAAAAAGCTGATCGAAGACCTGAACCTGACCTCGAAGCTGGAATACCATATGCAGCCGCTGAGAACCGAACCATTCTTTCTCGCTCCCTTCCTTCGTTCCCTGACAGCCGCCTATTTGAATGAAATGCCGGGGGATCATTATGAAATAGAATTGCATATGCCGGATAACTTGGAAAACATTTATATGGACGGGGATAAAGCTCTGTTGAACCGGGCCATGAACAATCTGGTCGGCAACAGTATCCGGCATAACCCTCAGGGCTGCTATATTACCATTTCCGCCATGCTGTTAAACAACCATGTCTGCTCTGTCTGTATCAGAGATAACGGCTCCGGCATCCCGGAACAGGTGATACAGTCCCTGGAAGAAAAAATATCCGCCCCCGATGCCGGCCTCCATACTGCGCATCCGGCTCCGGAAAAGGTGCATATTATGGGCCTCCGCATCGCGAAGCAGATCGTACTCTCCCATCAGGGCAATTTTTACTTCAGCACGGACAGACATGGGGTCTTCATGGAGCTGCCTGTCATGGAAAAAACTATGGCTCCAGTTCCTTCCTCATCGCATGAAAACCGATCCACACAGTCCACACATATGCACAAGTTTTAGGAATCATTAACATTCCGATCATAGGAATCCTGTCCGCCCAAAGCACTACCGGAATATAAAACCCGAAACTAAGCACGATCGTCAGCCACATATGCTTGAATTCCTCATCCTTATGCTCTTTCGCGCTTTTATAGAACAAAACAATGACCAGCAGCCCTAACAGCGCAAACGGAATATTCCGGTAGATCCCCCATGCGAAAGAACCCGTTGCGCTCAGCCACTGGTTCTGCGGGAAAAGGCATAAAACTATCCGCAGCGCGGATAACGCATATACCATAACCGTCAAATTCCTTTGTCCGCCGATCCGGTATCGGATCCGCCATACATAATACAGAAGCACATAAAAAACCGTCATTGTGATCGAAGTGACCAGTTTTCCCGCGCCAAGCGCCGCCGTGAAATGATCAAGCCCCGTGGTACACAGCGCCAAGGCACGGGGAATCAGATGAAAAGAATCGCCCGCCCCAAGCACCACCGCCATAATGCCAAACAACCGGTATTCTTTATTGGAGCCGCTTTTTGCGATCATAATCATCCCGATCGTAAGAACGGCAATCAAATATACCGCATCAAATAATGTTTCTACTATCGCCTGCATTCCTTTTTCCTCCTCTGAACAATGTTCATTTTTATCTAAAAAAATCCCTGGCCGGCTGCGGGAATCCTTATCCATAAATTACCCGCCGAACCATACCCACTATTCCGGTGCAATCATAATTATGCTGCAATAACGCGGAAATCATCAAAGAAAAAATAATTTCCACAAATTTCTCCTGCGTAAAATCATCGTCAAAAGCCTCCGGGCGGACATCTTGATCATGAAGCAGTACCGTTAAAAGGTTATTCTGGATGTGCTTCCATGACTGCGCCATAAACCTCTGTCCGTCCGCTTTTTCTTCCCCGATAAAACTCATGGAGTGAAACGTAAAAAACCCGGGATACTTCTCGTTTCCCTTTTTCATGCTGTCAAAAACCCATTCCATGCAGTGCAGAAAGCTATCAAACGATTCTTTATTTTCAGGAAAATGAAAAATATCGCACCAGACGCTTTCCACTGTTGAAGCCATCAGATCAGATTTGGAATCAAAATAATTATATATGGAACCGGTGCAGATATGGCACTCTTTGGCTATCGTCCTGATATTGACCGCTTTCCAGCCCTGATTCCGGATCAGTTCCCGGCTTACGCTCAAAATAGCCTCTCTGGAAGTAACCACCGTATTCAAGCACTCTCCTCCCCTCAAAATGAACTTTGTTCATTATACATAATCCTTTCCTATCTGTCAAGCATTTTTATCATAGCTGTCCCAGCATAGCAATGCCGGGCGCTAAAGCTTCCTTGCATCATGATCGGGCAGGGAAAACATTCTCCCTGCCCGCCTCATGCAAAACAATTATGACTGCGCCATCTCCTTAATCTTATCCAGCCCTTTGGCGACCGGAGGAAGCAATACCAATATCACGGTAATCAAAGCCTCCCCTCCAAGATAGGCTCCATTATACACCAACGAATAGACCGGAGCCGTCATATTATAACTGGATGCATAGCTTCCAAAAAAAATCATGCCTGACAGGAAGGTAAAGAAATATCTTCCTAATACTCCGGCCAGATAACCCTTGACCAGCCCGTACTTCGATTTGCAGAAAATCCCGGAAAGCCCCAAAGCTCCGAAAGCAAATATGTAATCCGTAAGCATCTGCGGAATGCTGATAATATAAGGATTGGTAACCAGCTGTAGAAAACCATAGGCTACCGCCGTCATCAGCCCGCTTCTGAATCCGTACCAATAACCGATCAGACAGATAAAGAGCATGCTGAAAAGCGTGATGCTTCCACCCATAGGCATGTCAACGATCTTGATCATTGAAGTGACCATGGCAAGCGCCATAGCCATAGCAGAAAACACCAGTTGTCTTGTATCGAAGCGGCTGGTGTTTTTCTCTTCCCCGTCTTTTCTCTTCTGCCCGGAAAAAAAGCATGCGGCAACAAGAATCAGTATCATCACTGCAACCAATGCGCCATACCCGGCTCCGGTCAGTTCAAAATAGCTTCCCGCCTCTTCGTCGATAATCTCTTTTGCAAAAAATGACATAAAAAAACCTCCTTCGTAATCGTCAATCACTTGGAGGGGTTTCATTTAAGGATTTTATTCCTTTCCCCGGCACACAAAACAGGCAGGCTCCACATACTGCCCCATACCGCTTTTTTCCTCTTTCCCGCAGTATGGCGCCTGCTTTTATGCCACAGTCAGGTCTTTCATAAAATCCAGCTTCCCTTCGCCGGTATTATCCGGATCAGGTGATGAGGGTTAGAATTCTTAACGAATTCAATCTCAGCAAATGCTCCCCTAGCGATTTGATATATTTAGTTTCCAGTCCGCATACAATATACGCCCTGTTGACGGATTTGTCAAGGCATAATGATTTTCTCGCGGGAATCACGGGAATCCATTTTGTCAGGCCGGGGGCTGGGCGGGAAGGAAGGAGGGCAGGGGAAGAACGGCGAGGGAACAGGAATATTTCTCATAGGACAGTCTATGGACGCGGGAGATAAACTCAGGGGGAAGCGTTTTTTCTTATTGCCCAATGTTTGGATTTTGCTGTTTATCCCTCTGTCTTGAGATTGCATGACTACCATTTTCACCTTCCTATCCGGCAACCGATAGTTGCAATCCTGCCTTTACTTCTTTTTGTTCCAATTTACCATATAGGATTGCTTCTTTCTGCAGGCATTCTATAAATATTCATCGCCCGGGAGCTGCGAATGCAGAACCCCCGGGCATGATTTTTATCCTATCATATTAATTAATGCTTAAGCCAGCACTCGCATATCCTACCACTGTATTGATCAAAGTCAATCCGCTTGCCGTTGCCGAAAATACCAGCATAAGCCTGGTTTGAGCCGTTATTGGAATATTAAGTCCCGTAAGCGTACCGTTTAACAGTGTTCCAACAGATATAACTCCGGAAAGCGACGGCGACAAATTAATCAATGTTCCAGCAATCGGTGAAAATACATTGTTCGGCGTTGCCGATTGATAAATCTGCGCCTTTACTGTCACAGTAGAACCTACCAGAGAAAGTGCAGCCGTTGTACTAAAGAATGCGCTAAATGAGGTAATGATACCTGCGCGCGGTGTCTGGAATGCAAAGTTAGAAAGCGTCCCTGAGGCATTTGTAATATCAATGGTGGAACCCAGCAGCGTAAGACCCTGCACACTGCTTCCAAAGCCGACAAAGGCAGGAAGTCCCGCAAGTCCTCCGGCGATCGTCGTCAGCGAAACTGGAAGTCCTGATGCAAACGGAATAATAGCCCCTGTGCCTGCTGCTCCAGTCGGTCCGGTCGCACCAGTTGCTCCATCTGCTCCCGTTGCTCCGGTCGCTCCAGTTGCTCCATCCGCTCCAGTTGCTCCAGTTGCCCCGGTTGCTCCGGTCGCTCCATCTGCCCCAGTCGCCCCGGTTGCTCCGGTCGCTCCATCTGCTCCAGTCGCTCCGGTTGCTCCGTCTGCTCCTGTTGCTCCAGTTGCTCCAGTCGCCCCGGTTACTCCATCCGCTCCCGTTGCTCCAGTTGCTCCGGTTGCTCCGTCTGCTCCAGTTGCCCCGGTTGCTCCGGTCGCTCCGTCTGCTCCTGTCGCCCCGGTTGCTCCAGTTGCTCCATCTGCTCCTGTTGCTCCGGTCGCCCCGGTTGCTCCATCCGCTCCCGTTGCTCCGGTCGGACCAGTCGCTCCATCTGCTCCTGTTGCTCCAGTCGCCCCGGTCGCTCCATCTGCTCCCGTTGCTCCGGTCGCCCCGGTCGGACCAGTCGCTCCATCTGCTCCCGTTGCTCCAGTCGCCCCGGTCGCTCCGTCTGCTCCCGTTGCTCCGGTCGCCCCAGTCGCTCCGGTCGCTCCATCTGCTCCGGTCGCACCAGTTGCTCCGGTCGGGCCATCATCTCCCGGACATCCTTTCGGCCCCTGAATTCCGATCGGACCAGTCACGCCTTGAATGCCTTGCGGTCCGGTCACGCCCTGCGGTCCCATAGGACCGGTAGAACCGGTAGAACCGGTTGGGCCGGGAATACCTCTTGGACCCTGTGGCCCGACATCGCCCTGCGGCCCTGCCGGACCTACAGGCCCTTGGGGACCGGCAGGACCCTGCGGACCGATATCGCCTTTAGGACCTTCACAGCCCGGATCCCCTTTCGGACCGATATCGCCGCGAACCCCCTGTATCCCCTGTATCCCTTGGGGACCGGCATAACCCCTCGGACCGGCATAACCTCTTGGCCCTGTATTTCCAGTAGGCCCTACCGGCCCCGTATTTCCTCTCGGCCCTCTTGCGCCGGGAGTTCCAGGAATCCCCTGAGGTCCCATAGGACCCGGATCCCCTTTGTCGCCTTTAGGGCCGGGACAGCCAGTATCCCCTTTAACCCCTTGCGGCCCCATAGGACCCGGATCCCCCTTAGGACCCGCCGGTCCTCGCTCACAGCAAGGAGGATGGCATTGATTCGTACAGCAATTACACATATTATTTTGATTCATACAAAACACATCCTTTATCATAATTTGCAAAAGATACTCAAACATATCTTTTTCTACAAATATTTTATGTGAATGCAAATGATCTGTTACCTTTTGTCGAAAAAAAGAGCGTGCTTAAAACACGCTCCAAAAAAATTATAAATTTTCAAAATACCGTTTATTATAAAGATATGCCTGGGAATACGGTTTACAGGCTCCGGCTTTTTCATTGTATTCCTTCGCCTTTTGCCGATCTCCTAATTTATCGTAACATACGCATAACTGCAGCAAAGGAATATAATCATAGCAATCCGGCAGAGTAAAACCGCCCGCATACTCCTTTTTGGGTGCATTCAGAGCGGTTTCATACCAATAGATGGCATTTTGGAAGTTTCCACGCTCCAAAAAATGCTTTCCAATCTCACAGCATAATTCAGCCCTCGGCAAATCATAACTCATGCTGCGCAAAAGTGCGGCCAGCGCGCATTGTTCCTTTCCCAGCTGATCATAGCATCTGGCACAGACAGAACATGCCTCTATCTTATTTTCTATCCATCCTTCCTCTAAGAGAAGGAATTGTTCCAATACAGAAACAGCCTCTTCATATTGCCTATGATAATATAATTCCCTTCCATAATAATATTGCTGCCGTGGTTCCAGAACTTTTCCGTCTGCAAGCAGCTTCTGATATATTTTCAGATTTCGGTCAGGATCTCCGGCATTCATTTTTTTATGGCAAATCGCAATATCGGAATATATTATGCTGCCGCCCGGAGGAATTACTTCATGCACCGCGCCGATCCAACGGTACTGCGGGCTGTTTCTGATCCATCTTTCCCTAAAATAAGAAAAAGAAGGCTTGCCGGCTTCATCAAAAGAAGTATTATATTTCATCATTACCATATCCGTACCCGGCGGCAAATCCTGCTTTAACCGCAAAAATTCTTCTTTTTCCGTTTCTTCTATTATATCGTCGGCATCCATCCACATACAGTAATCCATAGACGCCTTGGAAAAGGAGTAGTTTCTGGCATCAGAAAAATCATCCTTCCAAGGATAGGAATAAACCTTTGACGTATAACCGGACGCTATTTCCACCGTCCGGTCCGTAGAACCGGTATCTACAATAATAATTTCCTCTACGAGTTCCGCTACGCTGTCCAGACAGCGCGCAATATGCATCTCTTCATTTTTCACGATCATGCAAACGCTTATTGTCGGCATATTATTTCCTTTCTTTTTTGGTCTATTGTCTGCAAAGCTTTTCTATGCTCAGATTCATATTGATTTTAGAAGCGCCCGCCGAAGAATACCATGCAAAAAACATCGCGGACGATCTTGGTATTTCGATGATAAAATATCTTGATATGACCAGCATTTCCTTCCGCTTTGCCGATTCTGCATATGAGGCATATGCCGTCTGCTCGCAATCGTTGAATATTGGCACAAGCTTTATAAATCCATGTTTTTTCATTACTGTGGATACGTAATAATAAACGGCATAGCAGCCGGGAGTCAGCATGACGGAATAATTATTACTCAGAGAAATATTTTGCGTGATATCGGATATATCCGCTTTTAACGGAAGGCTGGCGCTTTCCGGCATGATAAGCCCCTGGCCTGAAAACGAGGCAAATACGCTATTTTGCGGATAGCCGGGCGGGCCTGCCGGTCCGCGCGGGCCGGGTTCTCCCCTTGGCCCCATCGGACCGGTAGCGCCTTGCGGACCTTGCGGACCTGTAACTCCCTGCGGGCCGGTTTCCCCCCGCTCCCCAGGACAGCCCGGCGGCCCCGGCTCCCCTCTTGGCCCCATCGGACCGGCTTCTCCGCGTTCCGCCGCCGCAGCCGGAGAACGTTCTGATACGGCATCGCTTGTCTCGGACATAAAACCGGCATCCGGCTGTACCATGTTTGGATTACGGTTTCTGTCAGCCCCCCTTCCCATACACATTAAATTCGGCGGACGAAACATCCAATTTGTATTAAAATTATTCACTTAAAAACACCTCATTTATATTTCATATTGAACGATGATTCATTGACCATAATAAATTATATGCATCCAAAAGCGTTTCGGGATTTTTCAGCCCGGTTGACAAAGAAATTCGATATGATATACTTTTAATAAAGCTAATATGCATATTTTCCCTTTCATTATTACATAAAAATATGCAGCAAGGAGTTTACCTATGGAAAAAATATTAATTATTGATGACAGCGTCGTACATGCCAACTATTTAAAGAGCATCCTTGCGGATAATTATGAAATCTCTCTCGCCCATACGGCGAACGACGGACTTCGATATGCCAAAACCGGCGAATATTCCCTGATCCTTCTGGATGTCGTCATGCCTGAAATGGACGGCTTTGTGCTATTAAAAAAACTGCAGGAAGAACTGGTCACAGAACATATCCCTGTTATTCTTATTACCAGCCTTGCCGATGCGAACAGCGAAGAACAAGGGCTTATTCTCGGCGCTGTAGATTATATTGTCAAGCCCTTTCATCCTCCAATTGTCCGGGCCAGGGTAAATACCCATATTAAATTATACCGATACCGATCCCAAATCGAACAACAGGCTATGGTAGATGAAATGACTAAAGTAGCAAACCGGAGATATTACGATCAGCAAAGCATTCTGAAATGGCAGGAAGCAATCCGCTTAAAAGCTTCTTTTTCCGTCTGCATGTTCGACATCGACAAGTTTAAAATATATAACGACACCTATGGCCATCCTGCCGGAGACCGGGTAATCGCCGCCGTAGCCCAGACCGCAGGATCCTGTCTGAGACGGAGTACGGATTTATTTGCCCGGTATGGCGGAGAAGAATTTATTGCTATTGTTTTAGGAGGAAAAGCAGAAGAAGTATTTGCCCATTTTAAAAATATCCGTCAGTCAATAGAAGATCTACATATCGAACACAACGGCAAAGAATCAGGCCCTCCATGGGTCACGGTCAGCATGGGAGGCATCACTCTGTTCCCGCAAATAGGCGATAAGTATGAAGATTATGTAAAAATTGCAGACCAAATGCTGTATAATGCCAAAGATCTCGGCCGGAACCAGGTCGTTTGGATGAACGAAAAAAAGATACAATGGAAAGAGCGCGGATAAGCGCAGGAAAACCGGCGGCTCCAAGGCAAAGCCGCCGGTTTCTGTGCAGATATCTTCATATGTAAAAATCTATTTTTTCAATTTGTTCTCATAGATTTCCCTGTCTTCATCTTTAAATACATTAAATATAATACGGTCAAATTTATCCTCCCCATATTCAGCCAGGAATTGCGTCACTGTCCTTACCGCAATCTCCGCCGCCTCTTTATTGGGGAAATGGAATTCTCCTGTACTGATACAGCAGAAAGCCACTGTACGGATTCCGTTTTCCACACAGCATTTCAGCACATTATAATAACAATTCTCCAAATCCTTCCGCAGGGCGGTTGTAACACGATATCCGACAATCGGCCCTACGGTATGGATGACGTATTTGGCAGGCAGGCTGTATCCCTTCGTCAGCACCGCCCGCCCGGTGGGTTCCTCGTATTCCTTCCCGGCCTGCATTCTTTTACTGTCCATATAATGTTTGCACTCTGCGCGCAGCCTGATGCCCGCCGCACTATGGATGGCATTGTCAATGCATCTGTGGCATGGCACGAAACATCCCAACATCTGCGAATTAGCAGCATTTACAATCGCATCCACGGAAAGCCTTGTGATGTCCCCCTGCCAGAGGGACAGCTTATCCGCATATGGTTTCCTGCATCCATACTGCCGCTTTGCATCCGGAATCTCCGTCCACGTGACAATCCCTTTCTCCTTAGCTTCCTGAGACAGAAATTCATCCTGCACTTTCAGCACATCCTCTGACATATGCCGCGGCAGGCGGATATTCATAAGGGAACGAAGCGCCATCCTTTTGTCCTCATAACGGCTGCCTGTCTCTAAATCCTTATACTTCACGGAATCTTCCTTAAATTCTTTCAGCAGATAATCCAGCCTCTTTTCCTGCTCTTTGTTCTCTGTCATTTTCTGAAACCTCCTTGCAAAAAGCCCCTGCTTTCTCCGGATGAAACCTGGCCGGGAACATATTCCCATGCCCCCGCATCCGCTTTCCAAACGGGAAACAAGAGATAGCGCTTAAAAAAATTATAATGCAGTTTGCGGGTTTTTGGCAAATACTATATGCCTTGCCATTTGGATGCCGCCATTCTCTTTTTATTATTGTAATTATCGTCATTACATCTTATTCTATCATTATTTTATTGCAATGTCAAACTATATCCAGTTATTGCAGAAAAGTCCAGTTCAATAGCTATAATACTTTTTGCTATAACCTTCCGCATAGATTTTTAGGTGTTTTTCTTTCATTTGTTTTGCTTTTTCCTTGCTATGTTTTGCCTTTTTTATAATGGCAAACAAGCTAAAATATCAAGAAAGTATTATTGCATTGGAGGGGCTTGGAGATCGTTTCATGCCAAATGCTTCCAACAGTTCTTTCCCCATTTTGTTTTTGGATTCATTCCCACGGTCTGCATAAAGAAAGCGGGATAAAGCCCCTAAACGGCCTTATCCCACTTCCTATTTTGAAAAAATCCCCCGATAGTCTCTACCCCTTGATCCCGGTAGACGCGATTCCTTCCACATAATATTTTTGCAGAAAGATAAACATAATCAGCATCGGAATCGCCGAAATCGTCAGCGATGCCATGATCGGCCCGTAGTTAATCGGCTTGGAGCCGAAAAACGTCTGGATGGCAAGCTGTATCGTCCTCTTTTCCTCGCCCGTGACCACCAGCAGGGGCCACATAAAGTCATTCCAGTGAGCCACGAAATCCAATATAAAAATAGTAGCATATACCGTTCCTGAGATAGGCAGGACTACCGTAAAAAACGTTTTGACCGGCCCGCACCCGTCTATGCTGGCAGCTTCCAGCAGATCGTTCGGCACATCCATAAAAAACTGGCGGAACATATAAATACTGAAGCACTTTGCCACGAAAGGCACGATGAGGGAAGCCCACGTATTGATCCATCCCAGATCCGCCATTTCCCTGTACATCGGCAGCATAATCGCTTCTGCCGGAAATACCATCAGGCTGATCACCAGCGTCAGCAAAGCGTTTTTCCCTTTGAATTCAAATTTGGCCAGCGCATAACCGCAGATCGAATTGACCAGCAGATCCAGCACGATAATAACCAATACATAAAATAAACTGTTGCCGATAAACTTCCACATGTTGATCCTTTGGAACACTTCCAGGTAATTGTTCAGGGACGCCCCTTGGGGAATAAAAGTGGAAATGGAATTCAATCCTTTAAATATCCCGGACTCCGGTTTCAGGGAAGAAGAAACCATCCAGATCAAAGGGGATACAAATATCAGTGCGACAAGGGTATTGCCGAGGTAAAATGCAAGGCTGCCGAGTCTTGCCCGTTGTTTTTGCGTCATAATCTCCACTCCTCCTAATCCGCTTTAATTATCTTTTTCATTCCCAAAGACAGGGATATAACGATCACAAAAAATACTGCCGCCACCGCGCAGGCATATCCGAAATTTCTCTTCTGGAAGCCCTGCTCATACACATAATAAACAAGGGTTCTGGTGGAATTCTGCGGCCCGCCTTTTGTCATGACATAAGGCTGCGTGAACAGCTTCATTGCCTGGATGACTGTAATCATAATGACGTACTGGATCACATTTTTCAGGCCGGGCAAAGTGACATAGAAAAAGCTTTTTACCTTTCCCGCACCGTCGATGGAAGCCGCCTCGTACTGCTCCTTTGGAATACCCTGCAATCCTGCAAGAAAAATCATCATCTGGTATCCCGCCCCCTGCCATGCAGACATGAAAATAATGGAGTTCATCGAGGTCTTGGGGTCATTGAGAAAACCGCAGGGTTCCATCCCCAGCTTGACCAACAGGGCGTTTAAAAGCCCGCTGTCCGGATTGGAATTATATAACACCGTCCAGAGGATCGCTACGACTACCATGGAAGTCACCTGCGGGCTGAAATATGCCGCCCGGAAAACGGACACCCCTCTCCTCCTGGAAGAAATCAGCAGCGCCAGCGCCAGTGCCAGCACTGTCTGGAAAGGCACGACCAGCACCGTAAAATGCAGCGTATTCTTTACTGCGATCCAGAAATTTTTATCCTGGAAAAGTTCGATGAAATTATTGATCCCGCTGAATTTGATCCTGTCCGGCCGCATGATATTATAGTCCGTAAATGCATACCGTATCGTCTGCAAAGCCGGATAGACCAGGAAAGCCGCCAGCAGCGCCACCGCCGGAATCACGAAAAGATACGCCGCCTTCCTCTCACTCTTTTTATTGATCGCTTTCTGCATCGTTCCAATTCCTCCCTTCCTTATTCCCCGCTGTAATATTTATTATAGTCTTTATCCGTCGCGGCTGCCGCTTCGTCCAGCGCCGTCTGCGCGTCCACACCTGTAAAGATATTGAGCATGGCTTCCGAAAATCCTGCCGACAATACGCTGTAGGAAGGCGTCCTCGGCCTTGGATGCCCGGTTTCCATCAGTTGTTCCTTAAAAATGGAACGGGGATATTCGTTGTATTCCGTCAGCACGTCATAACTGGAAATCCTTGTAGGCGGCTTGGAAATCGCCTTTGCATAGGTAGTGACATTGTCTTTGGAGAACAGGAAATTCATCACTTCCTTTACCGCCTCCATGTCCTGCGTATTCTTTGTCACCGACGCCGCCCAGTCCCCGGTAGGAGAAGTGGGTATTCCTCCGTCATCCGCCACCGGAAAATAAGTCACGCCCCAGTTCAGATCCGGATAATCATTTTCCAGGGTCGCCACCTCCCAGGATCCCCCCAGCATGGTAGCCGCCCGCTCGTTGTGGAACTCTTTCTGGATCGGATCGATATTGGCATAACCGTCCTGGATAAAACGATTCAGAAATTCCGCCGCTTCCACGCCTTCTTTGCTGTTGATATATCCGTCCGCCTTGCTGCCGTCCTCGCTGACAAAATCCGTCCCGTTGGAAATCCAGAACTGTTCCAGCACATAAGGAAGCCCCTCGCCTTTATCCATAATAATATTCGTTCCTACCACGCCGTCTTTTGTCAGTTTGGCAGCCGCGTCATAAAATTCCGTCCATGTCCATGCCTCTTCCTTCGACTCCGGTATGCGTATCCCGGCCTCCTCGATCATATCGCGGTTATAGTAAAGCGCCACCGAGCTTTCCGTCGCGCCTACAGCATAAATTTTTCCATCATAAGTATTCTGGTTTTTTGAAGAATCCAAAAAATCATCCCAATCTTCCTGGGAAAAGAAATCGTCCAGCGGCAGCGTGATTTCATTTGCCGCATAAACAGAAACATTCGGGCCGTCCACAAATAAAATATCCGGCAGATCGTTGGAAGTAATGGCGGCGTTCACCTTGTCTTCATAAGCATAGGAATCCGCCCGCACGATCGCCTCTCTTTGCAGATGAATGGAACCCTTGTGGGCTTCATTGAACTCCGCAATTTTTTCTTCCCACCACTGTTCGATCGCCGGTTCATCGCTGGGACTCCATACCGTGATCACAGATTCCCCTGCTTCGTTCACCCTCGCTTTTGCCTGTCCGCAGGCCATGCACAAACCGGAAACCAGCATGGCGGCAAGCAATACCGCAACTATTCTTTTTTTCATCTTTTACCTTCCTTTCCGTTCCAGATCCCATTCATCAATGAAACTTCCGCTTCGGCAATATTCCCCGGCTTTTCCGCTTTCAATACAAAACACCCATGGCTGGAAGAATTATAAAACAATTTCGTTCCCGCCGCTTCCCCCTCGTTGACGTATACCTCCGCTACACGACGGTCCATATAAATCTCCAATACGGCCACTTCCTTCACATCCGCCCGGAAATTTATCCCTTCGCTTTTTACTCCCTTTGTCACAATCCTCAAGCCGCCTTCGTCATTGCAAAGAGAGATTTCCTTCTCTCCATCCTTTCCTAACAGAATGGAAAACCATGTATTTTCCAGGAAACGGATTTTCGCCCGGTAAGCATTTCCCTCGATGCATGTCAGAGAAACGTCTTCTTTTTCCCCATGGTAAAGATTCTCTCCCTTCAACAAAGACACCTCTTTCACCGGCATCATATACAGCTTGCCGTCCCTGACATGAAGCTGCCTTGGCAGGGTCATGCTTCCATAAGCCCCGTTTTCCCTTTCCACATGTTCACCGTAAAAATCCGAAATCCATCCGATACAGATTCTTCTTCCCTCATGGGCAAAGCTCTGCATAGCATAGCAGTTGCTTCCAAAGTCAAACCACCCGCTGCTTTCTGTTTCCAGTTTCCGTTCTTTCCAGCTTCCTATGTAATATCTGCTCATTTGCAATCTGCCGCAGTCATCGCGGTGACCCATCCATGCCCCTATCGCCACATATTTCCCGTCCAGTTCCATGAAGTCAGGGCATTCAAAACTGCGGATCCCTTCCCTCTCCTCTGTCAGCAGCGGATGTAGGTAGCTCCAATGCTCCATATCCTCCGATTCATATAGAAGAATGGATCCCTTCCCTCCGATGGCGCTCGCCAGAACCATATACCAGCGCCCGCCGATCTTCTCCACCTTAGGATCCCGGAAATCAAAAGAAGCTCCTTCCGGCTTCTCCCCGACCACGCATTTTTCTTCCGTAAAATGGATCATGTCCTTGCTTTTCATCATCCACTGGCTTTCCACCTGCTTTCTGTAGTCCTCCCGCGGCTCGGTATGTCGGGTCAGGTAAAAGACCGCTTCTCCGCCTTCGACTACCGCGCAGCCGGAAAACGCGCCCCCCACCAGTTCTTCCGGCCTCTCCGCGATTTCTGCCTGCGGCGCCAGGACGACGGGCAGATGCACCCAATGCACCAGGTCCCTGCTGGCCGCATGCCCCCAATACATATTGGACCATTTCTGTCCATGGGGGTTAAACTGGTAAAACATATGGTAGTATCCTTTAAAGTAGCACAAACCGTTCGGGTCATTCATCCAATTCTTCCACGGGGCAAAATGATAACTTTCCCGTATGGGCGAATCGTAGTACAGTTCCTCCCTGGCCGGAAGATACCGCCCGCTTTCTTTCTCTTTCTCCAAATAACGGACTCCCGTTTCCAAAATATCCCCGCTTCCACTCAGATAGCAAAGCGTCACTTCACACGCACCGCTTTCAATTTCATACTCCATCCCTTGTTCCACCGGAAATTTCATCCAAGTATAGAAAACAGAAGAAGCTTCCTTTTCCATTATGCTCCCTTTGCCGGAGACAAGCCTGATCTTTCCGCCTTCCGTTTTAGCCTTTGCAAAAATCTCCAAACACGTATATTTCTCCGTATTCAATTTTTTCATTTCCCTCCTTCCCTTCTTTTTATAAAACCGGTTCCATAAATAAAAATATTTATTTTACCATTTGTTTATTCTTATAATTCTGAAATTTGTTCCATATTTTATGGAACCCGTTCCACTTCTTGATCATATAACACAATTCCCAATTTGTCAACGACTTCTTTCGTTATTTTTCCCCGTAAAAAAAAGAAACCGCAAACATGATTGTGCAAATTGCACAATCTCCGGTTTCCATTTCATTTCTTATTTATTTTCCATAAATTCTATCCGTGCATTTCATACAATTTCTACAAATCTGCCGCCTGGTTTTCCGCTCTGGTCGTACCGCCCCGCTGGATATCCACTTCCAATATCTGCCTGTGGGGTACATTTTTCCGCTGTTCGACCTGGTCCAAAAGGGTATTAACGGATATTTCTGCCAACAATTCTACATTTTGCCTAATCGCAGTAAGGCATGGATACACCATCCGGGTAATGCTGGTTGCGTCAAAACCCACCAGGCAGATATCCTCCGGTATCCGCATTCCTTTCTGCAAAGCCACGTTCATGCATGCCGCCGCCCCCAGATCCCCGCTGAAAACCCCGTCAATATCCGGGTGCTTCTCAAAAATTTCCTGCGCCATCCGATAATGGGCGTCCCAATGAAACGTATTCCAATCCATGGCAAACTGCAGGACTTCCACCTGCCGCTCTTCTAATACCTGCTGGAACATCCTATGCCTCTCGTTGGCCAATATATTGGGAGATACGCCGGAAATATGAAGCACTTTCCTGCAATGGCTGCCTATCATCAATTCCGCCGCCATTTTCCCCCCCATCCTGTGGTCGGAGCCTACGATCGGGATCTGGGAGCCAAAATCCCGGTCTATGGATACGATCGGCTTTTTCTGTTTCAAATATTCTTCCCCGTCTAGGCAATGGGAACCGGTAATAATTCCGTCCACCATATTCCGCTCCAGCATATCCAGATATTCTCTTTCCCTGTCGCTGATCCCCACCGCATTACAGATCATCGTCTTATACCCCTGCCGGTACAGTTCCATCTCGATATTCCTCGCCAGGCAGGCAAAAAAAGGATGGTCCAGATCAGGAACGATCAGGCCCACGATTCCGCTCCGATTGCGGTACAGATTCCTCGCCAGCTCGTTTGGCGTATACTCCAGCTTCTGTGCCGCCTTTTCTATTTTCTTTCTGGTGGAAGGGGAAACATACCCCGTATGGTTCAGCGCCCTGGATACGGTTCCCACTCCTACCCCCGCTTCTTTCGCTACATCCCTTATGCTAGACATTGCTTATTGCTCCCTTAAAAAATCCCTCAGTTCGTCCTTCTTCTCCTCAGACACCTCATATCCATGCCGGTAATATTCCCTCAGCCTATCCGCATCCGACTCGTTATTCTCCAGATTCATTCCTTCCGCCGGCCGCAGGATAAACGCTCTTCCTTCCTCTTCCAGACGCTCCAGCATATCCAAGGTATCGTTATATTTTTTCGCCCTTCCGGCGACCATATGTACAAATTCGGGATATTTATGATATACCAGCTTTAAAAAGGCAAGATATATGTGCCTTTGTTTTTTCCGGTACTTTTTGTCTCTCGTCATCACCACTACGATCTTCTTCCATCCCTCTTCCAATGCCCTGACAATAGGGATTGCATCCGCCATTCCCCCGTCCAGCATAGGAGTCCCGTCGATTTCCGTTATTTTCGCTATAAAGGGCATGGAATTCGCTGCCTTGCATACCCGGAAAAACTGGTCCATGTCCGAAAAATCGTCATGGTAAACCGCTTCCCCGGTCAGACAATTCACCGTGCTTATAATAAATTTTTTGGCAGACTCCGAAAAAGCCTGAAAATCAAAAGGAACCCTCCATTTTGGTATTTCATCAAACATCAGATCCATGTCGAAAAACGTTCCCTTTTTCAAAAAAGTCCGGAACCCCATATATTTTTCCGTTTCCAACGGCTTGATCACCGCGTCCAATACCCGGCCTCTCTGTCCCGATACATAATTCATTCCGGCATAGGCTCCCGCCGACACCGCTATGACATTCGGAACCTCTATTCCACTATCCAGGAAAGAATCCAATACGCCCGCCGAAAACATGCTGCGCATGGCTCCTCCCTCTAAAATAAGCCCAGACTTTTCCACCCGCTTTTCTCCTTCTTCTTCTTTGCCAACGATAGCAAAGCTATGATCCACAACTATCATAACACAATTTCTTCATGAAGTCTAAAAGAATAAATGATTTTCTCCTTCACCTTTTTCCCCGTCAGCTGCTGCAGCGCCCTTGCATAATACTCCAACTGCTTCCTGTATTTTTCCGACAATTCCCTGCCATTCTCCACCCGGTCGGTCTTATAGTCCGCCACTACGAGTTCCCCGTCCTCTTCAAAATAAACGTCTATCACTCCCTGGATCAGCACGAGTTCGTCCGCCGGAAACTTTCCGTTCAGTTCGTCCGCCGGAAGCCCGAGGACAAAGGGCTGCTCCCGGTAAAGCCTTCCCGACTGTCCGGCCGTCGTCATGCGCTTTGCCAGATCCGTAGAAAGAAAAGCGCGAATCGCCGGAATGGAAACGGCTTTGGCATATTCCGGCGCCAGCGTCCCCGCGCGCAGCATTTCTTCTATCTGTTTCTCCACCGGCTCCGCAGCCTCTCCAAAATCCAGCAGCTCCATGACTTTATGGAACGCCGTTCCCCTTCCTGCCCCTCCAAGGCTTTCTTCTTCCTTCATAAACTTTGGAATATACGGCAGGACATGCTCTTCCTCCAGCTCATATAACCGGAAAGAAAAGTCCATTTCTTCTTCCTGCCCTGTTTTTTTCAGTTCTGACACCGTCGTTTTCGTATATAAGTCCGCTAAATTGCCGTGTTGATAGGATAAAGCAAAAATATCGGACACTTCTGTCATCCATTTGCTATCCACATCGGTCAATGGATCTGAGGTCTCCAGTTTTCTCCTCGCCCCTTCGGAAATCATTTGATCCCTGATTTCGGCGCCGAGAAAAGCCTCATCGGAAATGGCCCTGATTTTCATTTCGGCATGATTCCATTCCGATCGTCCCAAATCTTCTTCCCGCTTCCAAACGGGTTCTTCCCCATATTCCCCGAAAAGCGTTCCAAACGCCGGGTGGACCGCAAGCGCCGGGAGAAGGATTGTAAGGGCCACATACAAAACGCGCAGTTCTTCCCCCAGGCTGTCCAGGCGCATCTTTTCCCCGATCATATTTTTTCTTACGGTTTTTCCCTGCATCCTTTGTTCCACATCCACATAATCCACGCCGATGCCCATATCCATATCCGCAATCATTTTTCCGCTGATATCCTGCAGATTAAATTTTTTTGCCAGGCCGCAGACAAAACAAACGGGAAATTCCAGGCCCTTGCTCTTATGAATGCTCATAATGCGTACCACGTCCGCATTCTCATCCAGAATATTCGCTTCCCCATAATCCACGTCATATTTTTCCAGCTGCTCCATATAACGGACAAAATGAAACAGCCCATAATAACTCGTCTGTTCAAAAGCAGCCGCCTTCTCCAGGAGCATCTGCACATTCGCCCGCCTCTGCCCGCCGCCCGGCAGCGCGGCGATATAATGCATATAACCCGTTCCTGTTACGATATCCTGCAACAGCTCATGAATCGGCATATATACCGTCTTATCCCTGTATTCTTCCAAAAACCGCAGAAAATTCCGGGCTTTCTTTTGCAATTCTTCCTCTTCCCCGGGTCCGCCTTCCTTTTCTGCCCATGCTTCCTTTCCGTCCGCTCCGGTTCCGCATGCACCGTCTTTTTCTCTTCCCCACTCTTTCAGACAAGTATACAGCCCTTTTTTCCCCTCTTCCGTTTTCCCCTTCATCCATGCGATTTCCTTGTCCGTAAAACCGCCGAAACAAGACTTTAATACGCCGAACAGCGGGATATCCTGCCCGGGATTGTCCAAAATGCGCAAAAGCTGCAGTAAAGTCCGTATTTCCTGCGCCGCAAAATATCCCGTTCTGGACAGCACATGGGAAGGAATGCCTTCTTCCTTTAAAACGCTCTTAAAATCTTCATCCCAGCCCGCATTGGTGCGCAGCAGGATTACGATGTCCCTATAGGAAACTCTTCGAAGCTCCCCGCTTTCCTTATCCGTTACCAGAAAGTCTTCCATCAGTTCCTTAATGCGGCGGGCTACGGCATAAGCCTCCCGCTGCCTGTCGGACATTTTTTTTGCCCTGCCGCCTTCCTGCTTTTCCGTATTCTCCTGCTCTTTTCTATCCTCCCCGCTATCCTCCGCTTTTTCTTTTTGGATCAGCAGCAGTTCCGTGCAGTTTTGGGAGATCCCGCCCTTCTTTGGAAGGGCGGGATAAGACGCCCCCGAATAGAGGGCCGCCTCCTGGTCATATTCCACGCCGCCAAGGCGCTTTCCCATGATCCGCGAAAAGATGAAATTTACGCCATCCAATACCTCCGCCCTGCTGCGGAAATTCCGGTGCAGATCGATCCGTCTCCTTTCCGTCCCTTCCTTTCTGTACGCCTCATACTTTTCCATAAAAATTTCCGGCCTTGCCAGACGGAACTTATAGATGCTCTGCTTCACGTCCCCTACCATAAACCGATTGAATTTCCCGTTTTCCTCCCCGGAAATGCTTTCCAGCAGCATCTCCTGCACCGGATTGCTGTCCTGGTATTCATCGATCAATATCTCTTCAAAATAATCCTGGTAATCCAGCGCCGTCCGGCTCGGTTCGTAAGCTTTCCGCTCCCCCTCCCCTACTTTTCCATCCGCTTTTTTTACGAGAATGGACAGAGCCAGATGTTCCATATCCGAAAAGTCAATGATATTATTCTCTCTTTTCTTTTTGTCCAGCGCCTCTTTAAACGCCAGCGCCAAATCCACCAGCACAGCGACGGCTCTTTCGCTTCCTTTCATATATTCCACCGCCGTTTCGGGCAGCAGGGGGAAAAACTTGCCGCATAACCGCTTCACTGTCTCTTTGACCTCTTTGCGTATTTGCTGTACCAGTTCCCGTTTTTTCCCGGAAACAGTATCATCCTTTTTCGACGGCAGCCTGCCGAAGCTCATTCCCTGGAAGAGAGCATAACCTTCCCTGTAGCTCCTGACCGAAGCCAGCTTCCGCAGCGCCTCCGCTTCCCTTTCCAATACCTCTC
Source organism: Lachnospiraceae bacterium (assembly GCA_021772075.1). Classification (GTDB taxonomy): domain Bacteria; phylum Bacillota; class Clostridia; order Lachnospirales; family Lachnospiraceae; genus Kineothrix. The sequence goes on from JAETNQ010000012.1 coordinate 77,545, forward strand.
CGTACATATACGGACCGTCCGGCTGCCCGCAGATCTTTAAGCATTCCTCCGTTCTTTGCAGGCAGTCCTCAGCCATCAGCGCCGCCTGTTCCACGCCGAACCGGATAAACTCCGCCTCCTCCAGTTCCTCCGCATCGGCGATCCGGTAATCCCCCTTCCGTTCCTCCAGCCATTCTTCCGGCCAGGGATTGCTCTCCGCAAACTGGTAAAGCTTTAAAATATGCCCCTCGATAGCGTCATCCCTGTTCCCTGTGCTGAAGTATTCCACGCAATGCAGGAACGCCTCCTCTTTCCGGGCAAACTGCCCTTCCAGAAGTTCCTTCATCACATCCTGTTTCATCAATTTCAATTCGCCTTCGTCCGCCACGCGGAAGCCGGGATCCAAACCGATATCGTTAAAATTATTCCGGATCACAAACATGCAAAAGCTGTCGATCGTCGTGATCTGGGCGTTATGGATCAGCGTCGCTTGTTTCTGGAGATGCTTGTTCCCAGGCTCTTCCTCCAATCTCTTCGCAATAGCCGCCCCGATCCTTTCCCGCATCTCCGCCGCCGCCGCATTGGTAAATGTCACTACCAAAAGCCGGTCGATATCCACCGGGTGTTTTTCATCGCTTATCATCTTTACAATGCGCTCCGTTAAAACCGCCGTTTTCCCGGAACCGGCCGCCGCCGATACGAGGATATTGCATCCCCTTGTATCGATCACCTGCCTCTGCTCTTCGGTATATGTGATTCCCATATCATTCCTTGCCCTTCCCCGCTATTGCCGGCCTCATTCTTTCCGGCTTTTTGACTGGTTCTCATGATAGCCTGTTCCTTCGCTGTTCGCCTCCCGCACCTTCTCCATAATCTCTTCCTCTTCCATCCCGTCCAACTGGCGGTAGCGGTATCCCGGAATCCTTTCGTCAAAGCCGCAGACAGCCTGGAAGCTGCAATAATCGCAGGCACTGTCCCCTCCCTGCCGGCAAGGGTTCGCTTCTACCTTCCCCTCCAGAATCTCAGAACCGATCTCCCGCACTTTCAAATTTACATACCGGGATAATTCTTCCAGGTCTTCTTCGCTTATGACACTGGATTTGACACTTAAGCTTCCGTCCTTTTTCCGCTCTAAAGGTATAATATCGGACTTATCCGTGAATTCGTGGTCTAAATAAGTGATAACTGCGTCATTTTTGCTGACCAGCCCGGTCATTCGCAGTTCCCTCTTCAGACGGGCATCCAGTTCCTCTCGGCTGATCTCCTCGTCCGATTGGATCATCGGATCCGCCACATGATAATAGAGAAGAGCCGCCGGCACTATCTTTTTCCCCGGCTTCTTCTTCTTTTCCATTTCCACCGCCGCGTTCATATATACTACAAGCTGCAGCTGCAGCCCATAATACAAAGCGGCCAGATCAAACCGCTGGTTGCCGGACTTGTAATCGATTACTTTCACATATACGTTTCCGTCCGCCTCATACGTATCGATGCGGTCGATCCTCCCCCTGAGCTTTATCTTCTCCTCATCCGATAAGGCGATATTGACGGACTCCAGATCCTCCGCCATCGTAAAAGAAACTTCCACATTTTCCGGCACGAAGCTTCCCTTTTTCAGCTGATACTGCAAAGTCCCCACCGCCCTTTTCAGGATACGGCGCATTCTTTCGATGGCATATTCATTCCTTGCCGTGCTGTACAGCACCGTTTCCCCGTAAACAGCCGCATGCTCTTCCAGCGTCTCCCCCAGGATACGGTCCGCCGTCTCCCCGTCAAAATCGAACCATGTACGGCCCTCCTCCTGTAATTTCACCGCAAACTTCTCCAATACCCCGTGGAATACGTTTCCCATATCCACTGCTTCGAACCCATATTCTTCCCTTTCTTTCAAAGAAAGTCCATATTGCAGAAAATGGGCGTACGCGCAGGATGCGTACTTTTCCAGGCGGCTTACGCTGCCAAGCAGCATCCTCCCGTACAGGAGCCGCGCCAGTTCCCTGCCAAGGGAATTTTCCTGATAACGGCTAAAGGCGGCTTCTACCAGACGTTCCACCTCGCCCGCATATTCCCCGTCCCGACGGTAGATATGATAGAGCGTGAAAAACTTTTTCTCCTCTTCTTCCCCCAAAATCCCTGCCGCATAAGCCCGCAGCATATCCGTCAAATGATCCATCCCGGCCTTTTTGGATTCGATCGGCTCCTCAAAGCCTCTCTGCTCCGGCCTTACGGCCGCAAGGCCTGGAAACAGCTTCTTCAACGTATCGACCAGATAGGCGGGCCGGACGCTCTTCCCTTCATTGTTTACCTTGCACCAGGAAAGATAGAGCTGCTCCGAAGGCTTGGTCATATTCATATATAGATAAAGCCTCTGGATATACATCTGCTGCCTCGGGGTAGGGGCTAGCTCATAAGGGGATTCCCGCAGGAATTCCCTGTCAATATCGGAAATGATTCCTCCGCCTCCCGTATTTTTCGGGATATTCCCGTCATTGACGCCCACGAAAAACAAAACCTTGATCTTGTCCAGCCTGGTTCTTTCAATATCGCCCACGACCACCCTGTCCACGTTCTGGGGGATCGTCCCTACTTGGATCTCCCCGAAGCCCGCATCCAGAATATCGGCGAATTCTTTCATGCTCATTTTTTCCCCGCCCAGCAAAGCGTTGATCTGATCCAGCAGATCCATCACCAGCCGGTAAATCTGTCCATATTCCCTGGCTCTCGCCATATCTCCCCTGCGCTGGAACATTTTTTCATAAGCCGCCAGTTTTTCCTGCACGCGGTTTTCCATGATAAAATGGTACAAAGCCTTTATCTTTTCTCCTGCAGTTCCATTTTTTTTATCCATCAAAGGGGCGAACTGCTCCATCATGGCCAGGCGCATCCTGTTAAAAACCGCCAGTTCCTCTTCCCCCGTCCCCTCAGGCATGGCCGTGAAAAGCGAAGTCCATTTTTTCTTCCCGCCGATTCCGCAGGCGATCACATAATTCTCCAGCCGGTCCGTATCCTCCCTGTCAAACCCGGTAAGACCGCTGCGCAGATAATGGAAGACAGAAGAATAAGAAAATTGATCCATTACCATTTTCAAGGCGCTTCTGATATATTCGATAAAGGGGTTTAAAAGTATCCCCCTCGTATAATCCATGTATACGGGAATATCGAACTTTTCCGCCATCCCTTCCACATGGGAGGCATAAATCTCCAAATTTCCCGTGACAATGGCAAAATCCCTGTAACAATACCCCTCTTTCCGTATCAGTTCCCGCATTTTCAAACAGATCCGGCGTACCTCCTCCCCGGGGGAGGAAGCCTCCAGAAGGTGTATGGATTCATTTTCCTTTTGATAAGGTTTAAACGGATAGCGGAACAAATATTTTTCCAGATGCCCCATTTCCTTATTTGCCAAAAACCGGGGCGGTTCTCCCCGAAGGAATACATCCCGTCCTCTGGAAACCCCTTCCTCCCGGCAAAGCCTGACCAGATCCGCCGCTGTTTTTTTGCTTAAATAAAAGAGCTGCTGCTCGCCGTCCGTTTGATAGGGATCTTTCTCCTCCCCATCCATTGTCGCCGTTACGATGACCTCCCTTGCCAATCCCATCATGCGCTGTATCAGCCGGTTCTGTACCGGCGTAAAACCGGTGAACCCGTCCAACGCCACCACGCTGTTTCTGATAAGCTTGGATTCGGGGAGCATCCGGCAGAGCCGGTCCAGCGTTTCTTCCGTCGTAATATATTTCTCCCGGATAAATTGCAAAAAGCTTTGGTAAAGCGTGCCAAGATCTTTCAGCTTATAATAAAGGGCTCCCCGTTTCTTCGCATATTCCGTCAGTTCTTCCAATTCCTTCACGCCGATGCCATACTGCATAAATTCCGAAATCGCTGATTTTACCTCATGAATATAGCCGATCTTATTCAGGTTCCCGCCGATCACGGGCATATCCTCCCCTATATCCTCCGCTACTTTCCGCAGCACCAGGCTCTTGCCCGTATCGTCCAATACCGTGCGGTCGTCTCCTCCCACTTCTTCCAATATTCTATAGGAAAGCCTGCCGAAGCTGAGCACCTCGATATTCATCAGTCCGTTCCGGGGATGCGCCCTTACCAGGTCCATCTCCGTCTGCATCGTAAACTGATCCGGCACAATCACAAAAAAATGCGTCCCCGGTTCCTCCATGGAACGTTTTATCATCTCTTCCTGCAGCCTCGTGCTTTTCCCGGCCCCCGAAGCCCCGAAATAAAATCTAAGTCCCATGACACCCTCCTTTTTTTCATACGGCAGACCCTGCTGCTGCCCTGTCTGCTGCATTGCGCCTCATCCCATTTATAAATAGGGAATCATTTCCCGCACCGACTCAAAAATCAGATCCGGCTTCACCTCAGACCCTTCCACATCCCCGGCGCAGGATTCCCCGCTCAGCACAAGCACGCTTTTCAGTCCATGCTTCTTTCCCGCCGCAATATCCGTGTACAGCCGGTCGCCTACCATGGCGGTTCTCTCCCTCTCCGCCCCGGTTCTCTCTATCAGATAATCCACGATATCGCCGTTCGGCTTCCCGATCACCCGGTCCGGGTATCTGCCTGCCGAAGCATAAATAAACGCATGGATCGCTCCCGCATCGGGAATAAAACCGTCCGCCGTAGGGCAGTTATAATCCGGATGCGTGGCGATATAGGGCAGGCCGGCTCTCACCAGATCGCACACCCTGCACATTTTTCCATAATCCAGCGTTGTATCGAAAGCCGTCACCACCACTTCCGGCGCCTCCGCGTCAAGAACGATCCCTTCCTCCGCAAACTCCCTTTGCAGCAAATCGTTTCCCAGCAAAAATACCCTTTTCCCGGGATAATGCTTCTTCAAATAAGCAGCAGCCGCCTGACCCGAAGTGACTATTTGATTCACATCGATCTCCAGCCCCATACGCTTTAATTTCTCCACATATACCTCCGGGCTTTTCGAGGAATTATTGGTTAAAAATACATAGCGCTTCCCCCGTCTTCCGATCTCCTCCAAAAATTCCCTGGCTCCCTCGATCCATTGCTCGCCAAGGTAGATCGTCCCGTCCATATCCAAGGCAAAGCATTCGATATCTTTTAACAATCCGGCCCCGTCCTGGTTGATCGCCCCATGCTCCCTGCGGTTCCCATTGGCAGCGCGCCACCAAAGCCGGTTTCCCCGGAATCCGGCTTCGATTTCCCCGCGCCCCTTCATCCAGGAAAGATAGGAACGCAGCGTGGAACCTGCCAGGACATATTGGTTCGCATCCATAACCAGCCCGTATCTGTCAAATACTTTTTGGATGACCTCCTCCGTTCCGGCTCCTTCTTTACAGATATCCTTCAGCAAATCCGCGATTTCAAACACTTTATTCCTGTTTGTTTCCACAATAGAAACCATATCCGTATATACTTCCCCATGGGAGGGAATAAACAGTCTTCCTTCCAGACCTTTCAGCCGATCCAGGCTCTTTAAATATTCCTCCACATCATACAAAAAGGAAATTTGGTATTTTTCTATGATGTTCGCCCCGCTTATCCCGTCCGCGATGAACCAGATGCCGTCTTCCGTCCCAAAAGCCGTCATGGAAAAAGAATGCCCGTCAATGCGCATCATGCGCATTCCTTCCGGCAAAACTTCCTCCGTCAATTCTTCCGCCCTGCTCTCCTGCGCCAGCAAAAACTTATTCCGCAATTCCTTATAAGGGCTTCCCCCAAATAAAAAAGCGGGTTCCAGCGCCGTATATTCCACAAAAACACGGTCCGGCCCCGCGCAATATGCCTTGCATCCCGTCCGCTCCTGTATCACCCGGTTCCCGCCCACATGATCCGCATGGGAATGGGTATTTAAAATCATCTCCGGCCTCCATCCGTTTTCCGCCAGGATCTTCAGCGCCTTTTTCCCCGCGCTCTTGTCATTTCCACTGTCGATCAGGCAGACCCTCTCTTCATCCATCCTGTAAATTCCAATCCTGGAAGGGCCGTCGATATAATATGTCCTCTCCCCTGCCTGAATAAATTCATACATCTTTTGCTCCATTTCTGCGCCATGTTCCTTTGCGCATCAAACGCCTCCACGCTTCGCACGGCGGCGTTTGTATCAAAAACGGGCAACGTATCCGCTGCCCGCCAATCTTTTCTCTAAGCCATGGAAAGCTGTATAATCGTCTCCATATCCCTGATCAATTCTTTGGAATAAGTTTCCGCATTCCGGTAAATATTCTCCGCTTTCATATAATCGCTGCTCTGAATCGCCTTAATAACCTCTCCGCCGAACTGGTGGAACCGCTGGTGCTTTGGGCCAAGCGCTTCCCATACCGCCTCGACTCCTGGTATATCCGGCTTCATCGCATAATAGAAGTGGCCGAAGCCGCACTTCGAAGAATCCAGCTGCAGCGGCATAATCTCCCTTGCACCCACCATTTTCCTCAAATTGCCAAGCCATACTCTGTGCGCATTAATCGCATTATTCATATACTGGATAAATTCCTGGCGCTCCAGATGATAGAAAGCATCTTCCGCCATCGTTCCCATCTGCCTTACTGCCCCGTCCAATGTCTTCTCTATCTCTTCTACCGGTTCCACCGCTTTCTGCAGGGAAACGCTTACATCCCGCATGACGACCGTATTATTTCTGATCTGGTTCTCCATCTCGGCCATGGAGCTGCTGATTTCTTCGCTCAAAGCCGCCAGCGAACTGATCGAACCATCCACCTGGGATACATGGCTCTGGTTCTCGCTGTTTATCTCCCAGACGTGTCCGATCCTCTCGGTCATCGTACTCAGAGCCTCTATCGTGTCATCGGCGCTCTTCGTGCTCTTCTGGGACGCCTCCCTGATTCCTTCCACAAAATTGCCCATATCGCCCGTCAATTTCTGCGTCTGCTCTGCAAGCCCGCGGATCTCATCCGCTACCACCGCAAAACCTTTGCCCGCCTCGCCGGCTCTTGCCGCCTCAATAGAAGCGTTCAAAGCCAGCAGATTCGTCTGCATCGAAATAGCATCGATTCCTGCGATAACCTCATTCATCCGGGCAATCACGTCGAACAGGGCATTCATATCCTTCTGCATTTTCCTGGATATTTCGATCGTCTGGCCGGACAACTCCTTAATCGATGTGAGTTCCTCCTGGCCGGCTTCGATTTTTTTGTTGACTTCGTTCATTTCTTCGGAAACATGGATAATCGTGTTAGTCAGCTCTTCCTGGCTGTTGACCCTCGCATCGGAAACCGCCGAATTTTCCAATGCCCCGAAGATAGACTCCGTCGCCGCCGCCACGCTGCGGGCAATCTCCATGATTTTATCCGTATGGTGCTGCATCGTCAGATCAAGGGAACTGATCTGCATCACCGCCTTGATATTCTTATCAAGTACCTCCGCAAACTGCTTTCTGCCGTTTGCCAACCTCTTATAAATTCCCTCCAGTTCCGGCATCTTGGAATAATCTTCCGCTTTCAGCTCCGAAACCGCTTTCATAAGTACCGCTTTCTTTTTTCCAACCGCCATCAGTCCAACCTCATTTTCTTATATTCATTTCATTACTTATAGTTTTCACTAATTTGCGCCGGATGTCAATACTTTATTTCAAATTTCTTCTTTCTCTCTCTTTTTTTGAGGTATACTGACCGTATTCCTGTATTCATTGGCAGATATTCCCACCTGTTTTTTGAAAACGCGGGAGAAATGAGCCATATCCAGAAATCCCACCTTCTCGGCAATATCGCCGATCCTCAGGGACGGAGTTTCCAAAAGCTCTTTCTCCTTTTCCATGCGTACATGGTTCAGTATTTCCGAAAAATTCTGCCCCGTGTATTTATTCAGCAGCTTGCTCAAATGCCATTGGCTCACATAGACGTTATCCGCCACATCCGCCAGCTTTAAGCGTTCCGCATAGTTTGCTTCGATAAACGCAAGCGCGTTCTTTACGATAAAACTGCTCGCCGCGCTTTCCAGCCCTTCTTTTTCCTCCTGCGCCCCGTCCTCCGGAAAATCCTCTTTCTGCCGGGGCGCTTTTTCCTCCAGCCTTTCCAGCATCGCCCGGATAGCCTCGTTCAGCTCATCCATCTTAGACGGCTTCAGCAGGAAACGGCACACCCCCAGCCGAATGGACTGCTGGGCATAATCAAAATCACGGTATCCGGTCAGTATTGTAATCTCCATATTGGGAAATTCGGATTTTAACGCCGCGATCATGCTCAATCCGCCCATCCTGGGCATGCATATATCTGAAATGAGCATATCCGGCCTTTCCTTCCGTATCAGCTCCATGCCTTCTATGCCATTATAAGCCGTTCCGGCTACGGCGCAGCCGAATTCCTTCCACTTTACCGTTTTTTCCAGGCCTTTTACAATAATCGGCTCATCATCAATAATTACAACTTTATACATAATTCCCCCGTTATCCTTTCACCGCCCCGGCCGTCAATCCTTTCACGATGTATTTCTGCAAAAACAAATATACGATCAGCAGCGGAAATACGATCAACGATACGCTGGATGCCATCAGTCCATAATTCGTCCCTTCCTGGGAAGTCAGCAGGCTGAGAAGAACCGTTACCGAATATTCCGGCTTCGTCTTCAGGAAAAACGACTGCGTAAACAGATCGTTATAGCTCCACAAGAAAGAGAAAATACCAATCGTAGCAAAAGAAGGTTTGCAAAGAGGCATTACCACCTTAAAAAAAAGCTGGAAAATATTGCATCCTTCCATATAAGCAGCCTCCTCCAATTCTACCGGAAGCCCTGCGATATAGCCCCTCAGCACCACTATGGCAAAGGACAGATTTCCCGCGATCTGCGGCAGTATGACCGCCAGCAGGGATTTCGGTATCTGGTTGGTATTGGCCAGCCCGACCACGTTCATCATGCGGATGACCGGAATAATGGTTGCAAACGCCGGAAACATCATCCCCGCCACTACCATGCTGTTTAACAGTCCTTTTACTCTAAAATCATACCTTACCAGGGCGTAAGATGCAAGGCCGGACAGAAGAATGACCGCTGCTGCCACGCTCAGGGAAATCACGAGACTGTTCCGGTATGCTCCCAGGATATTCACCCTGTCAAAAGCCGTCCTGTAATTGTCCAAGGTAAACAATTCCCCCAGCGGAAGGGAAAAAGAATCCGAACGGATCACCTTTTTATCTTTAAAGGAATTCATCAATATCCAGAACAAAGGATATATTGTCGTCAGAGCCCATGCAATCAATACGGCATAGATCCCTGCCATCCCCAGGGAAAATTTATGATTTCTTTGCTTTTCCTGATAATTTGTTCCTGCCATATCCTTCCCCCCTAATAATCTTTTTCTTTAAAAACGGCGTTTACGATTTTTGCCGTAACCACGCCAAGGACGACGATCAGTACGGATATCGCCGAACTATAATCCACATTGTGCGACTCGAAAGCATGGTAATACATATAAGTACCCGTCAGCCATGTGCTGTTGCTGGGCATTCCTTTCGGAAACATGATCCATGGCAGGTCAAAAACCTTCAAAGCTCCCGTTACTGCCAGCACCCCGCAGGTACAGATCACATTGTGCAGAAGGGGAAGGGAAATATAACGCACCCTCTGCCATTTCGAAGCCCCGTCGATCGTCGCCGCTTCATACAGGTCGTCGGAGATATTATTCAGCCCTGTGATCAATATGATAAAATAAAATCCTACATACTGCCAGGTGACGGGAATCATCATCGTCAGCATGGCATGGGCATTATCCTTAAAATCCACCAGTTTTACCGCCCCGAACATTTCCCGCAGCTGGTTCAGCATCCCCTTGTCATACAGAAAAACAATATTAAACAGAAGCCCCAGCGCGGTGGCCGCTATGACAATAGGGAAAAAATAGACCGTACGGAAAAACTTCTGCCCTTTTTTTATATTATCCACCATCAGAGCCAGCACGATCGCTATGCCGAGCTGACCCACAATCGTCGCCGCTATCATTTTCAGCGTATTCACCAGCGCCGTCCTTATATTGGCATCTTTAAAAAGTTCTACGTAATTGGCAAACCAAGGGTCATTCCATCCCTTTGCGGAAGAACCCAGATTATTGATGACCCGGAAGCTGTTCAATATATTCTGCAAAAAAGGATAGTACAAAAAAACAGCCAGAAAAGCAAAAGCCGGAACCAAAAAGAAAATAACCGGTTTTTTATTCTTATAAATATTGGAACTCATAACAGTATTCGCGCCTCCCTCCTGAAACAGCGGATGTCACGCCCGGCGATCCATCCTTATGTGAAACCGGGGCGGAGAACACCCCTTCTCTGCCCCGGTGCCTGTCTAGCTTTGTACGCTATTGGCCGGCTTCTACCAGTGCCAATAAATCCGCTACCGCTGTAGCAATATCCGCCTTGCCCGTCACGATATCTGGCATCCCGTTGAATACCGGAACCCTTGCTTCCTGTGTTACCTGATCCTGCACCGCGCCCGCCATGCCGGTCGCGCCTTCTACCATATCAAGTCCTGCCACCGCCAAGGAGCTTAACTGCGATTCATCTACCTGAACCCCGTTTTTCAATGCTGTCGCCGATACGCTGGCAAACTTGGATACCATCTCATCCGATGTCATATAAGAAATAAAGTCCACGCATGCCTTCTGTTTTTCCGGATCGTCCCACGCTTTCCTCGTAATATACCAGCCGGAGGAAAGGCCGCCGATAATATCCGTCGATTTGCGGTCATTTTTCCCCGGTACATATGTTACCGTAAAGTTATCGATATCGTCCGTCGAACTCTCGATGCCGCCCACTTTCCAGGAACCGTCAATCAGAAACGCCGCTTTGCCGTCGATAAAGAGCTGGAAAGTCTCGCCGTCTGTCGCCGACAGCGTGTTCTCCGGCAAAAATCCTTTTTCGTACAATACTTTCATGTCGCTGATGCCGTCCACCCACGCTTTTCCGTGTTCATCATCTACCGATTCCGGCAGAATATTGTGGGTCGCCGGAGTCAAATAATTGTAAATGCAGAATTCAAACCAATAATGGGGAATTTCTGCAAAGGAAGCCGCGATCGGCGTATATCCCGCATCTTTCACCTTCTGGCAGATCTCCATGAATTCTTCCCATGTAGTATCCGCTGTAGGAATCTCTATTCCCGCTGCTTCGCAGACCGATTTGTTCACGAATAAACCTTCCCAGTAACCGTTGACAGGCACGGAGTAATTTTTCCCGTCCACCGGAGAAGCTCCCATCATACCGTCCTTCATATTCATCGCATAATCAGGATATACTTCGCGTATTTCGTCGATGGAAACTACCTTTCCTGCTTCTACAAAAGGATTGGAATCCACGCCGTTAAAATAGAAAAGCACATCCGGCTCCGAACCCATTTCAAAATCAGAAATGACTCTTGCCTTAAAAGTTTCCGCCGATGATGCCGATGCATCGTTGATCTTGTTCCCCGTCTCTTCCTGCCATGCGGCGATCGCATCCTGATAATTCCCTGCGTTTGTATCTTCCCCCGCATAAGTCGTCGTCACGTTTAAAGTAACCGGGCCGCCCGCCGGTTCTTCCGCCGGTTTGCTCTCCGTTGACGAACTCCCTTCGGATGAGCTGCCGCTTTGCGCGGGTGCATTTCCTGAGGAACTGTTTCCGCAGGCTGCCAATGAAAATACCATTGCGCCTGTCAATAACATTGCCAACATTTTTTTCATATCTCATACCTCCCTGTTTAAAAAAATCCGTTTCGTATCTTGTATTTATCATATAAAATAAGCGGGAAACAGGGAATTGTCAGACTTGTTATTTCTTGTCTTTTATTGGTTACTTGCCGCCTGCTTTTTCATTTCCTCCGCTCTCACTACGATCCTGCTCACCGTCTCTCCGTTTCCGTCATTATTTATGGCAAGCCCAAAACCCTCGCCATAAATAATGCGTATCCTCCTGTTCACATTGCGGATCCCCAGGCTTGCCGACCCCAGTTCCCCCGGCTCAAAGCCGTGCTCATAGCCGTGCTCATAACCGTCTTCCAGCAATGTCTTTATTTTCTCTTTATCCCCTTCCGATATTGTGCCTGTATTTCGCACTTCTATTACCAGCCTGTCTTCTTCCCTGAAGATACGGATAGCGATCCGCCCCTCCGTCTGTCCATTGATGCCGTGTTCCACCGCATTTTCTATAATGGGCTGTATGATCAGCCGCGGGACTTTCATCTGAAACAGCCTTTCATCCACATCCTTTTCCACCTTCAGCCGTTCCCCCAGCCGCTGGGAAATAATAAAAAGATAAGCCTCCACATAGGACATTTCCTCAGCCAGCGTAACGAACCTCCTGTGCCTCCTGTCCATGGTTGCCTCCAGCATCACCGACAAATTCTCGATCATCCGGCTCACTTTATAATTTTCATTGATCCTCGCTTCCCAGTTGATGATCTCCAGCGCATTGTTCAGGAAATGTGGGTTGATCTGCGCCTGAAGCGCCATGATCCTTGCATCCTTCAAAGCCAGCTCTTCCGTATAAATCTTGTCGATCTGATACTGCAGCCGGGCGGACATTTGATTAAACGCCTCCTCCAGATATTCAAATTCCTGGCTGTTTGCATCGTTTTCTATCTGAAAGCCGAAGTTTCCTTCCTCCAGCATATAGTACGCCCGGGTCAGGCTTCCGATCGGCTTTGTTACCTTTCTGCTGAAAAAATGAAATACGATAACTATCAAAGGAGCCATAAACAGAATAAGCGTGACGGATATATACTTTACCGCATAGGTTTCATCGATAACCGCCTGTCTATCCAAGGCTATAATATAACCGATATAATGCCGCTCCGGTTTTCTTACCGCATAGGCGTAATATTCCTTTCCCCTCTTGACGAGCCGGCAATTCCGGTTATTTTCTTCAAACAGTTCCGGCCCTATCCCAGGAGCCCCTTCCATTACTCCCCCGTTATCATCCGTAAGAAAAACACCGTCCACATAAATAGCGCTCCCCATATAGCCCCACGAGCTGTCCAGGCTCCCGAACACCATATCCTTATTCAATTCCATTGTCAGCACAGCATAAGGATGATAGGAAGGCGTCATCAGATTGCGGACAAGGTACACCCCGCCCTCTATCTCTACGATCGCCACATCCGTATCCAATCCCTGATAGATTTCCAGCACCTTCGGCATCACCTTGTCTTCAAACCGGCGGCTCGCCTGATATACCGCATTGCTCGTGCTTCCCCGGTAGGCAGTGAAGAACTGCTCGTCCGGGTTATCCGTAAAAAATAAAGATGTATACAAAAAACTGTCATTATAACAATAATGCTGCTCCAAAAAGAGATTGACCGTCTTCTGCAGAGCCAGCCTGTCCCCGTCCTCCAGATAATCCGCATAGCATTCTTTGATCGTAGGCAGATAAGAAGCATTCCTGGAAGCCTCCACGGCGGCATCCATCCGCATCTCGCAAATCCTGATCGCATTATCCACGGAAGTGACGATCGTGCGCTCCGTCTGCGAATTGATCTTCCCCGCCGCCACGTAAAGCATCACATAAGCAATCACCGCCAGCGGCAGAAGCCAGCAGAGAGTAAGAAGCATGATCATGCTCCATTTCAAAGGCGCTTTTTTCTTCGTTGCCATCGGCAATATTGTTGCATCTCCCATAACTATCCTCCTGTTAAAGCATGTTGCTCCGGCGATCATAAAAACAATCGGGCCTATGCCCGATTGTTTTTGCATTTCTGATCCGAGCCTGGTGCAATGCCCGGCGCAGCTGGATTTCCTTCAAAGCATTTGGCGGAATGCCTTCACCGTCCGCCTCTCTACTTCTTTAACCCTAAAAACTCCTCATAAATATCGCATACCTGTTTCGCCATTTCCAGCTCCGGCATCTCGCAGAACACGCGGATCAGCGGCTCCGTTCCCGAAAATCTCCCGATGACCCATCCGCCGTTCTTAAAGTATACCTTGCTGCCGTCCAGATAAGAAACCCGGTCGATTTCAAAAGGAAGCTCCGGTATTTTTTTCTCCTCCATAAGAAGTTTATGCATCGCTTCTTTCTTTTCCTGGTTGAACTTATAATCCCTTTCTTCCATAAAGATAGAGCCGCATTCTTCTTCGATCTCCTTATAGATCTCCGACAGTTTCTTTCCTGTCGCCGCGATCATTTCCACCAAAAGCGCCGCCGCATAAATGCCGTCCTTGCCGTTAATGTGGCCGCGCACGGTAAGGCCGCCCGAAGACTCGCCGCCGATAATCGCATCCACCTCGTTCATCTTCGCGGAAATATGCTTAAATCCCACCGGCACCTCATAGCACTTCTGCCCGAACCGCTCTGCCACCTTATCCAGCATATGGGTCGTGGCGATATTCCTTACCACCGGCCCTTCCCATCCCTTGTATTTGACAAGGTAATAATAAAGCAGCACGAGAATATCGTTAGGATGCAGGAAACGCCCGGTGTCGTCGATGACGCCGATCCGGTCCGCGTCGCCGTCCGTAGCAATACCGATGTCTGCCCGGTAATCGATCACCGCATTCTGGAGGGGGCGGAGCGTTACCGCGTTAGGCGCGGGCAACTTGCCGCCGAAAAGCGTATCATGCCTGTCGTGGATCACCGTCAGTTCGCATCTCGCCGTATGAAGGATCGTCGCCAGGGAAGTCTCGCTTACCCCATATAAGGGATCCAGCACTACCCGCAGCCCCTTCGCGCGGATCGCATCCATATTGACCGCCGAAATAATATTATCCAGATACTCGTTCAGCGGATATATCTCTTGGATCAATCCCTGTGACAACGCTTTTTCGTATTCCATCTCCCGAATGGATTCCGCATCCGCCTTCCCGATATATTCTTCGATTTCTTTCGTCTGGACCTCATCCGCATCCCTGCCTCCAGCCGTAAATACTTTAATGCCGTTATAAACCGCAGGGTTATGGCTCGCCGTTACCATCATTCCATAAGGGAAATCATGCTTCATCACATAAAACATAATCAGCGGCGTAGGTGACGATTTATTGATCAGATAAGCGGTAACTCCTTCCGCCGCGAATACTTCCCCGGCCCACTGCATAGCCTCTTTCGCCAGAAACCTCCGGTCATAACCGATTACAATTCCCTTATCCGCTTTTCCTTCCGCTTTCATCTTATCGCACAGCGCCTTCGCCAATAACTGGATATTCGCCTTTGTAAAATCATCCCCGATGATCGCGCGCCAGCCTCCCGTACCAAATTTAATCATTTGAATTTCCTTCCTTTCCCATCACGACTCTTACCTGATGTACCGTTCCTTTTTCCATAAGAGGAATGCGTTCCACCTTCTTTCCGTCGAGATACAGCTCTTTCACTCCTTTCATCACGCCATCGGGATTGCGCACTTCTATCTCATAAGTAACGCCCCTCCACTTCCTGGCCATGGAAAATCCGCTCCAGTCCGCAGGCACGCAGGGATCAATCTCCAGCGTCCCGAACCCCGGGCGCATGCCGAGGATATATCTCGTTGCGGAAAAATAAGCCCATCCGCCGCTGCCTGTCATAAAAGGATGCCTCGCCCTTCCATGGGCCGAATGATCCTTTCCCATAATGAACTGGCAATATGAGTAGGGTTCCGCTTCTCTTATCTCTATTTTATCATTCTGCCAGTAAGGACACAAGGCATTATAAAATTTCATTGCACGGTCTCCCCTGCCCAATTTGCATTCCGCCGCCCATGCCCAGGGATTGGGATGGGAAAATACCGCTCCGTTTTCCTTTACCCCCGGATAGACCCTCGTCACAAAACCAATATCGTCATCCGGCACAGTATAGGAAGGCGCATTCAGCATGATCCCCCATGGCGTGTAAAGATATTCCTCCACGCTGTCCATCGCAAGGCGCCCTTTTTCCTCATCCGCCGCGCCGGAAAGAACGGCCCATGCATTGGATTCCAAATGCACCTTTCCTTCCCTGTCCTCTTTCGTCCCGATTTTCTTTCCGTTCCTCGTAATCCCCCGGATAAACCATCTTCCGTCCCACAGCTCCTTATTGCAGACACTCTTTACACGCCCGGCGATCTCCTTATATTTTTCCGCGTCCCCTTTCCTGCCCAAGTGCTCCGCCAGCTCGATAAAGTTTTCCAGCGCCCAGTAATGCAGGAAAGAAACCATGGCGCTTTCCCCGCCGCCCAGATTCAAGCAGTCGTTCCAATCCGCCCGCAGCCCTTTGCAGATTCCTGTTTCCCCCACCTGCTCCGCAGAAAAATCCAGAATCCGCATCATATGCTCATAAACCGTTCCTTCCCCGCCGTCCGCATAAGTCACCATTTCCTCCACGAATCCCTCTTCCCCTGTTTCCTTGATATATTCCACGATGGAGGAAACCAGCCATAAGGCGTCGTCCGAACAGGCATCGTCCAGTCCGTGTACCATGCTCCCCCTGTCCGGTTCCGGCACCACGGTAGGCGACCGGAAAGGCTGTTCCTTCGGCTCCGGGTCAAACCATTCCGGCTGGAACAGATGCAGCCCGTACCCGTCGGAAACCAGCCCCCGCAGCAGTTCTATGATACGCTGCCTGCATTTTTCCGGATTGGAATGGGGAATCGTCATGGCATCCTGCGCCGTATCCCGGTATCCCAGTCCGACTCTTCCGCCCACCTCTATAAAAGATGCAAACCGGGAAAACATGACATTGATCTCCGATTGATATAACGTCCATATGTTAATCAGCGTGTTCATTCCTTCATTCGGCGTCTGTATCTGCAATTTTTGCAGTTTTTCCTCCCAAAACCCCCTCAAATCCTCATATACCCGGTCCACCGCTTCCCAGCTTCCGTATCTCTGCCTCGCCTTCTTTCCCTCTTCCCGGTTCCCTTCCCCGAGTATAAAGAGAATCCTTATTTCCTCCCCCGGCTCCAGCCGGATATTTTTCTGCAGGGAACCGCAATGATTGCCCCCCAGCTCATAGGAACCGCTGCATTGCCCCCTCTCCACGGCAGCCGGATTGCCTTCCGTCCGGTAATTGCCGATAAATCGATCCCTCAGACAGTCGAACCCGTCCGGCTCCGCGCTGGAAGTAAAATACTGGCAGCCGAACTCCTCATAAAACAGATCGTATTCGATCACGCCGTCCTCATAAGACGAACCGGAGCAATAGAGGCTCATCTGGAAATTCTGGTTATCGATGGCAATATGGTGAAAGGAAAATTCACAATAAGTAAACAGGCTCAAATCCCTTGGCTTTGTCTCTTCATTCTTCACGACCACATCCCACAGCTCCGCCTTATCGCCCAAAGGAACCGATAAAGTCTGTTTCGCCCGTATTTTGCTGTAATTGCACTCATAGACAGAATAAGAAAGCCCATGGCGGCAGATATATTCCGCTTCCTCCAAAGGCTTTCCTACCGGCTGCCAGGAAATGCTCCAGTAATCCCCGCTCCCGTTATCCCTGATATACACATAATGGCCCGGTCTGTCCATCGGGACGCTGTTCCCCCGGAATCTCGTTATCCTATGGTATTCCGGCGTCTTATAAAACAGATATCCCCCGGCCGTGTGGTTTACTACCGCGCACATATCCTCCACGCCCAGATAATTCGTCCACGATACGGGCAGATCCACCCTGTCTATCACATATTCCCGTTTTGCATTATCAAAATAGCCATATTTCATCCTCATCCCTCCATACTGCCAAATAACAATCTCCCATTGCTTTCGTTCCGCAACCGGCAGCTATTCCTTTTTCTATTATTATAGCTTCCGTAAGACCGGACATGGTATGGATAAGTATGTGAATATTTGTCTTTTCTTGGGAACCGCAAGGCGGGAAGGACAGCCCCATGCAGAGTATTCTCAGCCCAGCAGTTCCTTATAAAAACGCAGCACATTTCCGCTGCATATCTTTTCCACCTCCCCTTCCTTCAGCCCGCTCTTTTCCAATGCCTCTGCCAGCTTCGGCATATAGGAAAAATCCGGCAGCTCTTTATGCCCTTCGATCCCGTCAAAATCGCTTCCCAGACCGATGCAATCGATGCCCCCCACATTTATCATATGCCGTACATGCCTTACGACGGCTTCCAGGCTCCCCGGATTTTCTTCTCCTTCCGGTACTTCCTCCAAAAAATCCGGGCAGAAATTGATCCCTATGACGCCCCCTCTTTCGCTCAATTTCTTTATCATATCGTCGGTCAGGTTCCGCACCCATGGGCTGACCGCCCTCGCATTGGAATGGCTCGCCGCAAAAGGCTTCCTCGTCATGCGCAGCACATCGTAAAATCCCGCGTCCGACAGATGGGAAACATCGATGATCATCCCAAGCCGCTCCATTTCCGCCACGAATTCCCGTCCCGTTTCCGTCAGCCCGCGTTCCAAATCCGCCCTTCTGTGAAAAGGAACCCAATCGGCAGCCGGTTCCTCCCCCGGCCGTTTTTCGACGTTATGCGCGCCCTCCTCCGCCATCCTTCGGATATCCAGGGCCGGATAGCCTATTTCATTCGGGTAATTCCATGTCAGCGTCATCATCCGTACCCCCAGCCGGTACAAATGCTCCAGGCGCTCCGGTTTCCCTTCGCAGACGCCTCCTTCTTCCACCGTCAGCAACGCCGATATTTTTCCCTCTTTGCGGTTCCTTTCGATATCCCCATAGCAAAAAACAGGCGCTATCCTGCTCCCATTGGCTTCCAGCTCTTTATGGTACAAATCCGCCATTCCCAGCACGTCCTCCCACGGACTCATCGTCTTCTCCAAGTTGACGAACAGGGCAAAATTCTGGACAAGGGATTTTCCTGCCTCCAGCTTCCGCAGATCCACATGCCCTTCGTTCTCCGCCAGTCCCTCCCCGCTTCCAGCCTTCCTCTTCTTATACAACTCCGAAATCGTATCACAATGCATGTCGGCTATTCTCATGGCGCTTGGCTCCTTTCTGCTCTTCCTGCAAAAACCCGCTTCCGGCCTATCTTTTCGTCGTCTTTCTCGTCCCGCTCATGTCCACGCATGTATCCGAAGGGGCTTCCTCGTCAAAAGTATAATCCTTCCCCGGCAGAACCGCATTCAGCAGGATTCCGGTCAGCGCTCCTACCGCCAGCCCTGACAGACGGATGGCGATATCTCCTAACCGGAAAACAACCGCCCCGTTATTGCTGAAATTGATACCGATGGAAAGCACTAAGATAAGCGCCGCAATAATCACATTCCTGCTCTTGGAAAAATCCACCTGGTTCTCCACCACATTACGTACGCCCACCGCGGATATCATACCATAAAGCACGAGGGACACGCCGCCCAAAGTCGCCGTAGGCATAACGGAAATCACCGCCGCCACCTTCGGCGAGAAAGAAAACAGAATAGCAAAACCAGCCGCTATGCGGATTACCCTTGGATCATACACTTTCGTCAAGGAAAGCACCCCCGTATTTTCCCCATAGGTCGTATTCGCCGGCGCGCCGAATAAGGAGGCAAGGATCGTCGCCAGCCCGTCCCCGCACAAAGTCCTGTGCAGCCCGGGATCTTTAATATAATTCCTCCCCACTGTGGAAGAAATCGCAGACATATCGCCGATATGCTCCACCATGGTTGCAAGAGCAATCGGCATAATCGTAATAACGGAAGTCACAAGAAGGGAAGCATCCGGCTCCCGGAAAACGGCGAACACCGTTCTATCCCATACAACCGGCATCCCGATCCATGCCGCTTCTTTCACCGGCGTAAAATCCACGTTGCCCGTAACGGCCGCCACAAGATAGGAACCTACTACGCCAAGGATGATCGGCACAATCTTGATCATCCCCTTTCCCCAAATGTTGCAGATCACGACAATTGCAATCGCTACAAGCGCGATCCACCAATTTGCCTCGCAATTATTGATCGCCGACTGGGAAAGGTTCAAACCGATAGCAATGATAATCGGCCCCGTCACGATCGGCGGGAAATACCTCATGACCCTGCCCGTTCCAAAAGCTTTGATAAAAGCCGCCAATATCAAATACAGCACCCCGGAACACGCCACGCCGAAGCATGCATAAGGGAGCAAATGAACCTCGCCGTTCGGCGCGATCGCCCAATATCCTGCCAAAAATGCAAAGGATGAACCCAAAAATGCAGGAACCCTTCCCCTTGCCAGAAAATGGAACAAAAGCGTTCCAAGCCCTGCAAACAAAAGCGTCGTAGAAACGCTGAGCCCGGTCAGCGCCGGAACAAGCACCGTCGCGCCAAACATGGCGAACATATGCTGAATACCTAAAATCAACATCTTCGGCATCCCCAGCTGCCTGGCATCGAAAATTCCTTCTTCGCCAATCGCTGTCTTTTTCTTTGTATTACTCATCTCACTATCTCCTCCATATCTTTTTATCCAGCCAATGCCTTTCCTATCTTATTATAAACAAGAACCCTCCGTCAATATTTCGCAATAAATTCGCCATGCCGTCTGTAGAAATGGATTCCGTAACGAATTCATCTCCCGTCCCTCCATATCAGATTTCTCCAACGGGCGATTTCCTCTTCCGTCATAAATCCGCTGGAAGTCCCCATAAAACCAATTTTATAGGAAGCGAACAACATTGCGTTTTTCACTGCGAATACAGAGTCCCCCGTTTTATTATAAAAATGCAGGAAACAGGAAAAGAGCGCATTCCCTGCCCCGGCCGTATTGACAATTTTATGGGTTTTTACCGTATTATAATGGACAATAATATTTTTCTTTTTATCGTACAAAATAAGCCCTTCCGCCCCCTGTCCCAGAATAATGATCTCAGGACGGTATTTTGCTGCCAAGGATTTTACGAATTCATAAGGGTCTCCATTTAACTGGTCGTCACTGATATAAAGAATATTGACCCCCCTTAAAAAGTCTTCATTATAAATCAATTTTTCTTCCCGGTATTCCCTTATATTCACGGCAATGGGCTTGCGCAGCTCCTTCCCCAGCGCCATCAGCGGCCGGCAGAAATTGGCGTTGGAAACCACCAGCATCTCGGCCCGCTCCGCTCTTTCCCTGAACAGATCCAGATCGTAGGAAACGTCCCTGAGGTTTTTGATATCCTCAAAAATCTGCTGTCTCCTGTTTTCATCATAAAGCACCACCGCCGCAGGCGTACTGGCGAGCCTCGGCAGCACATAGTCCGTCACCAGCTTTACTTCGCTGCCCGGCGGATTGATCAGTTCCATGCTTTCCTCGCTGCCTACCATCGTCATCAGGTCCACCGAATTTCCCAGCCATTTTAATGCCAAAGACTCATTGTATGCATCCCCGCCCGTATTGGTAAAAATAGTATCCGGCTTTCCCGTAATGCCCGCGTATTCCACAGGAATCCGGTCTACCTTCACAATTGTTTCCTTCTGTACGATGCCAGCCACCAAAAATTTCCCCATAGCAGTCCTCCTGTAAATATCTAATCATATACGCCAGCCCCATGCCGCCGCTTCACTTACACACAGATAATTTTATTATATAACACTTCCCCTTCTCTGCACAGAGGATTTTTATAGTTTTCACGGAAATCGTAACAGTTCAGCCTTGCATGTTCCTCCTGCCCGTTCCGGCGTCCGGTCTCCGTTTTGCCTGTCTGTTTTTTTGCAAAATTTTGGATGGGATGTTTCTAAACAAAAGAGGGAAGACAGCGGTGGCGTCCGGGTCGGAAATAAGGGACGTCCTT
>JAETNQ010000066.1 GCA_021772075.1 Lachnospiraceae bacterium
GCACAGTATGACGTGCTTTGCCAGTTGATGCACCGGGGAGATGTGTCGGCTACGATTTGCGCCACCGATGCCGGACGGGAGGGCGAGCTTATCTTCCGTCTGGTGTATGAAATGGCAGGCTGTAACAAGCCGATCAAACGCCTGTGGATTTCTTCAATGGAGGAAAGCGCTATTCGTGAAGGATTTGAGAATTTACAGCCGGGGAGTGATTACGATAACCTGTACCATTCCGCACTATGCAGGCAGGAAGCGGACTGGCTTGTGGGCATCAACGGAACAAGGCTGTTTACGGTTTTGTATGGCGGAAAAGTTTTAAAGGTGGGGCGGGTGCAGACACCCACCCTTGCGATGCTGGTAGACCGGGAAGCAAAGATTATGAACTTCCAGAAGGAAAAATATTACATGGCGCATATCCTGATGGATGGGATAGATGCCGCCACCGGGCGCATTGATGATAAAAAGAAAGCAGATGAGATTGCGGGGGCTTGCCGGGACGGGCAGGCTCTTACCACGTCTGTTGTAAAAGAGGAAAAAGCGGTCATGCCGCCGAAGCTCTATGACCTTACCACGCTCCAGAGGGATGCGAACCGTTTATTCGGCTTTACCGCAAAGCAGACCTTAGAATACACGCAGAGCCTTTACGAGAAAAAGTTAGCCACATATCCGAGGACGGACAGCCAGTTCTTATCCGATGATATGGGGCAGACCGCAGAGGGCGTGATTGAAGCGGTATTCAGCTCCCTTATGTTTGAGGAAAATAAAACTTTCAGCCCGGATATAAAAAGGATTTTAAACAGCAAGAAAGTGACAGACCACCATGCCATTATCCCCACAATGGAGATAGCAAAGGCTGACCTTGCGGCACTGCCGGAAACGGAGCGCAAAATTTTATCTTTGGTTGCAAACCGCCTTTTATGCGCCACAGGGGAGAAGCATCTGTATGAAACAGTCAGGGCGGAGTTTTCCTGTAACGGACACATGTTTGCGGTTTCCGGGAAGTCTGTCACGCATAACGGGTGGAAGTCTTTTGAAGATGCCTTTAAGCGTTCTTTTAAAATCTCCGGGAATCCGGAAGAAGAAAAAGAGGAAAGGAAGCTGCCGGAACTTTCGGAAGGACAGGCGTTTGACGGTGTACAGACGAAAATCAGCGAGCATTTCACTTCCCCGCCGAAGCATTTTACGGAAGATTTATTATTATCTGCGATGGAGCGTGCCGGGGCGGAAGATATGGGCGATGACGTGGAGCGGAAAGGCTTGGGTACGCCAGCAACAAGAGCGGATATTATCGAGAAGTTAGTCAAGGACGGGTTTGTGAAGCGTGAGAAAAAGCAGATCATACCCACAGAGGACGGATTGAAGCTGATAACGGTGCTTCCCGATGTGGTGAAGTCACCGAAACTTACCGCCGATTGGGAAAATGCCCTGACATTGGTAGCAAAAGGGGAGCTTCCAATGGAGGACTTCATGGCAGATATTGAAAATATGGTGTCGGAGCTGATACACACCTACCATGAGGTCAGTGACGAGCAGAAAAAGATGTTCGCACAGGAGCAGGAGGCTCTTGGGGCATGCCCGAACTGCGGCGGTCAGGTGGTAAAGGGAAAATACGGTGCATACTGCGTGAAAAAATGCGGTATGAACGTGAGCCGGGTAATGGGAGCTGCCCTTACCGATGTACAGGTAAAAGATATGCTTGCCGGAAAGAAAATCCTGCTAAAAGGGTTAAAGAGCAAGGCGGGCAAGCCTTATGACGCTTACATCATTCCGAGTGGGACGGAGGAATACCACTATACCAAAAATGGGGAAGAAAAAAGCGGGGTACAGTTTAAGTTTGTCATGGAGTTTCCGAAAAAGAAAAATTCAGGCGGGAAGAAAAAATAAGGGAGGAAAAAAGTATGCTTACAACCGGAGATAAGTTATTAAACATGATGAAAGAGGAAGAAATCAGCATTATGGAGCTTTCCAGAATGTCAGGAGTGCCGGAGAGGACAATCATGGATATTCTGGCGGGCATCAGGGAGCCGGAGCTTGGTGTGGTGTGCAGGATTGCGGACGGGCTTGGCATCTGCGTCCATGAGCTTCGTGCCGATGAGGAACAGTATGCCATATCCGTACAGAAAGATACCCTTGCAAAGCTGATCGTTGTCAGCGAGATAAACGGTGTGGAGTTGGAGGAACTGATACATACCATTCTGGAAAAGGGCATTGAGGAACATGGCTTCTACGAGTAATTATAATCACGAGTAATGATTGGCGGCAAGGGAAATATATTAGTGTGATTGAATTTCTTTGCCGCCGGTACAAGTTAGGCTTGAATTGCACATTAAAAAGTGGTAAACTGTCTTAAATATACTTATGGAGAATTATATAGAAATTCATTTTGTAAAAGAACTTGGTAGTAATGTTACCGTTTTAATATGGAATATTTTTTCTTTATACTTGATGGATATTTTGAAAGGAACGATATAAATGATAAATAAAGAACAATCAATAGGGATTGAATTTGAAATCCTTAAGCTTGTTTTTTTTATAGTTACTTATTTTTTAATTACTGATGGACTAAATGTTTCGGGATTAAATAACAGCGAATTAGAGCCAAGTTATTCTTCATTTTATAACACATTATTTATTTTTTCGGCAAGCACTTGGGTAGATTATTTATCGGCTATGCGAATTGATAAGCGAAGATACTATGATGGCAAGTATGAAACTAATCCATATGTATCTATACTGGGAAGTATAATTGGAATTTTTACTGTATCAATTAGTATGTATTGTGTTTGCGAAAAAGGAGCTGATTTTTTTAATGTGGCAGTTGTAATTTATTATGTATCGCTTATTTTTATTTTTCTTAAGGCATTTGTTATC
This sequence comes from Lachnospiraceae bacterium, assembly GCA_021772075.1. Classification (GTDB taxonomy): domain Bacteria; phylum Bacillota; class Clostridia; order Lachnospirales; family Lachnospiraceae; genus Kineothrix. The sequence continues at coordinate 2,869 of JAETNQ010000066.1, forward strand.
ACAGATATGATATTATATAAAATTGGAGATTAAAGGAGAGAGAAACATATGATGTTATCAATGGCAGAGATGGTAGTTTTAGTTGTAACTGTTTTGGTTGCTGGTGCTGGTAGCAGTATCCTTTTGTATTTTCTACAAAAACGATCTAAATCAAAAACAATGATGCCGCTTTTGGATTTTACAAAAAATACTACATATGGGAAAATGCTTAATTCAGATGTGTCAGTGGATGAGATTATTGCAGATTTTAAATTGTTAGATTGAGTGGGAGCTTTATGAAGAAAGAAACTTATGAGATATTGTGGAAAGATGGAATTAAGGCTAAAGCTGAGCAAATTGTAAATGATAATGCGGGGAAAGTGGTTTTTGATTCGGAGGCTAAGGAAAGAATTTATAAAGAATACAGTAAACTAAGAGATTATACAAAAATATCTTTTATGAGAAATCCAGATGGTCTATTGGATCGTCATAAGGTGTGTGCTTGTCTGATAATAGCGATAGTTAAATCGAAACCATTAGTATACGAAGATAATGATGACAATTTTGGCATGAAAGGTATTTTTAATGAAAATCTTGCTATGACGGTAGGACTAAGCCTACTCTATAATTTTATTATTTCTTCGGATCAGAATAATCAAAAATGGTTAAAAAACGGATTTTCTTACCCCAATACTATTCGTGATGCAACCTATCAAGAGTTGTTATGCTTGATGCTGTATTATGATATAAAGAATAATCAATATAGTATTTTGGCATTATCAAACATATTATTTATGATTGAAGCATATACTAAACAATGTAATATTGAAAATGGTGAATGATTTTTGGTAGGTATTAATAATAAAGGTAGGTTATTGAAATGATTACCTTTACTGTTTTTGTTTGCATATTAGCAATATTGTTTAGGATATTATATTTAGGAAGAAGAATTAAAAAAAAAGAGTTGTTGTTTTGCGAATGTAAAATATATGGTAAATTTGTAGATAGTGAAATTTCTATAGATAATTTTAAATTTCGTTTAATAGATAATTCTTTTGAATGATTATTTTTGGTAAGCACCTTTTAGGTGCTTTTCTTTTATAAAGATCAAAGGAAAGGAGCAGATAAAAATTGAATAAAGTTTACCGTCACTGGTGGCAATGGCTTATGAGCGAACCATAGCCACCTTTTTTATTGCCCAAAAACAATAAACAGGAAACGGAGGTTTACCATGAGAAAATATGACTTAATTTCCTCACTTTCCGAAGAAACCGCAAAGAGAGTGACGAGAAATGATGAAAGCTGGAAGAAATATCTGAACACAGCATCAAGGCTCTACAAATACCCGTTCAAAGACCAGCTCCTTATTTATGCCCAAAGACAGGATGCCACAGCCTGTGCTTCCATAGAGATATGGAATGAAAAAATGCACTGCTGGGTAAACAAAGGCGCAAAGGGGATTGCCCTGCTTGATGAAGAAGGGAGTCCCTTCACCGGACTGCGGTATGTATTTGACATATCGGATGTGCATAAGGCAAGGCGCATCGGGCGTTTCCCGCAGCTTTGGGAGATGAAGGAAGAACACCAGCAGGCAGTGATTGACCGTCTGGAAGGGATTTATGGGGACACCAACAAGGAAGTCGGGTTTACGGACAGGATCAGGGAGATCGCTTCCCGGATTGCACAGGACTGTTATGGGGAACTTGCTTCGGATATGGAATATCTGAAAGAGGGAAGTTTTCTGGAGGAACTGGACGAACTGAATATCGCTGTGCGTGTCCGGGAAACGTTGGCGGACAGTATCGCCTACACTGTCTTAAAACGGTGCGGCATGGAAGATGCGGAACTGGCAGAGGAAATCCAGTTCCCCTATATCCATGAATTTAATACGGTGGAAACCCTGTCACACATCGGGGACAGCATATCCGATTTATCCAAGCCTGTGCTTATGGAGATTGGCAAGGCAATCGGAGCATATGACAGGGAAATTGCCGGAAGGGAAGCATCGAAAAATTTTGTTGAAAAAGGTCTTGCAAATACTACTGACACACGCTATAATGCTTTAAAGCGTGAAAGCGAAACACAGGACGTACAACCTGACACACAGACCGGAAATGCCGGGGAAAGGGGAAATAATGATGAATCTGACTTACGAGAAGAACGGGGATTATCTGATACCGATGTTGCAGATGGACGAGCAGCCGGAGGGGACACTGACAAAGTACGGGCTGATGAGGAAGAATTACTTACAGGAACACAAGAAGGGGATTTACACCGGACTTCTGCTGAAAGGGAAGCTGAAAGAGCATCTTCTGACCATTCAGGAACAGGCGGAGCAGAGGATGGAATTACTGACAGCGCAGATGGCGGAAGCCGAGGGCGTGACGGAGGAACTGAAAGCAGCCGATCAGATGAAGTGGGTGGGGATGATGAACAACATCAGGCACTCAGCGGAGGAAATCGTACTGAAAGAGCTGGTATACAGCCTGTAAATGAGGGAGAAACAACTGAAAATAAAGGACTGGCGGAGCCGGACAGTGGAGAACCATTGTCCGGTCTTTCTTTCTCCGGGATAGAAAAGGGCATTTTGCAGTTTGATGAATTTATGGTGCATAAATGTCCGGACATTGCCGGTGTGATGCTTTTTGAACCGGATAAGGGCAAACAGACAGAATATATTAAAAACAGTTACAGACATAAGGAGTTTACCGAGTTTTATATTGGGGAAGAAAGAGCCGGATACAGGGCGGACGAAAGCGGTCTGACGGTCTGGAAGGGGAGCTATTTAAACCGGACAGCGGAGGCAACTGTATCATGGGAAACTGTGAGGGACAGCATCGCCTTTTACATGGAAAAGGGCGAATATCTGAAAGAGGGGCAGATACCGCAGTGGGAAGAACCGAAGGAAACGCAAAGTTACCAGCAGCTTAGTTTATTCCCCACGATAGAGGAACAGATCGGCACGATTGAAGCGGCGCAGGCAGGAGAGAAATATATCATGCCCGCCGCTTTTTCTCTGCCAAAGGAGCAGCTTGAAGCCATTTTACGGACAGGGGGCGGACGGGATAACAGCAGGAGCCGCATTTATGCCAAGTACCAGCAGGGAAAGACACCGGAGGAAATGGCGGAGTTTTTGAAAAATGAGTACAAGACTACCGGGAAAGGATTTGACTTCGGGGAGAATCCCATTTCCGTCTGGTTCAATGAATCCGGTATGAGCATCGGCTATGGGATGTCAGCAAAGGAAGCCCCGGTTGCGGTGATGAACTGGAAGGAAGTGGAGGGCATTGTCCGTTCTATGGTGGAAAATGGCTCCTACATGGGCGCAAATGAAGTGTTCCTTGTGGATGCCATAGAACGCCAGAGGGTGGCAAATGACCTTTTCAATTTCTTCCGGGACAGCATCGGGGAAATACCGGAGAACATACCGATTAAGGGTTACAACCACCCGGAGAGTATGACAAACCTCTGCGAGCTTTTATCCACGCAGGAGGGGCGTGATACGGTTGCCGGGGAGCTTTCCCACGCAAAAGAGCAGATTGAAACCGGGGAAAAGCAGATAAAGTGGCGGTATATGAAAAATCCGGAGCATCTGCTTTCAGAGATTGCAGATTTAAGCGCAGAGAAAACAGAATACCCGGTGCAGGACAGCGTGGAAGTGCTGCATGAGGATTTTATCACACAGGATGAGATAGATAACCGCCTGACGGGTGGAAGCGGCTATCATCATGGAAATTTCCGCATCTATGAATATTTTATGGAGGGGCATGACAGGAAAGAAAATATTGCTTTCCTTAAAAATGAATACGGGACAGGCGGCGGTTCTCCCGCCTTAATTGGTTCAGACCGGAGCGATGAATGGCACGATTCCAAAGGAATCAAATTAGGGAAAGGCAGGATAGGCGATCCATACGCAAAAGTGCTTTTGAAATGGAACGTGGTGGAGAAGCGCATCAGGGAGCTTGTAAATGCGGATAAATATCTTACGCCGAAAGGCAAGGAAGCCTATGCACAGTACAAAAAAGAGCAGGCGGAGGAAACCATGCGCCGGGAGCAGGAAAAGCTGGAGCATGGTGTCCGGGTGGAGTGTAAGGATGCCATAGAAAAAGCGATTGCGGAGAAATTTGACGGCTACACCCTTCCGAGGGATACCGCAGAGGGCGTTATCCGGCAGTACGGGAAGGAACGTGTAGAGATTGTCCTTGCCAACACAATCACCCATTTATCCCATGACGGGCGTTTTTCCCCTGACAATAAGGAATGGGCAGAGAGCCTTGTGCCTTCCGCTGACTGGCAGACAAGGGATTATATCATCACTTCCCACCCGGCTGTGCTGGACGGTTTTACTAATCAGGTAAGGCGGTTTATAGAGCGTGACAGGGAGCCGGAGAAAGCGGCTGTACCGGAACGGGAAACAGATACTTCCGGACAAAAAGCACAAAATCCCGAAACGGAAAATAAAATAAGTAACAGTGAAAAGGCGCTGATAGAAAGGCTTGCGGAGATGTCCGCTGTGGTAAAAATCTGCGGTGCGCTGTCTATGAAAGATGTGGTCGGCTGGAATGAGGACACCGGGGCAGTTGCCATTGAGGACGCTGACAGGCGGTTAGAGGGCAGGGCGGTCTATGACGCTCTGTTTTTAGAAGCTGCCGATTATGTCCTGATGCAGTCATTAAGCGGCAATACACAAAAAGCAGTGGAGATGGATGCGCTGCTGAAAGAAGCACAAAAATATGCGGCACGTTATGAGAGCGAGCCGGGACAGCAGAGGGAAGGACACGCTGCGGAAGTATCTGAAACAGGGCAGACAGGAAAAAAGCGTGAAGAATCCCTTCCGGATGCAGAGCCGGAAAAACAGAGAGAAAAAGTAACCGTTGCCATAGAAACATCAATTCATTTCTCCGAGCCGGAGTATGGCTTTGTTACAGATGATTCAGAGGACGGGGATGGTATAAAATACCGCCTTGTGACACTGGACGATGAGGGTTACATGATACCTTATCTTCCAGAGCATCAGTTTTTCACGAGTGAGGAACTGGTACAGGAGTACATAGAAGCCCATGCTGAAGAAATAGAAGTCATTTCATATGATGACATGGGATATGATTCTATCCAGATACAGAGAGCGTATCAGGAAGAACAGGAGCAGGAAACAGAAAAAGATGATTTCTCCGACATTGACACACAGGCAGTCCGGGAACGTCTGGAAAAAGCGGGCATTGTGGACGGGCAGCTTGTAGATGAAAATGCCTTAGAGAATGATCCGTTTATCCGGCAGGTCATGGGCGATGTGGAAATGCTGACCGGGGAAACGTCGGCAGAGCCGGAGAAAGCACCGGAAAAAGAGCCGGAAATTGATAAATCAGGCGCAGTCAATTACCGCATTTCTTTCAATGAAGCAGAAAGCGCCGGGAAAGGCTTTGCGCCGAAAGAGAAATTCCGGCAGAATGTGGAAGCTATACGAACCCTTGAAAAGATAGAGGGGGAACGCCGCACTGCCACACCGGAGGAACAGGAAGTTTTAGCAAAATATGTGGGGTGGGGCGGTCTTGCCGATGCCTTTGATTCTTCCAAAGCAAACTGGGCGAATGAATATCAGGAATTAAAGAGCCTGTTATCCCCGGAAGAATACGCTTCCGCAAGGGAAAGCACCTTAAATGCCCATTATACAAGCCCGGTCATCATTCAGGCAATCTATGACGCTGTGGGGAAAATGGGGTTTACCAGAGGGAATGTGTTAGATCCCGCCGCAGGGATTGGGAATTTCTATGGCTGTCTGCCGGAGGAAATGCAGGGAAGCAGGCTGTACGGGGCGGAACTGGACGGAATTACCGGGCGCATCGCAAAACAGCTTTACCCTCATGCGGACATTAAAATCACTGGCTTTGAGAATACCAATTATCCCAATGACTTTTTTGACGTGGCAGTGGGAAATGTGCCTTTCGGTCAGTATAAAGTGTCTGACAGGCAGTATGACAAGCATAATTTCCTGATACATGATTACTTTTTTGCAAAGACGCTGGATAAGGTCAGACCGGGCGGCATTGTTGCCTTTGTCACTTCAAAGGGGACGATGGATAAGAAAAACCCGGAAGTACGGAAATACCTTGCACAGCGGGCGGAGCTTTTAGGGGCGGTCAGGCTCCCGAACACAGCGTTTAAAGAAAATGCGGGTACGGAGGTCACTTCGGACATTCTGTTTTTAAAGAAGCGTGACCGGGTAATGGATATTGAACCGGACTGGGTGCATCTGACGGAAAAAGACGGTATCGTGATGAACCAGTATTTCGCAGACCACCCGGAAATGATTTTAGGAAAAATGGAAATGGTATCCGGGGCGCATGGTATGGAGAGTGCCTGTCTGCCGGACACTTCCCTTCCTTTGTCGGCACAGCTTAAACATGCGCTTTCCCATGTAGAGGGCAGCATTGAGCAGGCGGATTTTAACGAGATTGATGATGAGCTGGCAAGGGAGAACATACCCGCCGATCCGGACGTGAAGAATTACAGCTATACGGTTGTGGAGGGTAAAGTATATTACCGGGAAAATTCCATTATGAAGCCTGTGGACGTTTCGGAGAAAGCGGAGCAGCGCATGAAGGGCATGGTGGCAATCCGGGACTGTACGCAGGAGCTGATAAACTTCCAGTTGGAAGAATATCCGGATGATATGATTTCCAATAAGCAGACGGAGTTAAACCAGCTCTACGATGACTTCTCCAAGAAATTCGGTCTTATTAGTTCACAGACCAATAAAAGGGCGTTCAATCAGGATTCCAGCTACTGCCTGTTATGCTCCCTTGAAAAACTGGACGATGAGGGGAACTTCATCGGCAAGGCGGATATGTTCACGAAACGCACTATTAAAAAGCAGGAAGTTGTGACAAGCGTGGATACAGCCAGTGAAGCATTGGCGGTATCGTTAAGCGAGAAGGCGGGCGTGGACTTAGCCTATATGTCAGAGCTTGCGGGCAAAAGCGGGGAAGAAATTACAAAGGAGCTTGCCGGGGTAATCTTCCAGAACCCGGTTACAGAGGAATGGGAAACCGCAGACGAATATTTAAGCGGAAATGTGCGGGAGAAGCTGTCGGTGGCAAGAACCTTTGCGGAAAACCACCCGGAATATGCCATTAACGTATCTTCTCTGGAGGGCGTACAGCCGAAAGAGCTTGACGCATCGGAGATTGAGGTGCGTATCGGCGCAACATGGATTTCCACAAAATA
>JAETNQ010000101.1 GCA_021772075.1 Lachnospiraceae bacterium
TTATTGGAAATGAGCGTAGGTTAATTGCTCATGATAGTAATAGGTTACGAATTAGTTAGTTATCTACTGCATTATCCTTCTGCGCGTTGCGTAACCTTCAAAGAACTCTTCGTATGAAAAATAGAAATTAAACGGGAGATTTAGAAATAAATCTCCTGATTTTTTATCCTCACATATAAGTTTTTCCGTAAAAGCGGTTTTGTCCGTCGGCACACCATCGCCCAAAGAGATTTTGGACGAACGTATGCCGACTACCGCATAAGCGGAGAAAAGGGCTTTGCCTCACGCCTAAACAACAGTTTAGACTGATGATGCAAGGCCCATTTCTTTTGCGCTTATGCCAGAGAGGTGCTTTTACGGATTTCTGACGGTTTTTCTTTTTCGCTGTCCATTTGAGCCGGAAGCGGAAAGCCGTGCATGACCGCCCGCTCCATAAATGGAACAAGCCGTCACCCACGGCAGGCAAACCTGAAAGAATGATTTTATATATCCGACCGGACATATAAAACTATACTTTCCACACGGTGGTTTGCCCGGTTTCACGCTTCCGGCTATCTCCCTTTTTCTTTTGTGGACTTCTTTTTTACGGATTTCTCTTTTGAAGTTTTCTGTCTAATCTGCCTCCACTTCCGTTTACCTCCATTTCCGCGCCTTTCAGTGAGCCGCATCAGGCAGTCATTTCCGTTCTGGGCGCAAAGGTAATTCCGGGATTGGACGGGAAAGCAAGGTCAAGCCTCCTGTTTTCTGCGGAAATCTCCAGCCCTGTGCGGGTAGTATTTCCGCGAAAAACCTTGCATTCCCTAATCCCTACCTTTTTAAGCACCCGAAACGAAAACGACCGATGCGACAGAAAGACGCATTAAAAAAAATGTCGGATAAACGAGAGGCAGATAAGATAGTTTGAAACTCAACTCCCTCAGCTCTTGAATCCGCATTAAAAACAAAAAATCAAAACAGCGAAGATATGACGGCAACGGCAAATTTCAGACAAGTGGCGCAATACATTGGACTTGCGATATGCGGTTTAATCGTGCGCACCGCCTTCAGGATTGCATCTAACATTTGAAAAGGGACCCAGGTAGAGCAATTGAAAAGGGACCCACCCCATGGGTAAGTTCAACCGGATATCGTTGATTAGAAAGAACGACATCAACGATTCCACAA